>NZ_JSVA01000016.1:0-155869 GCF_001267955.1 Roseivirga seohaensis subsp. aquiponti
GTATCGCTTATTTAGGACGGGACAAATTTTAGTGTTTGTTGATGACGACAACCCTCCTTCTAATTCTTATCAGTTCAGCTTAATCCTTCTAATTTCAATGGGCTTTACTTTGCTTAAATCAAGTTCCCTGTCTTCATTGTAAGCAATCCATGGACTGTTGGCTAAATAGTAGAAATAACCATCTTTCACTTGTCCCAAAGTGGGTTCGCCTAATGAGGGTCCTCCTTGATTAATCACTCTTCCGAACAAAATGTACTGGCCAGTTTCATCTAAAAAATATTGCATTACCCTATATGGTTTCACCCCATTGTGGATGGCGATTAAACTGTTCTCATAGTAATACAATCCGTCAATTCCTTTCAACAAAATTTCTTCTGGAACGAAGACTTTTACTACATCATCCGTTTCGGTATCAATGCGATGAATTCCTGTAATATAATCTGCCAAATAGAGATACTTTTCGTCTTCATTTAAAGCCAAACCTTGTAGGTTGAAAAAACCATTCGATAAGTCGAATTGCTTTCTAATAAAAGCACCAGTAAAATCGGTTGTATCTGTATTGTCTCTACCCAAAGTAGGTTCTAGTGAATTAGAGAGCCAAATTCTGGATTCTTTGTCAATTGCTAAATCACCAATGGTTGTACCTTCATCATATTCTAAACCTTGAATTACCTCGCCCGAAGTTGGATCTATTTGCATAATCAAACTTTTACCTTTATCGGCTGGGTTGTAATCGAGCATTTCGGGTAAGGCTGCGGTTGCGGCCCAAAGCAATCCATTAGCCGAATCAATGTGCATTCCCAACACGGCATATTCCGTTTTCACTAAATCAATTTTATTACCATCGGGATCTACCCGAATGATTTTCTTTTCGCGAATACTTCCTAATAGAATATCGCCATTATCCATAACTACAAAGCTTTCAGGATGAATTTCACCAGCATCTATAATTCTAAAAACCTCATCATGCTCTTCTACTCTATTCAATTTTGCTTGAAGGGCAATTAATTCTTCATAGCCTTTATTTCTTCTTATGTTGTCAAAATCTTCATTTTGTTGGAAATCATAAGTAGCGTCCATCAATAGCAATTGATTGAGCTTTTGAATACTTCTGATTTTCCTTCCATTCAAAGCATAAGCACCCGCCAGATTATAAACCACCATTGGGTTGTTAGGTCTAATTTCATCAATCGTTTCCATGGCCTCTAAATACAGCTTGTAATCTTTGGCCTCATAGGCGGCACGGCCTTCTTGAAAATATTCGTTCAAGGTTTTTTGGCTAAAAACGGAAGTAGAAATAAAAAAGAATAAGAGTGTTAAGTAAGATTTGTTCATAATCGGAATGACCATAAAAAAACGAATTCCAGCGTTTAGCTGGAATTCAAGGTAGTTAATGTGAAGCTATTTTCTCCTCAAAATGTCTTGTTCAAATAACACTTAGAAAAAAAATTACCCTTACTCTACATTGTGCACGTATTTAAAAATGTACAAATCGTGTAAAAGCCTCACGCTCCAAACGTTCTCTATGATCTGGGTGCGCGATATCGATTAGCGCCTTGGCCCTTTGTCTTAATGATTTACCATATAAGTTAGCCACACCATATTCGGTAACAATATAGTGTACGTGGGCTCTTGTGGTAACCACACCCGCTCCTGGTTTTAGAAAAGAAGCAATTTTACTTTCTCCTTTATTGGTTACAGACGATAATGCGATAATTGGCTTTCCTCCCTCTGAAAGCGAGGCTCCACGAATAAAATCCATTTGCCCACCTACTCCAGAATAAATTTTAGTACCAATACTATCGGCACAAACCTGCCCCGTGAGGTCCACTTCTATTGCACTATTGATACTAATTACTTTGGGGTTTTGCCTAATTACACGGGTATCGTTTACGTATTCAATATCCAGCATTCTGATGGAAGGGTTATCGTCTACGAAATCATATAGTTTTTTAGAACCCACCATAAAACCAGAAACCAATGCATAAGGATGTTTCTTCTTGTACTTATTATTGATTACGCCACTCTCCATTAAAGGAACAACCCCATCGGAAAACATTTCGGTATGCACTCCCAAATCTTTATGGTTTCCTAGCGAAGCCAAAACAGCATCGGGTATTGACCCTATTCCCATTTGTAATGTAGAACCGTCCTCAATCATTTCTGCGATATAACCACCAATTTTCACCTCAGCATCTGTTAATTGGTGTGTTTTAGCTTCATAAATTGGTTCTTCACTCCAAACCATCGCATCAAAGTTTCTGATATGAACCATTCCATCACCATGGGTTCGAGGCATATTAGGATTCACTTGAGCGATTATCGTTTTAGCACTTTCAGCTGCAGCCAAACTTGCGTCTACGGAAACTCCCATAGAAGTAAAACCGTGGGCATCGGGTGGTGAAACTTGAATTAAGGCCACATCAATAGGAAGCACACCTCTTCTGAACATAATGGGTACTTCGCTTAAAAAGCAGGGAATAAAGTCAGCATCCCCTTCATGTATGGCATTTCTGCAATTTCCTGCAACAAATAATGAGTTGGTATGAAAGCTATCCGCAAATTCCTTTTTAGCATACGGAGCTTCGCCCTCTGTATGTAAATGAAATATTTCGACATTGCGCAATTCATGCGAACGCTTGGTCATGGCTAGAACCAAAGCTTGAGGTGTAGCTGCTGCGGTGTGAATAAACACCCTATCACCTGATTTTATCAATTCAACTGCCTTTTCGGCTGTAGTATATTCCATAATATTTCCTTTTTCTTAAACCAAAGGTAAAGGCAATACAATGCATCAGGACTGATGACGCTTAGATAAAAAGATGACTTATATCAGTTAAGGTTACTGACTTAAATTGCGCAAGAATCTAGTCTAATATTTCGCTTACATGAATTCTGTAATTGATTGAAAAAGTATCCCAATCCCACTGCCTCAAACCGTGATGATAGCCTAAACTTATGGCTCCGCCATTCAGTTGCCTAGTCAAATTAAAGCGAAGAAAAGAAGGGTTATCGCGGTGCTTTTGGTAACCTTGATAGTTTGACCAATCTGTGTCTATTTGCCACTTTGAATGATGATATTCTAAACCCAAGCCATATAAAGGAGCGTCATTTTGTCTTTCAGTAGAACCATTGATTAAACGGTTAACGTTGGTTTGAAAAGTGTAAAAACCTAACATCATTTTACCTAAAAAGCGAGATTCATCATTTCTGAAAAATGACTTGCTGAATGTGCCTTCCCAATAAAACATTCCAGCATCGGTATATCGGGCATTGGCCAAGTTTCCGCCTGTGGTAGTTTTTGAATGGGCACGCATGGCAAAATTAAATGGCCCCAGTTTGTCTTCATCAAATATTTTGTAAATAACTCCAAAGGCAATATCTCCCGTAGTTTTTCCTTTTCCTGAAATACCAGTCATTCTGCGCTCATCTCGTGTTGAGGCTTCTACATTCCATTTTTCGATTGGAATACTATTTACATAGAATAAGGCTCGATCTTTTTTAATGGGGAAATTGAACTGCAAAAAGGCGTTATCGGTAATGTCTCCATTCCCTACATGGTGTTCGTAGCGAATATCAAATGAGATATAATTGTCAATAATCACGTTTCCCAAAACAGGCATTCGGAGGGCATTGGGGCCCATATAACCGGGCGAAATAGAAATATAATCGAGTCGGTCTGGGCCTGCGGCATTAGGATAATTATGTAGTCGATCCCACCAATCCATATCTTGAGCTTGAACTTGCCCTATCAATATCAAGGCAAAAAAAGTCGTTAGAAATTTCATCGCTCGAAATAACAAAATTTTCTACTAATCCAGGAAATCATTTATTTCATGTGAGATCAATTAGGCGTATTTATCAACATACAACAACCGAGAATTCTCGGCTGTTGTAATTAATTGTAGCAAACCTAAAGCACACCTTTGGTACTCGGCAGAATGTCCATTTCATCTGCATTTCGTTTTACCGCCATTTTAATGGCCTTAGCAAAAGCTTTAAAAATAGACTCGATTTTGTGATGCTCATTATCGCCTTCTACCTTAATATTTAGGTTGCATTTGGCGGCATCGGAAAAGGATTTAAAGAAATGCATAAACATTTCTGTTGGCATATCGCCCACCATTTCACGCTTGAATTCAGCTTCCCAAACCAACCAGGGCCTTCCACTGAAATCGATGGCCACTTGAGCCAAAGCTTCATCCATTGGCAATAAAAAGCCATATCGGTTTAAGCCCTTCTTATCTCCTATGGCTAACGCATAAGCTTCACCCAAAGCCAAAGCGGTATCTTCAATAGTATGATGTTCATCAATATGTAAGTCACCTTTCACCTTTACGGTTAAGTCTGCTCCAGAGTGTTTCCCCAATTGATCGAGCATGTGATCGAAAAAGCCCAAACCAGTTTCATTATTGCATTGGCCTGTTCCGTCTAAATTTAACTGAATGAGAATATCCGTCTCTTTGGTTACACGATGTACTTCTGCTTTTCTCTGAGGCATTTGCAAGAACCTGAAAATCTCATCCCAACTATTCGTACTTAATGCTGCTTTAGGGTTTTGTTCTTCAGTAATAAAAATCGCCTTTGCCCCAAGGTTTTCTGCCAATTGAATGTCGGTTTCCCTATCGCCCAAAACAAAAGAATTTGCCAAATCATAATCACCATTAGTAAATTGAGTAAGCAAAGCCGTTCCAGGTTTACGCGTTGGTGCGTTCTCGTGTGCAAAAGTACGGTCGATGATAATTTCATCAAAAACAACCCCTTCACCCTCAAGAGTTTTGAGCATTTTATTCTGCGCTGGCCAAAAAGTTTCTTCTGGGAAAGATTCCGTCCCTAATCCATCTTGATTGGTCACCATCACAAGTAGATAGTCTAGCTGCTCGGCAATTTTCCTGAGGTTAGAAATAGCACCTGGTAAAAACTCAAGTTTTTCTAAAGAGTCTACTTGAAAGTCGGTTTTGGGTTCAACGATGATCGTACCGTCACGATCTATAAAGAGTATTTTTTTCATCATTTGGTTAAATATGTTGTTCTTCAATGCGAGGAGGCTTTCTTGCGATAGCGAAGAAAGGTGATGAAGCAATCTCTTTATAAGGTACAGTGAGATTGCTTCGTCACGAGCCATTGCTTTCGCATGGTTCGTTTCTCGCAATGACGGGTTTAATTTAAGTTTTTGAGCGCTTCAATTAGCAATTCATTTTCTTTTTCAGTGCCCACAGTAATTCTAATTCCGCCTTCGCAAAGCGCTACTTTAGAACGGTCGCGCAGAATGATTTTCTGTTCGATTAGCTTTTTATATACTTCTGAAGCATTCTCTAATTTCACTAAAAAGAAGTTTGAATCCGTAGGGAAAATCGTTTTAATCATAGGGATTTGCTTTAAAGCTTCTCCTAAAGATTCTCGGTTTTTCAAAATTTGATCCACCATCCTATCCTTCTTCTCAAGGTTTTCTAATGCTTTTAAAACAGTTTTTTGAACTAAGCCACTTAGGTTATAAGGTGCTTTAATTTTGTTCAAAATGGCCAGTATTTCTTCCGAAGCGAAAGCCATTCCTAACCTTAGGGCCGCTAAACCCCAAGCTTTACTGAAAGTTTGAAGCACCAACAAGTTGGGGAATTCTTCAAGCCTCAGCGCAAAACTCTGTCTACTTGTAAAATCTACATAAGCCTCATCTACCAAAACAATACCTTTGAAAAACCGCAATACTTCTTCGATCTTATCCAAGGAAACATCATTGCCTGTTGGGTTATTGGGGGAACAGATAAAGATGATTTTCGTGTTTTCGTCAACGGCCGATTTAATTGCCTCCACATCCAAATCATAATTGGCTGTTAGCAGTACTTCGCGTGCTTCTACATTATTGATGTCGGCACTTACCTTGTACATACCGTAAGTAGGCGGATTGATGATCACATTATCCTTTCCCGGCTCGCAGAAAGCTCGGAATAATAAATCTATAGGTTCATCGCTACCGTTTCCTAAAAAGATATTTTCTGACCTCACCCCTTTGATTTGAGCAATTCTAGTTTTCAACTCCTTTTGGTATGGATCAGGATAGCGATTCCAATCCTCTTCCGTAATTGAACCCAGTGGGTTTTCGTTGGCATCCAAAAAGACGCCTTCGTTACCCTTGTAATCATCTCTGGCAGACGAATAAGGCACCAACTTCTGCAAGTGCGTTCTTAAAAGTGCATTCGCGTCAAACATTGTTCAATGATTTAAGTCTCAAAGTAACCGCATTCTTATGTGCTTCAAGCAATTCAGCTTCGGCCATAATTTCTACCACAGGCCCTAAATTCTTAAGTCCTTCTTCAGTAATTTCCTGATAGGTAATTTTCTTCACATAACTATCTAAAGAAACACCACTGTACATTTTTGCATAGCCATTGGTAGGCAAAGTATGATTTGTACCTGAAGCATAATCTCCTGCCGATTCTGGCGTATAATTCCCAATAAATACAGAACCTGCATTAATAATTTGATCCGCTACTTCCCATGGTTTCTCAACACATAGAATCAAGTGCTCCGCTCCGTATTCGTTTAATAAATCAATGGCCTGATCTCTATTCTCTAACACAATTGACACACTGTTTTTCAAGGCCTTGGAAGCTAATTCTGCGCGTGGTAAAGCTAATAATTGCGTTTGCACTTCTTGTTGAACCGCATTAACAATTTCGTCAGAAGAAGCCACCAACACCACTTGAGAGTCGGCACCGTGTTCTGCTTGCGAGAGCAAATCCGCAGCTACGAAAGCTGGAATGGCTGTTTCATCTGCATACACTGCAACTTCCGATGGGCCAGCAGGCATATCAATGGCCAATCCATATTTGGTGGAAAGCTGTTTGGCAGCTGTAACAAACTGATTTCCTGGCCCAAAAATTTTATTCACTTTCGGAATAGTGGCGGTTCCAAAAGTTAAGGCCGCAATGGCTTGTGCTCCACCTACTTTATAAATCTTGGTCACTCCCACCAGTTGTGCCGTAAACAGAATGGCTGGATTTACATTTCCGCTTTTATCTGGAGGCGTACATAACACAATTTCTTTACAGCCTGCAATTTTAGCCGGAACGGCCAACATCAGAACGGTAGAAAATAAAGGCGCAGTACCTCCAGGGATGTACAAACCAACCTTTTCAATGGCTACCGATTTGCGATAGCAATTCACACCGGGCATGGTTTCAACCTTCAATACTTCCCCTTTTTGGGCAGCGTGAAAAGTCTCAATGTTCTGTTTTGCCATGCGAATAGCAGCTTTCAATTCTTCTGGCACCAAGTCTACTGCAGTATCAACCTCAGCCGAAGACACTTCGAAATTGGTGATTTCCACCCCATCAAACTTCTTGGTAAAGTCAATTAGAGCCTGATCCCCTTCGTTTTTTACTGCTTCCATTACAGGCTTCACTATGGCCTCAATGGTTTCCAATTCCATAGTAGGCCGCTTTAATAAAGCTTCCCACTCTTCTCTTTTGGGGTTAATGGAAACAATCATAGAATCATTTTTTCAATTGGCACCACTAAAATTCCTTGCGCTCCTGCATTACGGAGTTCCTCAATAATCTCCCAAAAATCATCCTCTTGAATTACAGAGTGAACAGAACTCCAACCCTCAGTCGCCAAAGGCAAAACCGTTGGGCTTTTCATTCCAGGAAGTATATTGATAATGCTCTCCAAAGAATTATTAGGCGCATTTAACAAAATGTACTTATTGTTTTTTGCTGTCTGTACAGAATCAATTCTAAAAATAAGTCGATCGAGGATTTCCTTTTTCTCCGCTGAAAGGTTTTTGTTGGCCAGCATTACTGCTTCCGACTTAAAAATTACTTCTACCTCTTTTAGTCCATTGCTCATTAAGGTAGAGCCAGAACTAACGATGTCACAAATTCCATAGGCCAAACCAATGCTCGGGGCAATTTCTACAGAACCACTAATTTCGTGAATGTCGGCATTGATGTTATTCGCTTTGAGGTAATCGCCTAAAATTTTCGGGTACGAAGTGGCCAAGCTCTTGCCTTCAAAATCTTGAATTCCATTGTAAGTTTCTGCTTTATCGATGGCCAAAGAAAGGCGGCATTTTGAAAAGCCGAGCTTCTTCACCCAATCCACTTGCTTATCCTTTTCTTCAGCTTCGTTAGCACCTACAATTCCAATATCTGCAATTCCATCTTGAACGTAACCCGGAATATCGTCATCCCTTAAAAAGAGAAACTCCATAGGGAAATTTGAAGCTTCAGCCTTAAGCTTACCCATGCCGTTATTCACTTTAATACCACATTCTTTAATTAATGCGAGGGAATCATCGCTTAATCGGCCACTTTTTTGTACTGCTATGCGCAAAGTATTTTTCATCTGTATGATTTTGTAGAGTTCAGGTAAATCAAATTTTAAAACATACCTAACCCTAAATGTTTAGAAATTGATTTGATTTTTTTCAGAAAAGCGAGCATAAGCGAACTGCTAAACTGAAATGGGTAATAAATTGAATCGAATGTGCCGACAGAACCTGCCGGGTAGGGTGTTATATATATCTCTCTTACGAGAGATGATGGAAATGATGCACATGTGGTGCAGTAATAGAAGCGATATGTGTGTTTTTCAACATCGACAGCAAAGGTAACTAAGCAAATGGTTTAGACAAAAGTTATTTTAAAAAAGGTAGATATTCGCGTCTTCAATACATTCTAACCTTATCATAAGATTTTCTCCTACCTTAATTTTATTTAATCAGCTTAATGAATTCACAAAAGTTAGATTGTATTAAATTGCTCTCCTCAAAATATTTCAAAACATTATACAACCATTTTTAACATGAAGTCATTTTTTTCAGCCCTGCTCACTTTTTTAATCTTTAACGCTACTGCTCAGGAAATCACCACTTATAAAAACGCTGAAGGGCAAAGTCATTTGGCTGGAAAATTCCCCGTGGAATACTTACAGCAGGATAGTGTTTATCAGCAGTGGTTTAATAAAAATTATGCTGAATTCACGGTAGAAAAAGGCGATAACAAATGGAAGAAAGCCTTGAAAAATACTCAAGTGGATATCTACTTAGGCACATGGTGTGGTGACAGTCAAAAATGGGTGCCGAGTTTTCTGAAATTATGGGATGAATTGGGTTTAGATCGAAAGCAACTCTCTTTTACTGCGCTTTATGATGGAGAAGAGAAATACAAACAAGGACCAAAAGGAGAAGAAAAAGGTAAGAAAATTCACAGAGTACCTACTTTCATTTTCAAGAATAATGGAGAAGAATATGCTAGAATTGTAGAAACTCCGCGCAATGATTTAAAAACCGACTTGGCCCAAATTGCCTTAGGTTATCCTTCAGAACCCAATTATAGAGCAGCTACCTATTTGCTTGATTTATTCGAGCAAAATTCAATGACAGACATATATAAAGATGCGAATACTCATCTTAATGAGGCCTACCACTTGGTTGGCAAAAGTGGCGAATTACATACTTTAGGCAGAGTTTTAATGAGTTCTAACAGGGTTGAACAAGGGTTGTTGGTATTACAATTCAATACAATCATTAATCCTTATACTCCGAGTGTGCTTAATCGTTATGGAAATGCTCTGGCTGAAAATGGTCAAAAAGAAATGGCCATCTCTACTTTTGAAAAGGTTATCCAAATAAACCCAGAAGACGAAAATGCTTTAGCACAACTCAAGAAATTAAAAGGAAACTAAAAAGCGAGTTTGACTTAGTCCATCTTCAAGAACTCTTCTTTAACCTTCTTGGGTAAACCTTCCACTACAAGGTTATAGGAGTGATCTATCAGTTCTTTTAGTAGATTTTCTGAAACTGTACCATCGGTTTTTACAGAATTCCAATGCTTTTTGTTCATGTGCCAGCCCGGGGTAATTCCGGGTTCTCTTTCTCTGAGTTCGGCAGCGTATTCAGGATCACATTTTAAATTGATGTATTCGTATACATCGAGGCCAGTGAGTGCAAACATTTTGCCCATTACTTTCAAAACCAAGGTATCTGGACCAAAAGGAGTGTGTTCAGTTACCCCCTTTTTTGCAATACAATATTCTCTGAATTCATCAATGTACATAGTTTAAAAAATTAGGTAAGACTATACTTACATCCTTCCAATCGCTCTGCTTACTATCACAATTACTGCGATTAAAAACATAATGATCGAAATTTTATTGATGGTGTGCATGGCCTTGATATTGAAATTGGTAGGCCGCGAAGGATCTTTCTTTCTGAAAAAATATCCCAAAACAGGACCAAAATTAAAGGCTTCTTTGGCAGTTAGTTTTGAATCCCTTTGCTCTTCATTTTTAATTTCTTCACTCATCACATTTCTATTTTAAAGTTCAGCACCTACCAATTCGGGTTCTAACCATTTGCCGTCTTCGCGAATAATGTCAATCAATTCGTCCACAGCCTTTTCAGAGGCTACTCCCCTTTTCATTACTTCCTGACCTTTATACAAGGTAATCTTTCCTTTGCCCGAGCCCACATAACCGTAATCAGCATCGGCCATTTCGCCTGGGCCATTTACAATACAACCCATAATTCCGATTTTCACTCCTTTCAAGTGATCGGTGCGTTTTCGGATCATAGCCGTGGTTTCTTGTAGATCGAACAAGGTTCTTCCGCAAGACGGACAAGAAATATATTCGGTTTTGGTCATTCGCGTACGAGCCGCTTGTAAAATACCAAAGCCTGTCTCGTTCTTCAACTTTAAATCAGCCAGTTGAGTTTCCTTATCGGACTGCTTATCTACTTGAAGCATTACACCGTCTCCAAATCCATCGACCAACAAACCACCAAAATCGGTAGACGCATGAATCAAAAACTCTTCGGCATCAGTAACGGTGTAGTTTCTCGATACGATTACCGGAACTGACAACTTCCTTTTCACCAACTCGAAAAAGAAACGTCTCAAAGCAGGCATGGCATGTTCATTCTCAGTTTCCAAAATCACAACCAAGTTAGAAGCCTCCAACACCGTCATTATATCTTCCGACAATTCATCGGCTTTCAACCTAATGAAATTGAGTTGATCATCAGCATTTTCTGCTTCGGCCAATTGATCGAAAGTAAAAACAGGGTAACGATTCGTTTTATCTTCCAAGGCATTCCATTGCGGGTAATCAACCAATTCCTTCAATCCATTCGGCAGCATGAAATCAATTGCCTTATTGCCTGAATAAACGTAGTCTGCACCTTGGTCATTCATTCGCCATTTATCGGGTTCTGGCAAATAAAAGTGTCCAACGTTCTTTAAATCTTTAATGGTAATTTCTTCAAACTGACTCAAATCGGCAATAACACGCGGCACATTGGAAGCGCCAATATTTACTACTTCTCTCGAGTGACGTTTGTGATACAAGAACGGATCAATTGGGTTTTCGTCAATCTCGGTTATGGTTTTATGCTCATGTCGGTTATGATATCTATCGACAAGCTTTTGCGCCACAGGAGCTTCAAACTCTGGTTCTTCGGTCAACGAAACACGGACAGTGTCTCCTAGCCCATCTTCTAACAAAGTACCAATTCCCACTGCGGACTTGATTCGGCCGTCTTCAGCTTCGCCTGCTTCGGTAACCCCCAAATGTAGCGGATAAGGTTTTAAGCCTTCTTCGTCTAATTTCTGTACCAACAAACGATAGGCCTCTACCATCACTTGCGTGTTGCTGGACTTCATAGACAGCACGATATTATAGTACTCCAAGTCTTCGCAAATGCGCAAAAACTCAAGTGCCGATTCCACCATACCCAAGGCGGTATCGCCATAACGGCTCATGATTCTATCTGAAAGTGAACCGTGATTAGTGCCTATTCGCATGGCAGTTCCATGCGCTTTACAAATTTCTACTAAAGGCGTAAAACGCTCACGAATCCTGTCCAGCTCCGCCTGATAAGTTTCGTCAGTGTATTCTATATTTTCGAATTTCTTTTTATCGGCATAGTTGCCTGGGTTCACCCTTACCTTTTCTACAATTTTTGCCGCCAGTTCTGCAGCATTTGGGGTAAAATGGATGTCGGCTACAAGTGGAACATTACAACCACGCTTTTTCAATTCTTCCTTAATAGCACGAAGATTTTCGGCTTCTTTTAAGCTGGGGGCCGTAATACGCACCAACTCGCAACCCGAAGCTACCATGCGCAAAGTTTGCTCCACCGAACCCATGGTGTCCATGGTATCAATGGTGGTCATCGACTGCACCACAATAGGGCGATCGCCACCAATAGTTACGCTGCCCACCTGAACCGGAATGGTTTTTCTTCGACTGTATTTTACTAGGCTGTTGCAATATTTCTTTACTGCGCTTACTGCTGAATCCATGCGTTTTATGCTTGCTCCAAAGTTAACTTGAAATGAATTAAAATGTTAGACGAAATAGGGAAAGGTTGGGTGATACCCAAACTGTATTGACTTTATCGCAACAAACATCTACTTCGGGCAAAGATTTAACTACGCAAAGTTAAACATAGCGCCCCTTCAGGGCTAGTGGGTATGGCTGTATTCAAGGATGGGCTATGCCGATCCTTAAGATATTTCGCCCTTTCAGGGCTTGAGACTGGCACACTTCATCAAATTCACACCTAACTAATTTTCATTTCTTTTGCCCCGAATAGATAGCAAAGCATACGTATACCCAAGAAAAGCTGTATCCATATCGAATGGAACTTAAGTTCAAAAAGAACACGTTTCACAACTCTGAACATTACATTTAGAATCCCAATACTTACAGAAAGAAAGGTTCTGAAAGAACAGCATAGTATAGCAAAGGACTAAATCCTGGGAAAAAACCACATCAAATCAGTTTTCATTTAAGAAGTAGTTGTAAAAATTTCTAGAAGAGATGCCCTGAAAGGGCTATATAATATAACGGAGGACGTAGTCCTTCGATATTATGATAAACCACATAAGTCCCTCAGCCCTGAAGGGGAGAAGTATCAATCCCAAACATATCTTTCGTCAAAATCTACTCTGTACTTAACAAGGAAGGCCCTGTACTCCTCCTGAAAAGTCTTCCTTCTATGATGTTCATGCTGATTTTCGATATATTTAATTACCCTGTCTACCTCTGAAGGGTTGACCGAAAAAGCACCGTAACCATTCTGCCAGTAAAAGTTACTTAAGGTTTCATGCCTCGTTTTTATCCATTTGGAAGAGTTCATTTTGAGTTCCTTTACTAAAAGGAATAAGGCAATATTCTTAGAGAGTTTACACAACACGTGGACGTGATCCGTATAACCACCAACCCTTAGAACTGGACAGTCGAGTTCTTTACAAATGCCTGCCAAATATTTATGTAGCTCCTCTTCATAAGGCGGGTGTATAAGGTGCTGACGATATTTCGTGCTAAATACTATATGTATGTAGTTCTGAACTAATGATTGCCCCATTATTAATTCACTCTAATATTCATAATAAGAATAATTTAAAGAAAATTTCATTAGAACACATTCCTATCTAATTATTTAATCCTAAATATTACGCCCTTACAGGGCTGAGAGTGTTAGTCTATATTAATCGAATGGGCTTCTCGCCCATTCTTATGACATTTCGCCCCTACAGGGCTTAAAATTTAGGTTACATCAATGGTATCTCGCCCTTTCAGGGCTTGGGATCAGGAAAATCTATCAAGTTCATATTTAAAGAGTTTTTCATTTACTCAACCCTAAAAGGAGAGTGTATTCCAGTCCACTTTAATAGTTACGAAAGAAAAAGTCCTGAAAGGACGACATACCATAATGTAGGACGAAGTCCTTCGGGAATAGTAACTATATAAAGTCTTTAGTACTGAAAGAGCTGAATATGGCTATCAAACAAATAATTCCGCTATAAGAACCCACAGCAAATTCTAGATGAAAAGAGAACAACATCAGTAACTTCAGAAGCAAGTCCTGAAAGGACGACATAACATAACGGAGGACGAAGTCCTTCGGGAATAGTAACTATATAAAGTCTTTAGCACTGAAAGAGCTGAATATGGCTATCAAACAAATAATTCCGCTATAAGAACCCACAGCAAATTCTAGATGAAAAGAGAACAACATCAGTAACTTCAGAAGCAAGTCCTTAAAGGACGACATACCATAATGTAGGACGAAGTCCTTCGAAAAGCCCTGAAGGGGCGAGATACTCATCACCTTAAACCTCATAAAACCTCCTTCAGCTTTTCCCAGGCTAGGTTGGCGCAGGTTAGGCGTTCTGGGAATTCGCGAGCGGAAGCAAAGGCCAAAAATTCTTCATCTGAAGTTAACGATTCGGGTGATTCACTATTCTCAGGATTTATGAGCTTCAAAAACAGCTCAATCAATGCTTTTGCTTCGCTTTTGCTTTTCCCTAACAGTTGCTTTGTGAGTACCGAAGTTGAAGCCTTTGAAATAGCGCATCCATAACCTTTAAAAGAAGTATTCTGAATCACATCTCCTTCGAACTTTAAGTACAGGTCAAACTGGTCGCCACACACTGGATTATAAGCTTGAAGTTTATGCGTATAGTCGTCCAAAACACCTTCATTAAAAGGATTTTTGGCATGGGCCAATATTTGGGTTTTGTATAGTGCTTTTAGACGGTCGTTCATAGGAAGAAGCTTCTGATTTCGACTAAGGTATTTTTAAGTAAATCCACTTCTTCTTCAGAATTGTAAATATTGAAAGAAACCCTCACCGTCCCTGCAATGTCAAGTTTTTGCATTAACGGATGCGTGCAATGGTGACCCGCACGAACGGCAATGCCCTTTTCGGCTAAAAATGCGGCAATGTCATGCGGATGAATTCCTTCCATCGTAAAAGAAAGGATGGCAGTACTTTTAGCATCTTTTGCAAAGAGTGTTAAACCTTCAATTTCTGATAAACGCTTCACCGCGTATTTTCTCAACTCAGCACCGTGTCTACCGATTTCCTCCACTCCGACTGAATTGATAAAGTCAATCGCAGCTGCTAGACCAATTGTTCCTGCAATATTGGGCGTTCCGGCTTCGTGTTTGGCTGGCAAATCGGCCATCATTGTTTTATCTACGCTCACTTGCTGCACCATTCCTCCACCATAAGCCAAGGGAGACATCTTTTGCAACAAAACTTGCTTTCCATACAATACACCTATTCCTGTTGGCCCAAAAACCTTGTGTCCTGAAAAAGCCAGAAAGTCACAATCCATGTTCTGAACATTAATCTTTTCTGAAAGGGGCAGTTGCGCGGCATCTACAAAAACCTTGATGTTATGTTGATGAGCTAAATTGATAATACTCTTTAAATCATTCTTCATCCCCAGCGTATTGGAAATGGCAGTAATGGCCAGAATTTTCACCTTGTCAGTCAACATTGCAGCAAACTTGCTTAGATCTAAATTCAGCCCTGCATCTAGCGGAATCACTTTCAGTTTCGCGCCTTTTGATTGACAGGCTTGTTGCCAAGGAACGAAATTACTATGGTGCTCCATTTCTGAAACCAGCACTTCATCGCCTTGTTCCAACCGTGGCAATAGAAAAGTGTTGACTACTTTATTAACAGCATCAGTGGTTCCTGAAGTAAAAATCACTTCCTTTTTAGAAGAGGCTCCGATAAATGCTCTCACCTTTTCACGGGCTCGATCATAATTAAAAGAAGCAGCGGTTGCCGGCCAATATAAACCACGGCCTACATTCGCATAATAACCGGCATAAAATCCAGAGACAGCATCAATAACGCATTGAGGCTTTTGGGTGGTGGAAGCATTGTCTAAAAAAATCAGAGGCCTACCCTCTTTTCTTGCAGTCTCAAAAATCGGAAATTCGGACTTCAGCGATTGCATAGTTAAAAGATAGAAAATTTACCTTAATGGTTAATTGGATGAAGTAGTAACAGTAGTCACAACAATTGCAGACATCATGGCTACCATAATGGCCGCCTGAATTTCCCGAATACTTTTGTTCACGCTCTGGCTAATTTTAATATCCTGAGTAACTTCTTTGATCCTCTTCTTCACCACATTGTACTCTTCCTTATTACGAAAAGCCTCTTTAGTAAGATCTGAAACATCAATTAAGCTCAAAAGCATTACATCACGTGCTTCTGATTTTGCTCCGCGAAGCATTACATCACTCAGGCGTTGCTTTACCTTATTCTCAGGTGTAATGTTGGTGGTTGGGTATTTATTGTTCGGAATAATCCAGAGAATCTTATGCTCTTCCTTCCGCAAAATACCTTTATTCTGAAGCCCAAGTAATGTATCCTCTTTAAGTTCTTTGGCCTGTTTTGACAGAACCTCAATCCACTTTTTGAGTTTACGAGGCTTTGAATTTTTAATCTGATCAATCACTTTATTGATGACCATTTCTACTTCATATTCGTCATGAATAAGCTTAAGCTTATCTCCTGATACATCAATCTTTTCGCGAAGTGCCATTTCTAGCAGAATAGCTCCTGCAAAGCCAAAGTACAAATGAGTGGAGTCGATAACGAATTGACCTTTTTCGTCATCAAGGGCTATTAATAAAAATTCTTCGATGAGGTTGAGTTGCATGTTGTTTGTTTTACCTTATTCTTGAAATCTTGGTTTGAACCGTTTTTAAAGGTCGTACTTTTTTTTCTTTCGTTCAAAGCTTAAAGCATCTACTTCAATTTCACCAACTCAGCATTTATATCTATCAGTAAGCTATCGCATTTAACGGAAGTTAAACGGTAAATCGCTTCTCTTTCTTTAAGTAGGTTGGTATAGCTTCCAATCATGTTTCTCACCTTATTATTTTTTAAAGGCTTATCATCAAGAATCTCGTTTTGACCAAATTGAGCAGTCCCAAACTGAATATTTTCAATCATATAGGGATAGATTTGCCCATTGACCAAGTCATGAATAAAATCATCGGCTTTGGCAATTTCGTCATAATGAAAATTGTATAAATCTGTAATAGACGCCCTCAGCTTATAATTACTGATCAAATCTAAAGAGCCAGAATTGACGAGGGAATGATAAGTTCCATCTTTTGCATTGAAATAAGGTGCTGAATAAGTACTTGTGATGTGGCCATATTTTAAATCTTCTAAAGGCCCACTCGCATAAACATAGCGCATCAGGAAATCGATGTTACGATTAAGCACTTTGGATGAATCCATAATATGTTTCAACTCTATATTATCATTGGTAATATCATCCCTTAACGAAGTCAAATAATTAATTTGACTCTCTCGGTCACGCCTTTTTTCGGCCCAATTCTCCATTGCAAAGGCAATCGTTATGCCGATAACCACCACCAAGAGTTCGATAAAATGATTGCGCCAGTTGATTTTACTTTTAGCCATAAAACAATATTTACAACTGAAAGTAGCTAAAAACAAAAGAACCACAAAGCGCTGGCCTTGTGGTTCTATAATCAGAATGTTTTTGTTTTTTATTCTATTACTGAGCCCATGTCAGAGAACTTCTCAATACGTAAATCAATACGCTCATTCGCATCCATGGTGCTTAACGCTTTAAGTTCTTCCAGAATATTCTTTTTAAGTTCGTTACACATCCACGGAATATTTCGGTGTGCTCCGCCAAGCGGTTCTTTTATAATTCCGTCAATTAAACCAAAGCCCTTCATGTCTTGAGCGGTAAGTTTCAACGCCTCGGCAGCTTGCTCTTTATAGTCCCAGCTTCTCCATAAAATAGAAGAACATGATTCTGGAGAAATAACAGAGTACCAAGTATTTTCTAACATCAAAACTCTATCACCTATGGCAATTCCCAAAGCTCCACCCGAAGCACCTTCACCAATAATAATGCAGATGACAGGCACTTTAAGCATAAACATATCTCTGATATTCCTAGCAATAGCTTCGCCTTGACCTCGCTCTTCTGCCTCGAAACCTGGATATGCGCCAGGAGTGTCAATCAAAGTAACAATGGGAATATTAAATTTCTCGGCCATCTTCATTAAGCGAAGTGCTTTTCTATAGCCTTCGGGGTTGGCCATACCGAAATTACGCATCTGGCGTTGTTTGGTATTTCTACCTTTTTGTTGGCCAATAAACATTACTGTTTGACCATCAACGGTACCCAAACCGCCCACCATTGCTTTATCATCTTTCACCGTTCGGTCGCCAAACAGTTCGATAAAGTCATCGGTAATACTATATATATAATCCAGTGTATAAGGTCTATCTGGATGACGGGAAAGTTGTACTCTCTGCCATCTGGTTAGGTTCTTATAAGTTTCCTCCTTGAGGGTTTGGATTTTCTTTTCTAGAGATTTTATGTCCTCGCTCACGTTGACCTTACTGTTTTCAGCAAGCTCTTTCATTTCAGCAAGTTTCTCTTCAAGTCTGACAATTGGTTGTTCGAATTCCAAAAGCATTAGTTTAGTTGATTCAATGTACAAATTTAATATATAAACCCATGCCCACCTTATAAGAGAATGAAAATTTCGATGAAGGCAGGTCAATTCTTCATTTTTATGTACTTTTCGGTAAATCCCGTAATATGCTTCCCGATAACAATATTGTAACGATTAAAAACATACTGTTACTTTTTATGGGCATCGTCATAGTGCTCGTAATCAAAGAATTATCTGCACTTCTAATTCCATTGACCTTTGCCATTTTCATAGGCATTTTGCTACAGCCTGTTATTGCTTATCTGGACAGAAAAGGTTGGCCCTACATGCTAAGCATTACGGTAATAACGGTACTTACTTTAGGTTTTGTATTTCTTGTCGGCTTAATCGTGTTCGATACGGGCTTACAAATTGTAGATCAGAAAGATAAACTCTTAACGCAGATTGGAAATAAGCTTAATAGCTTAGTGATTCAATTCGAGAGTATTCCGGGCTTTTCGGCCCTAAAAGAGCGCGATTTCACCGAAACTTTATACCAAATTCTTTCTCCTGAAATGATGCTAAACACCTCGGGAATGGTAGCCACTGAAGTGGGAAATTTCGTATTCAACCTTGTGCTTTCAGCCATTTATTTGGTGGCGGTTTTGGGCAGTATTGTTAAGTATGAAAAATACATCAGCTATTTAGAGGGAGATGATGACATTGGAAAACAACGTTTACTCAAGGCTTTTGTAGAAATTAAAGATGCTGTGGCCAGTTATATGAAAGTGAAGTTTTTCACCAGTTTAAGCACGGGGGCTTTCTTTGGAATTATTTGCTGGAGCTTTGGAGTGGACTTCGCGCTATTCTGGGGTTTTTTGGCTTTTATGCTCAATTTTATTCCTACTGTTGGGTCAATTATGGCCACCATCCCTCCTGTACTGTTAGGCCTTATTCAGATAGACAATGGTTCCAATTATCTGTTTTTCATTTTGCTTCTGATTGCCACACAGTTTGTTTGGGGTAATGTTGTAGAACCGCTTATGATGGGCTCTAAAGTGGCCTTGAATACCGTAGCCGTTATTTTAGGGCTTGTAATCTGGGGGTATATTTGGGGAATTGCCGGAATGCTATTGTCTGTGCCTTTAATTGTATTGGCCAGAGTAATATTGGCTCAAATTCCAGATGCCGACCTTATTGTAAAACTGATGGGACGAAGTCAGCTTGATGCTGACGAGACGGATTAATTTTTTCAGCTTACAATTAAAGTCAACCTATATAAAAATAGATTAGCATTGATTTATCAGTAATACTAAGTTTAAAACAATAATTATGAAAAGTCATTTACTCATTCTTACTGTGGTTTCAATTCTTTTTCCTTCCTGTAATGATCAAGAAGGCAGAATACGCAAAATTGATTTTAAAACGGAGTATAAATTTAATTCAGAAATCGAAAATGAGCTAAATGAAAGTTCTGAGCCATGGAAGTATCAAGTTTCGGCATCAGACTATGCCACTAAGGGAGATTATACAAATGCTCTAAAGCAATGGAATTTAGCAATGGGAGCCAGAGAAAGAAATTTTCCTCAAAGCCAAATAGACTCCATAAATGATAAATATAGGAAGGTAAATGCGATAGACTTCATCGTTGAGCAATCAAAACAAACCCAAGTAGTAATAATCAACGAAGCTCATCATAATTCTCACCATAGGGTTTTCACAAAGTCATTACTGAGAAAATTATTTGATCAAGGCTATTCAAATCTAGGGCTTGAGGCATTATCTTATAAAGACAACCTGGATTCGTTAAATCATATTAGAAAATACCCAATCCAAAAGACTGGCTACTATATAAAAGACCCACAATTTGGCAACCTGCTAAGAGAAGCGATTGAAATTGGTTATACGATTTTCCCATATGAAACCATAAATAGTGAGGCAGATGGAAAACCTCGGGAAATTGATCAAGCAAGGAATATTCAAGAAGTAATAGACTCAAAACCCAACGAAAAGTTCTTGATTCATTGTGGGTTTGACCATGTTTTAGAAGGCACTCATATTTCTTGGGAAAAAGCCATGGCTGCTCGCCTAGCAGAGTATACAGGAATTGATCCATTAACGATTAATCAAGTTGCATACTCGGAAAAAGGTGTTCCGAAATATAATGACCCGCTTTTAAAAGCTCTAGCGGTAAAAGAATCTTCTGTAATTCTTGATCAAAATAATAAACCTTACAAATATGAGCGTGGGGAAGCATATACAGACATAGCTGTTTTTCACCCGAACACTGAATACATTAATAATAGACCAAGTTGGTTGTTTGAAAATGAGAATCAAAATGTAACAATAGCACTAAAGGATCTTGAAATGAAGTTCCCTGTAATGGTTTTGGCATTTAAAAATGGGGAAGACATTAATAACGCAATACCAATTGATATAACTGAAATTGAAAGTAAAACTGATACTTGTACATTAGGACTCAAAAAAGGAGATTATTCGATAGTGGTTACAAATGGCAAAGAGTCTATTCAAATTCAAAAACAAGTGAATTAAACTTTAAAAGAACAGTCCTTCTAAATCAGAATCAACAAATGAAAAAGAAATCACTTATACTCATTGTTGCGGGCATGTCTGTTATTGTTGCTAGTCAATTCATAACACACTTTGTTTCTACATCAGACTTTCTGGGTGGAGCTCTTTTAGGCATTGGTATTGGTATAATATTTTTGGGCTTAGTTCGACTAAAACCTAAGTCTGCCAAGTAAAACTTAGCAGTCATATTATTCTGAAGCTCCCAAAAGCTAAAAACTGAAGATCGCCTATTTCTTCGTTTTCAAATCCCCCCCTTTATAAAGCCTATAAATCAAAACGGCTGCTCTTTTCGACTGCTTTGGCAAAGCACGAAGGTCTCCAGTTTCATTGATGGTATGATCGTCAGCGCCTGACATTCCCATGGCATCAATTCCCATTTCGATATGACCTGCAGTAAAGGAAATATCAGCTGCACCTGCATCGGCAGGGTTTACTGCTGTTACTTCTCCAAAACCCAAATCTTGACTCACCTTGCTGAACAAGTTCATGAGTTGATAATTTCCTTCGGTTGGTGCAAAAGGCGGATAACCTTCAGCAAAAGTGATTGTAGCGTTGGTGCCTGGAAGATGATTGGCCACAATTCGCTTCATGGTTTCTTGGGTTCTTGTAATTTGTTCTGGCGTTAAGGCACGAATATCGCCAGTGACCGTTACATCTTTCGACACTACATTATTCTTTCCAAAAGCGGTTCCAGTATTTTCCGACTTGTTGTAACTCACTTCAGTTCCACCTGCAATCATTCCAGGATTGAAGGTTAAATATTCTTCTCCTGCTAACTCATCATAAAACTGATAGAGAATTCTAGAGGCTTCGTAAATGGCACCCGCTCCTACTTTTGGCTTAAAAATTTGTGAGGAATGCGAGGCATTACCCGTTACTGTTAATGTCCATCCAGAAGAACTTCTTCTGGCTACGTTTACTGTGGCAGGGTTTCCGTCTCCGTTTTCAAAACCCAAAGCTACATCTGCCCATTTTGCTGCATCGATCAATGCCTTTTTAGATTCAGAAAGGGGACTTCCTGAAAGTTCTTCATCGCCTGTCATCACTACGGTAATGTTCATCTCCTTCAACAAACCAACACTGTGCAAAGCCGCCAGCGATTGAAGGATAATTACATCGCCACCTTTCATGTCGGCAATGCCCGGGCCTTTGATGGCGTTTTCATCTACTTGAGACCATTTCTGATTCGGACTGTCGGGTTCGAAAACGGTATCTAAATGACCGATCATTAAAATCTTCTTTCCTTTTCCACCTTCAATACGCGCTACTAAATGGCCAGCACGATTGAATGACGATCCATCTACCCATTCTACTTCCATACCCAGCGCCTTGAACTTTTCCATCAAGACATCGCCTACCTGACGCACCCCTTCAAAATTCATGGTGCCGCTATTGATGTTGATCAACTCTTTCAGTAGGTTCAAGTATTCATCATTATGAGTATCGACATACTGAATTAGTTTCTTTTCGGTTTTATCAGTTTGTGCCGTTAATGGCGAAGCAATGATGAGTGCAACTAAAGCAAACAGAATAGATATTTTTCGCATTGTATATTTTTTACGATCGTTGTTTAAAAGGAAGGTGTTGTTAGCGTAAAAACTGAGCTTACGGCCTGTCCTTTTTTCAAAATTGAAATTAAGAAAGATTATCGAGATGACGCATTGGTTGTAGTTTGTCTTAACAATTCAGCGGATAAATGGTATATGTTGAAAAGTAATTTAGTGAATTAAAAAAAGTCCGCTCAAGAAAAATATCTTTATCATTGCGGAAAATCTGGATAAGGCATGGCAAAAAGGAAGGCAGCAGTTTCAAGTAGAGGTACATCTAAAAAGAAAACCACTTCGGGAAGAAAAGGGAAATCAGGAGGTTTTAGCCTTTGGAAATTCTCTTTAGGGCTTATCATCCTTATCGCCTTGGGCTATGGCTATCTGGCTATTAAAGAAGAAAAGCTAATTCCTTCGTTTTTTGATGAAGAAGTAACTCCAGTTTTATCACCTGAAGAACTTGATTCTAAACAGGAAATTCCAAAAACAGAAAAAAACCCTCCTACAAAGCAGGAAGAAAGTAAAGTAGATTTTGATACTTACGACCTCTACTTCACCAAAGCCTTTGATTTTGCGTGGCCAGCTTATGAAACATCGCAGGCCATAATAGAAAGACCTTATTACACTTTGCGTTATAGCGAAGAACATGAGCAAGCTGTATGGGTTGCCTACACCCTATTTGCCGATAGTTTAAAACAAACCACCTTTGAAAGAAAAGATGATTTTAGAGAAGACAGTAGAGTAAAAACAGGCTCAGCTAGCTTAAATGATTACAAAGGAAGTGGTTATGACCGAGGCCATTTAGCACCAGCAGCCGATTTTTCCTATAGTGAATTTGCCTTGAGCCAGTCCTTTTTTATGAGCAATATGAGTCCGCAAGACCCATCTTTTAATCGCGGAATTTGGAAAAAACTAGAAGACCGAGTAAGAACTTGGGCGATTGAAAACGATCAGATTTATGTAGTTACAGGTCCTGTATTGAATAAGAAATACAGAACCATAGGTTCGAACCAAGTTTCTGTACCTGAATATTACTACAAGATTATTCTGGACATGAGAAAACCAGAAATTAAAGCCATTGCCTTCTTAATGAAGAATGAAGCAAGTTCAGCACCACTTTCGTCATTCGTAGTCACTATAGACAGTGTTGAACAACTGACTGGGTTAGACTTTTTTCCGGGCATTTCAGACGAACTGGAAAACGCTCTAGAAAGTAGTTTAATGACTTCGAAATGGTTTTAACCTGAATAATTTCAAAATTAACGGCAGTGCTTTGCCAATGCCTCAGAAGCCTCAGAAGAACCTAAAGCTTTAGATCGAGTAAAATCCTGACAAGCCGTTTTAGTCTGATTTAGAGCAATCTTTAGTGCTCCTCTGTAAAGGAATGCTTCAGCGTTGTCATTATCAAAGTTAATGGCCTGATTGTAGTTTTCCATGGCTTTCTCAAAGTCGCCTTTTTGATGATAGCTTCGGCCTCTGAGCATGTACGCATCAGAACGCAAACCATCCAACTCTATCACTTTATCAAAAAATATGATCGCTTTGTTGAATTCCTTTTGATTGTACCAGAGCTTACCCATGCTTAAATTGGCATTCAGATTATCTCCATCAACATCTAAAACAGCTGTAAAATCAGCTTTAGCCTTTTCTAACTGCTTTAATTCTTCATATGCCCTTCCACGATTATAAAGAGATTTAATATCTTTTGGATTGGTTTTAAGATATTCAGAGTAAGCCTCAACCGCCTCTTTAAAATTCCCTTCATTGTATAGCTGATCTCCCTTTCTAGTAACATCATCATTACAAGAAAACAAGAAAACAATTAGAACTAAAACCAAAAGAGATAAGCGATTTTTCATTGAATACGATATAAATGATTTTAAAGAATGAATCCGTTTCAGACAATGTCTAAGATTGATTCAGCCAATAATGGTTTAAAGGCTGCAAAAGTATTTGTTTAAACCGAATACAACAATGTTTTTAACAGAAGAAGGGCCTTCGGGCCCTTCTTTAGGTAGCGTGAAAGCACTCTACCCAACCATAATATGGTCAACTCAAAACAACACTTGTTATTACACAAAGCTGATACCAAAAAATAAACCACTGAAATTCAGTGGTTTATTTATTTAACTCTGTTGATTTTTTTCTCAGTACGAGAAATATATTCTCATTTTTACACAGCAACATTATTTTCGCGTAAAGCTTCGTTTAAAGAAGTTTTTTTATCTGTGCTCTCCTTTCTCTTACCAATAATCAAAGCTGCAGGCACATTATAGGTTCCTGCAGGAAACTCTTTTGCATAAGAGCCTGGAATTACCACAGACCTTTCAGGTACATACCCTTTATACTCTACTGGTTTTTCGCCTGTTACATCTATAATTTTAGAGCTTCCGGTTAAGGTAACGTTTGCGCCTAAAACAGCCTCTTTACCAACTCTCACCCCTTCTACTACAATACATCGTGAGCCAATAAAGGCGCCATCTTCAATAATTACTGGTGCGGCCTGAACAGGCTCTAGAACCCCTCCTATACCAACTCCACCACTTAAGTGTACGTCTTTACCAATTTGGGCACAACTGCCCACTGTAGCCCAAGTATCAACCATAGTACCCGCATCTACATATGCTCCAATATTCACATAAGAAGGCATCATCACCACACCGCTGCTAATGTATGCACCATAGCGAGCTACAGCATGTGGTACTACGCGGATTCCCTTGCTTGCATAGCCAGTTTTCAACCTTATTTTATCATGAAATTCGAATGGACCAACTTCAATTGTTTGCATTTTTTGTAATGGAAAATACAGAATCACTGCTTTCTTAATCCATTCATTCACTTGCCAGCCATCTGCAGTCGGTTCAGCGACTCTTATATCGCCACGATCAAGATCTTCGATCACCGTTTTTACGGCCAAAACCGTCTGTTTCTCTTTTAATAATTCTCGGTTGTCCCAAGCCGCTTCAATGATCTTCTTTAATGCCTCCATTAGTAATTAGAAATTTTCAATAAATTCGAATGTTCATGAACAAGACCAAACTTCTAATTGCTTCTGCTTTAAAGCCCATTGACGATTCTCGCATGTACGAGAAGTTTGGTATTTCATTGGCGAAAACAAACGAATATGAGGTTAATATCATAGGCTTTACTTCAAAAAATACGTTAACTCACAATTCAATTCACTTTTTCCCACACGGACCTTTCGGAAGAATGTCTTTCGATAGAGTTAAAAACCCGTTCAAAACCTTTAAAATTTATATTAAAGTAAAGCCTAAAATAATAATATGTAATACCCATGAATTACTGATAGTTACATCTATATACAAAATATTATTTGGTGGTCGAATCATCTATGATTTGAGAGAAAACTATGTGAAAAACATTCGGAACACTAACGTTTTCAATCCTATACTCAGACCTTTTATTGCAGCTTATGTGAGAGTAATAGAGTTAATCACTAAACCTTTTTTTGATGGTTTTATCATGGCAGAAAGAATTTACACTGAACAACTAAGCTTTGTTCCTCGATATAAATCCATCGTGATTGAAAACAAGTTTATGCCTGTTGAAGTAACTGAGCATAAGTTAAAAACCAATTCAGAAAACACTGTTTTGCTATATTCAGGGACGATTTCAGCATCGAACGGAGTATTTGATGCCATTAAAATTACTGATGAGCTTCATAAGCTTGATTCAAACATAAGGCTGCGGATTATAGGCTACTGTGCTCTCAAAAAAGACCTTAGAGAACTTCAGGAAGCCATTTCGGACAAAGACTACATAGAGTTAATTGGAGGCGACTTCCTTGTTCCCCACCAACAGATTATTCAAGAAATCAAAATCGCAGACTTTGGCTTTGTGCTCAAAAAACCAAACAATGGTATAAATGATGACAAAATACTGACGCGCCTATTTGAATACTCCGCCAATAAGCTTCCTATGCTTCTTTTGAACAACCCTACTTGGGTTAAATTCTGTAATGAATTCAATGCTGCCATACCAATAAACCCTAATTATTTCAACCCTATTGAGATACTGGCTTTAATTAAGAATACTAACTTCTATACCCAAGGAAATACCAAATCTAGTTTATGGGAAAGTGAAGAATCTAAACTACTCGATTTCATAGCTCAATTTCGCGATTAAAATTTTTAGATTAATCGAAATAATAATTTCGAAAAATACAACCCCCTGTAAATAAGTTATAAACACACGTCTTTATTAAATTTAGTTAGTACATAAATTTTTATTAGATCAATCTAAATGCTATATTTGCGCTATAACCAGCCCTTACCTATAGCCACAAACACTCCTATGTTAAGCTTTGTAGAAGAGAATTATTTAAAGGCCATTTACCATCTTTCAGAAGCTGGGAAGCGTCCAGTGAACACCAACGCATTGGCAGAAGAAATGAAAACGGCTCCCGCTTCCGTAAGCGACATGATTAAGCGACTCTCTGAAAAGAGAATGGTGGATTATCAAAAATACCGAGGTGTAAATATTTCGGAAAAGGGAAAGATTAAAGCACTGCATGTCATTCGGCAACACAGAATTTGGAAAGTGTTTTTAGTAGAAAAACTCAACTTTCAATGGGATCAATTGGACGAAGTGGCCGAACAGTTAGAGCACATCAAATCTCCCCTACTCTTTCAGCGACTAGATGAGTTTTTGGGATTCCCTAAATTCGATCCGCATGGTGACCCAATTCCTGATGAAAATGGTCAGCTGATAGAAAAGCGTAAAGACCCAATAGCTCAACTTCCAGTAGGTACTGCTGGTATTGTGGTAGGTGTTAATGGATCGAGTGCTTCGTTTTTAAAGTATTTAGATAAAGTGGGAATTTCCATCGGTACAAGATTACAGATTGTGGACAGAATGGAGTTTGACGGCTCTGTAGACATAACTATTGACGGTAAGAAAACGATTACTATTTCCCCCACCGTTGCGGAGAACATCTTACTTTCAGAAGCTTGATTAACGTACAATTGATAAAGAGATCATTTCGAAGAAAAAACGGAAATGAAACTCACTGTTGAACAGACACTCAAACATAGTTATTTGCTAAATCTATTCACAACATACTATAGAAGATAGAGAGGTTGCCGAAAGAGATTGTTTTGAAGTCAACTTGAGCATACCTAATTATCAAATTACATTACCTTTGCCCTATGCGCGCACTAGCTCAAAATGAAGACACCATTATTGCATTGGCTACACCACAAGGCGTGGGTGCCATTGGCGTAATCCGTTTATCTGGAAAAGAAGCCATAAGCATTACCAATGCGGTTTTTAAGGGAAAAGACCTTACAAAACAAGAATCGCATACGATTCATTTTGGCACAATCCGCGATGGCGAGAAGATTCTTGATGAAGTGCTTGTCTCGCTTTTCATTGCGCCAAAATCCTTCACCAAAGAGAACGTAATTGAGATTTCTTGCCACGGATCGAGTTATATTATACGCCAGATTATTCAGTTGTTAATCCGTAAAGGGGCGCGACCAGCCAAACCGGGAGAGTTCACCAAACGCGCCTTTATGCACGGCCAATTTGATTTGGCGCAAGCCGAAGCCGTAGCCGACTTGATCAATGCAGATTCGGAAGCGGCCCACCAAACTGCTCTTAGCCAAATGCGTGGTGGTTTTTCTGATGAAATTAAACGGTTGCGCGAAGAGCTGATTCACTTTGCATCCATGATTGAGCTTGAACTCGATTTTGGGGAAGAAGATGTAGAATTCGCCAGCCGCGAGGATTTAACAAACTTGGTCAACCGACTTCTGAAAGTGATCAATGCGCTGATTCAAAGTTTTGATTTGGGCAACGTGATCAAAAACGGTGTACCGACCGTGATTGCAGGTAAACCCAATGCCGGCAAGTCTACCCTACTGAATGCCCTACTGAACGAAGAAAAAGCCATTGTCTCTGACATTGCAGGTACCACTCGTGATTTTATTGAAGACGAAATCATTATTGGTGGCATCGCTTTCCGCTTTATTGACACGGCTGGTTTACGTGAAACTACCGATGTTATTGAAGCCATGGGCGTAGAGCGTACACAAGCGAAGATGAAAACTGCCTCGCTGATCATCTATCTTTTCGATTTGGCAGATACATCTATTGTGGAAGTGAACAAAGAAATTAACCTACTTGAAAACGCTGGCGTGCCCTTTTTAAAGCTCGCCAATAAACTCGACAAAGCTGACCCCACTTTTATTGAAACACTTCAAGGGCAGCATCCCGATATGATGTTTCTTTCGGCCAAAGACCCTGAGCAAGTAGAAAAATTGAAAGAGCGCATCCTCGAACTCGTCAACCTCGATAAGTTCAAAAAAGGCGATACCGTAGTCACCAACATCCGTCATTACGATTCGCTACTTCAGACCAAAAATGCTTTAACTGCTGTTATCGAAGGCATAGACAATCAAGTGACTAATGATTTTGTCGCCATGGACATTCGCCAAAGCCTACATTACCTTGGTGAGATCACAGGAGAAATCACTACCGATGATTTATTAGCGAATATTTTCAGCAAGTTCTGTATCGGGAAGTAAGTTACTTTCCTTTCATACGCTAAACCATTCTTTTTCTATCATTTAGGCTGTTTTTCCTTCCTTTGTTTGTTGCTAATTGTCCCTTTTTTTCCGTATATTTGTTGCTAATCAGTTGTTACTAGAAACAAGTTTGTTGGTAGCAACAGATTTTTTGAGCAATGGCGAGATGATGTTACATCAGGATACATACTGATACAATCAGATACATCCAGTGACAGAAACAAGCCCACAAAAGGAAACACGTGAGCAGCAACATTGAAATACCTAAAGTTTGCCAGGATTGCGGAAAGTCCTTCATCGCCAAAACTACAGTAACCAAATTCTGTAGCCACAAGTGCGCTGCGAGGAATTACAAGAAACGCAAACGGGAAGGCAAGATTCAGGAAGTCGCCCCTATCGTTGTACAACGAATAGAGTACAACCACGAGCAGCTGAAGTACAAAGACTTCCTGAGCATTGACGAAACCTGCAAACTGATAGGTGCAAGTCGTATGACCCTTTATCGCCAGATAAAGGACGGCAAAATCCAGGCTGCAAAGATTGGAAGGCGCACAATCATCAAGAGAACCGAAATCGATAAACTGTTTCAGGCATGAAAGTAACACTCAGACAAAGGAACCAGGGCGGAAAGACCAGCCTTTACCTTGATTACTACAACAAGGGCAAACGCAAAACAGAATACCTAAACCTCTACTTAGAGCCAAACCCCAAAACAAAGGAGCAAAAGGAAATCAATAAGAAGACCCAGCAATTGGCTGAAACCATCCGGGCGCAACGGCAAATTGAGATCCAAAACGGTACTTATGGCTTTCGAGATAATGAGAAGCTGAAAGGAAGCTTTACCGCTTATCTGCAGTTGCTGGCCAACAAACGACAAGATAGTGCAGGAAATTACGGTAATTGGGATAGCATGATCAAACACTTTAAAAAGTTCATGCCGCAGGATATTTCATTTGAATTTGTGAACCGTCAGTTTGTCCAGGACTTCAAAGAATTTCTCGATAAGAAAGCCATTGGCCATGGTGCCAAAAAGCTTTCCCAAAATTCTAAATATTCATACTTCAACAAATTCAGGGCAGCACTAAAACAAGCGGTAAAGGATGGCATCATTCCAACCAATCCTTCCGAAGGTGTAGAAGCTTTCAAGCAAGGAGAACCGGAAAGAGAGTTTTTGACACTGGAAGAGCTGCAAGCAGCAGCGAACACAGAATGTGAAATCGAGCAACTAAAAACAGCATTCATTTTTTCCTGCCTTACCGGATTGCGCTGGTCAGATATAAATAAACTTGTATGGTCCGAAGTGCAACATTCAAATGATCGGGGCTACTACATCCGATTCAGACAGAAGAAAACCAAAGGCGCGGAAACACTCCCAATCTCAGAACAAGCCGTTGGCTTGCTTGGCGAACGCCAAGACAAAGACGAGAGAGTATTTAAAGGATTAAAATACTCGGCATGGCACAATCTGAAATTGCAGCAATGGATGATGAAGGCAGGAATATCTAAAACGATAACCTTTCATTGCGCCCGACATACTTATGCCACATTACAGCTTACAGCCGGAACAGACATTTACACCGTTTCAAAGCTCTTAGGCCATAGAGAACTGAAAACAACCCAGGTCTATGCGAAAATCATTGACGACAAGAAAAAAGAGGCAGCCAATAAAATCAAACTTGACCTATGAGCAATCAAACCAAAATACTTGACGACATTCTCTACCAGGGGCTTCGCCCTTGGTTAGAGAAAAACAGCGTGGACGAAAAGTTTGCTCCAAAGTTCCGTTCCCTGAAAGAAGCCTCCACTGATTATCTATTCCGGTATGAAATCAAATTTGAAAGGCCATTTGACAACAAAACCAAGTACTACTCAAAGCTGATTCTAAACACCCTCAAAACGGACGTTGAAAGGCTCTACAACCTCATCAGTGAAGATGATACTGAAAACCTCATCCGCTATTGGCTGGAAGATACTTTGAACAAGCGTTTAAAGACTCGTTTAAAGGACATTGGAAAGCTGATTAAAGAGAAGGAATTTGATTTGACATTCATAGATCCCAATAAAGCTTCCATTGAGTTTGACCAGGCACACAAAGCCAACACCTATATCATTCAATTGCTAAAGCTTGCATACATGCAGCTTTACCTCGAAATCCAAGATGCTTTCAGTACTTGGATTGATGATAAGTTGGTGATAGAGGATTTTTACACCCAGCTACTACTTGAACCAATACCGCAAAAAGTTTTTTTGACCGAGATTCAAATCATTGAAGTTGAAGCCAAGGACGAACCAACTAAAAAGTCCCACCCCGAACCAACAGTAAATTCATTTCATTCATTTACCTACAAGCAATTCAGCACAAGTCCAGACAAGCTTACTGATTTATGCGACAGTCTCAAAAAGAACAATTTCATTAGCAAAGAAACTCAGCTATCCAATTTCAGAAAGATCTTTTCAGGAGACGAAATTAAAACACCTGTTATCTGGACAGGAAATGTAAGTGAGTTCTATTACTTCATAAAATTACTTTACACTAAACACAAGCTGGTTGCAGACCTAAAGCAAAATCAATGGAAAGTTGCTTGCAAATGCTTTATTAAAACTGATGGCTCATTCTTCGAATATGAAGGTCTCAGGAAAAATCAAGCTCCCAAGTCAACAGGCCATTTATTGGAATCCGCTATTTCATTGCTGAAATAAGCCGCTCGACACTTTACTCCTATTATCTTTTTTCTGTTTTTGTTTAGCCCTCTTTTTCAAAAAAAGCGGGCTATTCTTTTTTTCAGCCCACTCGACACTCGACACTCGACACTCCCCCTGCTATTCGGCACTCATAATGCCCTATTAGCCACTCTAATTTAGCACTGTATTCGGGAATCGAATATGGCTTTACCGGTGAAGTCCATTCATTAATTCTTAACACAATTAAAGATGGACGAAATAATTGAACGTCTTGAAAATCTCCAACGCCTAATTGAGAGCCAGGGGATTTACACAAAGGAAGTTTTAAACTTCAATGAAGCTTGCCAGTATCTGGAGCTTTCCCAATCTCACTTGTACAAGTTGACAAGTGCAGGGAGCATTCCGCACTACAAGCCCAATGGAAAGAAGCTCTATTTCAAAAGAAGCGAGTTGGAAAGCTGGTTGCTGCGCAATCGCAATTCCACTCAGGAAGAAATAGACCAAAGGGCAGCGGATTACCTAATCAAGAAAGGGAGGGTGAAGCTATGAACGAGATAATGGATATGATCTTGACGCTAACTCAAGACATTAAAACAGTCAAAGCCTACCTCCTCAACTTCCACAAATCACGCTTGGAGCAATTCAGCGAAGAATGGATTGATGGACAGGTAGTGATGCAAACGCTTCACATCAGCAAAAGAACCCTCCAATCCCTTCGGGATAGTGGGGTTCTTCCCTACAGCCGAATCAATGGCAAATTCTACTACAAGGTTTCTGATATAGAAGCCTTGCTGGAATCCAATTACTCACCTTCAAAATCAAAGCACTATGGAGGTAAGTAGAAAAGCCATTCTCGACAAAACGCACTACGGCTTGAATATCTACGCCTATGTGCTGCGACAGTACTATCCGGGTGAAACAGTCCTTTCCCTTTCGGGAAGGGACTGCAAACCTGCGAAGAACCCATTCAATGCAGACAAGCCTACATTGTTGGTAAAGGTTGTTGACGGTTGTGCTACACACACCGATTCAGAAGAAGCCATTGCACAAGGCAATGTCTTTGATTTCGCTGCACTACATTTCAGCCTCGAAGGGCAAGCCCTTCTCGACAAGCTGAATGAAGACCTGCATTTGCGCATCGGTAAGCAACAAGGTTTTTACGCTCAGGCAGATTCGCAACCTGCGGTTGCTCTTCCTGAAATAGTCAAACCGGCTGCGCCAGTTTTCAGCTATTTCAATAAGCCTGTCACCAACGTAACACCAAGTCGGCAAGCCTCCTTGGTTGAGGTGTACAACCTTATCAAAGGCAATGAATTTGCTTCGTGTACAAGTACACTCCGCAACATTCCCGATCCGAAGGAAGCCAGAAAGTACAAGGCTCAAAATTTCGATTATGTGACCTTCTCAGGCACTTTCTCAAAGAGAAATGACGCAAACCTTCAAAGACATTCAGGTTTGCTCACAATCGATTTTGACCACATTCAGGACATTCCTTCACTTAAGACGGCACTACTCAACGACCATTACTTTGAAACGGAGCTACTGTTTGTATCTCCTTCAGGTGATGGCCTCAAATGGGTAATTCCAATCGACTTGACGCAGACAAAACACCAGGACTATTTCAAGGCAGTGGCAAACTACGTTTCCCACACCTACCATCTCGAAATAGACCAATCAGGGAAGGACATTTCAAGAGCCTGTTTCCTTCCACATGATTCAGAAATATTCATCAATCCTAAATACTTGTAGGACATGGAAAGAAAAACATTCAATCCGCAGGACTGGCTTAATCAGCCAACCCCGCAACCGAAAGTTACAGAGCAACAAACTTTCAATACAGATTCTCAACCAGACGAAGTAGAACGTATCATCCAAAGCATTGAGGCCAACCGAACAGATATTACCTCCACTTACAGCGATTGGGTAAATATCGGCTTTGCTTTCTCAGATGAGTTTGGCGAAAATGGCCGCACCCTGTTTCATAGGGTGAGCCAGTTTTATCCCGACTATTCCGCCCCGGAGTGCGACAAGCAATTTGACAATTGCTTAAAATCTAAAGGTCATGGCGTTTCACTGAAGACCTTTTTCTACCTCGCCAAAGATGCAGGAATTGACATTGCTCCTCCACGGACAGAAAAACAGGATCAGCGAACTATCAAAAGTGAAAAGCTGAATGGTAGTCAATCTGAATACCACCAGCCCGAAAATCAGGAACCGGAAGAAATGCCAACCTTTCCAGATTCCTTATTTCCTGAACTTCCTGAATTTCTGCAGAAGGTTGTGGCGGTTGCCACATCTAATGAGGAAAGAGATATTCTTCTCCTCGGTTCCCTCGGAGCTATCAGTGCATGTTTGACCAAAGTATCGGGCATCTATGATGGCAAACGAGTATTCCCCAATCTATTCTTGTTCATTACCGCTCAGGCATCCGCAGGTAAAGGCCGCTTGGTGCATTGTCGTCAGTTGGTTAATCCCATTCATAAAGAATTGAGGGAACAAGCCAAGCTCCACAAACAGCACTATGAATTGGAAATGGCAGAATACAACTCCAAGAAGGGAAAAGAAGACGGTATCGAGAAACCAGCCAAACCACCTGAAAAAATGCTGTTCATTCCGGCCAATAACAGTTCAACGGGAGCTTATCAGCTTTTGGGGGATAGTGATGGCAGAGGACTGATATTCGAGACCGAAGGTGATACCTTAGCCCATGCCTTCAAGAGCGATTACGGAAACTACAGTGATGGCTTTAGAAAAGCCTTTCACCATGAAACCATTTCCTATTATCGCAGAACCGACCGTGAGTTTGTGGACATTGAAAGCCCTTGTCTTTCTACTGTCCTTTCAGGAACGCCAAAACAAGTTTCGGCATTGATACCCAACGCTGAAAACGGCTTATTCAGCCGTTTCATCTTCTATTTCATGAACGTTCGTCCGGTATGGAAAAATGTATTTGCCAGTCAAACGGATAACGGATTGGACGATTACTTTGAAACCCTGGGCAATGATTTCTATGAACTCTACAAAGTCATCATGCAGGATGAACCTCGCCAGTTTCACCTTACAGCAGACCAACAGGAGCAATTCAACCATTTCTTCGGCCAGATACAGGAAAAGTACATGAACCTCCAAGGTTTGGATTACATGGCTACTATCAGGAGGTTAGGTTTGATTGCTTACCGAATCTCCATGATATTCTCCGCTTTGCGGATCATGGAAACAGGTGACACTTCCAAGAAGCTGATTTGTGAGGAAAGGGATTTTCAAGCTTCGCTTGCAATGGTCAAAGTACTGGTGAAGCATTCAAGCAAAGTGTTTGGAGAACTTCCACAAGAAGAGCCTAAGCCAACTCGCATGAATAAGAAGGAGAAGTTCCTGTATGCCCTGCCACATACCTTCAACCGACAGAAGTACCTCGAAGTAGCAAAAGCAATGAGCATTCCGGCAAAGACAGCCGAAGGCTACATTGCCAACTTTGGGAAATCAGGCCTTATCCACCATGAGGCACACGATCAGTATATAAACACCTCACTTGAGGAAACTCAGGATTCTAAGGAAACTAAGGACGAATAATCCTTAGTTTCCTCTATTTCCTCAAAATCCTGAATCTTAAAAATCCAGTCTATAGTATTTTTTATTTCTTTTGTTTTCCTATATTAGCCAAATATTGACAAGTCATAAATTAACAGGTCATGCACTTTGGTGAGAGGATAAGAGAGCTGCGAGAAAGCCAGGGGCTTTTGCAGCGACAATTGGCAGCCGATCTTGAGATAGACACTCCCATGTTTAGCAAGATTGAGCGTGGAGAGCGGAAGGCGAAGCGTGAACAAGTAGAGCAGTTGGCAGAACTACTCCACACGGATAAAACGCAGCTGCTTTCGCTTTGGTTAGCAAACCAAATTTTTGATTTTGTGAAGGATGAGGCATTCGCCTCAGATTCCCTTCGCTTAGTAATTGACTGGATTAAAAACACTGAGAAATAAATGAGCATGGACGGCAAATCTTTGAATATTACGGAAGACCTTATCTCGAAATTGAAGGAAATCATTCCGGGTGCCTTTACCGAGGACAAAATCAATGTGGAGCAACTCAAGCAAGTCTTAGGGGAAAGCATTAGTACAGATACAGATCGTTATCAACTTACTTGGGCAGGCAAAAACGAAGCTTATAAGGTTCTTCAAATACCTACAACTGAAACATTGGCTCCAAACTTTAATGGTTCAGTCAATTGGGATGATGCTGAAAATATCTTTATCGAAGGAGAGAACCTCAAGGTTCTTAAAGCATTGCAAAAATCTTATTACGGTAAAGTAAAGTTTATTTCAATAGATCCACCGTATAACACGGGTTCAGATAGTTTTATTTATCCAGACAATTTCTCGGAAACTAAAGAAGAGTACCTCAAAAAGCTTGGGGAGAAGGATGAGGAAGGTTACATGACAAGAGAAGGTCTATTTCGGCCTAATCGAAAAGAGAATGGCCAATTTCACTCAAATTGGCTTTCCATGATGCTACCACGGCTATTTTTAGCGAGAAACTTACTCAAGGAAGATGGGGCTATATTGATTCATATAGACGAGCATGAGCAAGCCAACCTTTCACTCTTATTAAATGAAATTTTTGGAGAGGATAATTTGATTGGTAATATTATTTGGGATAAAGGCAATCCCAAGGGTGACGCAATGGGTATTGCATATCAGCATGAATCAATTCTGGTTTATGCTAAAAACAAAGAAAAATTTCTTTCCGAAACAGATTTATCACGAAAGAAAAAGAATGCTGAAAGGATGCTCAAAAAGGCATCAGAACTATACAAGCTGCTTAATACTATTGACATTCCTGCGGAAGTTAAGAAAGTCCATAAAGAATTTAATCTGCCGGATGAAATCTTGACCAAAGCCAAACGTAAATTCACTTTAGAGGAAATTAATTCACAATTTAATACTTGGATAAAAAAGCAAGGATTATCTGGCGGTGAAGCTGCCTATAATAAGATTGATGAAAACGGAAACGTATACAGGCTGGTTTCAATGGCATGGCCAAATAAAAAGAAAGCACCAGATGATTATTTTGTTCCATTAATTCATCCAGTAACCAATAAAGCTTGCCCACTCCCTCAAAGAGGTTGGCGGTTCCCTACTTCTACAATGAAAGAGTTGTTGGATAAAGGAGAAATAGTCTTTGGAGCCGACCATACAGTTCAACCACAACGGAAGTATTTATTGAAGGAAAATATGTCTGAAAACTTACCCTCAATTCTTTTTTATGGTGGTAGTGATGACAGTTTGCTCAGAAACTTAGACTTAGAATTTGAAAATCCAAAACCAGTTGAGTTCACTAAATCACTTATTCAAGCATTTACAAAACCATACAGTTCTGATATTGTATTAGACTTTTTCGCAGGTTCTGGAACAACAGCACATGCGGTTATTGAATGCAATAAATCAGACAACGGAAATAGACGATTTATTTGTGTCCAACTTCCCGAAAAAATTGATGAAGATTCAGATATGTTCAAAAAGGGTTTTGTATCAATTGCAGAACTTACAACTGAACGTATTAAAAGAGTTTTTACGAACTCTAATGCTTCACAAGCCCAAAAACTGAATTTTAATAACAAAAAGCCAATAGGCTTCCGCAGCTTCGTTTTAACTGCCTCCAATTTTAAAATATGGAGAGGCGACATGATTTCGAGTGAAGAAGAACTTCTCAATCAAATCTCCATGTTTAACGATTCGATTAAATCAAATTCTGCCTCTATAAATATCCTATGGGAGCTTGTTTTAAAAAGTGGTCTTCCATTGACAGAAAAGATAGAGAAAGTAGAACTTGATAAATCCGAAATAATATATCTCACTGAAGGTCATCGTATGGCATTCTGTCTTGACAAGTTTACGCCTGAAATACAAGCTAAAATCATTGAATTAGCTCCTTCGGTTTTTATCTGTTTGGACTCTCTATTCAATAAGGACGATCGAAATAAAACAAACACTCAGCTTAAACTGCAAGACAACGGCATTGAGTTCAAAACACTTTGATGATATGGATTACTACAAGAGCAATGCAATATATGACCATTTGATTCAATCAAAATTACCTCACTACAAGTTCGTAGTAGGTAATGCTTGGCAACTTGTTTATGGCAATAAATCTTGCCAGCCTTTAGTATTAATTTTTGCTGTAGGCGTACCAAACTCTCAATTGCCAGAACCTCCAAGCGACCAAGAAAAAGAAGCATTCTCCCTACTTGAATATACTGGGAAAAAAGCAGGTCTAAGAGTGGGCTACATAAGGTTTGCTTTTGACATTCCGGAAATTGATTCAGTTATAACTTCAAATGGGAGCTTTAATTACACAACTGTTAATATGGACGGCCTATCGCGAATTTTTGAGTCAACAGGCCTTCCAGTATCAAGAACAGCAACCGCAAAATATCTTAATGACAAATCATCAAGTGCTTACCATAATTGGCAAAGATCAAGCTTAGGTGTTGATTTAACTGTTTCAGATATTGACTTATGGCGTCTTGACAATGATGGAAATCCCGAAATTATTTATGAATTGAAACGCTCTTACTATGATTTAGAAAGATGGAAACCATTCACTGATGACTACAGGAATTTTCAATTGCTCTCCAATCTTTGCCAAAGAGCAGGTATCAAGCTTAAAATTCTTTATAACCAAAGAATCAAAACTCCTTTTCAGGATAAGATAGATAGACTAAAAATATTCTCGGTTGATTTTTCGAAAAATCCGCCAATAGAGAATAATGGCATAATCACATTAAAGGAATTTGAAAATTTATAGCAGGTGAAACTACAGTTCGATAAAAACCAAGAATACCAGCTTCAAGCCATTCAATCAGTCATTGACTTGTTTGATGGACAGCCTTTGAACAATTCAGATTTTGAGTTCTCTATGGCTAATACCAATAGCGGCAGTATTACGTTCACCGAGGCAGGTGTGGGCAACAATCTTGCACTTACGGAAGAAGAGTTGCTAACAAATCTCAATAAAGTTCAGAAGGAAAATGAGCTAAGAGAAGACGAAATATCACCTGCCATTGAAAAGCTTTGGTACAATGAGGATGCATCTGTAAAAGGTGTTCTGGAAGGTAAATCAGTAGTTACCGAGTTTCCCAACTACTCTGTAGAAATGGAAACCGGAACAGGCAAAACCTATGTGTATCTCCGTTCTATTTACGAACTCAACAAGGTATATGGCTTCAAGAAGTTTGTAATTGTAGTTCCTTCCGTGGCTATCCGTGAAGGAGTTATCAAATCCCTCCAAATCACCTTCGACCACTTTCAGGAAATCTACGAAAATCAACCTGCGGATTACAAGGTATATGATTCAGGCCGTTTGACAGACTTGGGCAATTTTGCCAAGAGCAACGCCATTCAAATTTTGGTCATCAATATTGATTCCTTCACCAAAGATGCCAATGTCATCAATCAGGTAAGAGAAACAGGAATCAAGCCAATTGAGTACATCCAGAAATCAAACCCGATTGTGATTATAGACGAGCCGCAGAATATGGAAACCGATATTCGAAAGCGAGCTATTGCCAATCTCAATCCCCTATTTACACTGAGGTATTCTGCAACACACAAGAACCTTTACAACCTGGTCTACAAGCTCGACCCGGTGAAGGCCTATGATTTAGGCTTGGTAAAGCAAATTGAGGTTGATTCCGTTGTGGCCCGAAACGATAGTTCAGGAGCCTTTATTAGTGTTGATGGTTTCCGCATGGCTAAGAAGTCGGTAACTGCCAAGGTTTCAATATTTGTCAATGAAAAAACAGGCGTACAGAAGAAACAGGTTTCCGCAAAAGTTGGGGATGATCTTTACAAGCTTTCTAAAAATTGGGACATATACAAAGACGGCTATGTAGTCAATGAGATAGATGCCGACAATCAGTTCATTGAGTTTTCAAGTGGTCAAATTGTCTATCAGGGTCAAGCCGTGGGAGGTCTTACCGACCAGGTACTTAGGGAAATGGTAGATGCCACGGTAGAGAACCACTTCAAGAAAGAGAAAGAGTTGCAGGGCAAAGGAATCAAGGTTTTATCAATCTTTTTTATCGACCGTGTGGCCAATTATCGTGAGTATGATGATAGCGGAAACACCGTACAGGGGAAGTTTGCCGAATGGTTTGAAGAAAGCTATACCAAATGGCAGAATATGCCTGCTTACAGGGGGTTACTGAGCTTCAAAGCCAAAGACGTGCATGATGGATATTTCAGCCAGGATAAAGCAGGTAAATACAAAGACACCAAAGAAACCCGAACTACCAAAGCTGATGATGATACCTTCAACCTAATCATGCGAGATAAGGAAAGGCTATTGGATGAAAAAGTGCCTCTCCGATTCATATTCAGTCACTCCGCATTGCGTGAAGGTTGGGACAATCCCAATGTATTCCAAATCTGTACCCTTAACGAAACCAAGTCGGATATAAAGAAACGGCAGGAAATCGGAAGAGGTCTCCGCTTATGCGTTGACCAAACCGGAGCAAGAAATCTTGACCGTGCTATCAATAGGCTTACTGTCATTGCCAATGAAGCCTATGAATCATTCTCCAAAGCCTTACAAAAGGAAATAGAGGAAGATTGTGGCGTGAAGTTCGAAGGCCGTATCAAAAATGCAAGAGCAAGAACCAGCGTAAAACTCAAAGACAAATGGATGGAGGATGCTCTATTCCTTGAGCTTTGGGAGAAAATAAGAGCCAAAACAGAATATAAAGTTGATTACAGCACCGAAGAGCTAATTGCAAATTGTGTGGCTGCATTGCAAGCAATGCCCCCTATCGAACGTCCTGTAATCTACCGTGAAAAGAATGTGGCAAAATTTGTTAGAGATGCCAAAGGCAAGCTGATTGAATTAGGCGGTGAGCAGAAAGGCTCAAAGGAGAAAATGGTAAAAGACACTAATTATGAAATCCCTGATTTTATCGCTTATATCCAATCTAAAACAGAGCTTACCCGAGATACCATTACCCAAATCGTATTGAACTCAAACCGATTGGGCGAAATCTTCAACAACCCTCAGTTATTCATGGATAGCGTGGTACGCATCATAAAACATGAATTTGACCGCATCAAGATCAATGGCATCCAATATGAAAAGATTGCCGGACAGGTCTATGAAATGAAGTTGTTCGAATCCGCAGAAATTGAGCAGTATTTAGAAAACCTGATAGAGGTTAAGAAACAAGCCAAAACGCTTTACAACTATGTGGCCATTGATTCCCTCAGTTCACCGGAACGCAGGTTTGCCGAAGATTGCGAAAGCAGGGATGATATACTTTTCTATGTAAAGCTTCCAAGAACATTTGTGGTCAAAACTCCAATTGGTCCCTACAATCCTGATTGGGCATTGATTAAGAAAGAGGACGGTGAAGAAACCAAAATCTACTTTATAGCTGAAACCAAAGACCCTAAAGCAGCAAAAGACCGCACCCTACTAAGAGATAGTGAGCGATTGAAAATAGCATGTGCTGAGAAGCACTTTGAAGTAATAGATCATGTGAATTACCGTGTAGTTGGCTCAGTGAGTGATTTGAAAGTTTGAAACAACCAGCATTGACCCGTTTTGATATGGCAATAGAGAAACAATTTTTAACCAGGCTACAGGATATTAAGCAAAGAGACGTGGAAGTCTTGCTTAAAAAGGCGTACCGTGGTATTTGGGAAACAGCAATTAAGAAGTATTCCGACAGTGCCCACTTCGTTTATGAATTGCTGCAGAACGCAGATGATACAAAAGCCACTTGGGTTGATTTTCGCCTTGAAGAAGACGGACTTTGGTTTAAGCACAATGGCTCTGTTCGCTTCTCTATATCAGACCCGGACAATGAAGATGAAGATTCAGAAACTGGCAACCTTGGCCATATAAACGCCATTACTTCCATTGGCAATTCAACCAAGATTGATGAACAAAAAATCGGAAAGTTTGGAATAGGCTTCAAAGCGGTTTTTGCTTACAGCATGTCTCCGCACATTTATGATGATAATTTCAATTTCAAGCTGGAAAACTACATAGTACCCAATGAAATTGAATCCTTGAATGGCCAGAGGGCAGCAGGTGAAACAGTTTTCTACTTCCCTTTTAATCACATTTCAAAGTCGCCAGAGGATGCCTATACTGAGATTGAGGACAAATTAGATTCACTCTTTCAGCCTATTTTATTCCTCACCAATCTTCAAAAGATAACTTGGAAATCCAATGAAAAAGAAGGCATCTATTCAAAGCGAGCATTAAAAACAGAACAGTTTGACAATATCCGAGCTGAGTTAATGGAGGTTGAAAGCGTAGAAAATAAAGTCAATAAAAAAGAGTTGATATGGTTATTCTCTACTGGTGTTTCACACAAACAGCTTAAATCACACCACCGCATTTATGTGGGTTTCTTTGTTCTCGATCAAAAGGAACTGGAAACTGGATATACCTATGAAGCATTTTGCTTTTTTCCAACCAAAGAAGAAACCAAGTTAGGCTTTGTTATTCAGGCTCCATTCCTTCTAACAGATAGCAGAGAGGGCATAAAAGCAGGTGAGCAATGGAATGTAGAAATCATGCAGCTTGCGGCAAAGCTTGCTGCCAATTCTTTACCAATACTCAAAACCATTGGTGAACGGGATAAAACCTATTTGCTCAACGACAGTATTTTAGAACTGATTCCATACAAGGAAAGTGATTTTGTAGAAGTGGGTAGTAAGGCCAAGATTTCATTCAAACCTTTCTATACCGAAATCTTAAAGAAATTTCAGGCCGACCAATTATTGCCAGGCAGAAATGGGAAGTATTACAAAACAGCAAAGTCATATTGGGCATCAGATCCTGAATTAGCAGAACTCTTTTCCGACCAACAGATCAGCAAGCTAATGGGCAACCCTGATTCGGGATTGGTGTTCGTAAGCAAGGGACAGAAGCAACTTAACCAAGCGAATAAGACCTTAGAAAGCTATATTAATTCAATCATTAACGACACCTTAGACCCTAAAAAACTTTTGAGGAGAATTGATGCTCCTTTCATGGAAGCTCAATCAGATGAATGGCTATTGAAATTCTATGCCTATTTGGGAGGTCGAAAATCCCTTTGGGATGATAAAGAGAAGCTTGCTCAAAAACGTCCAATCCTGCTAAATCAAGACAGAAAGGCCGTTGTACCCTTCAATGATGATTTAACAGCACCAAATATTTTTCTGCCTTCTGAAAGGGCAACAAGCTACGATACCATTTACAAGCCATTTACAGAGGATGAAGAAGCCCTGGACTTCTTCAAGGGTTTGGGTATTGGTAAACCCGACTTACGAGCTGAAATCTTCAAGACCATAATTCCGCAATACAAGGACGGATTTAACTATGATGATAAGGACAAAATCTTAGCCCACTTCGATTCTTTCTTATCCTACTATGATGCTTGCCCGGTTTCCCTCCAAAGTGACTATCTCGATAAACTCCAGGAGACTTGTTTCATAGCGACCCGAAAAGCCAGTGAGCCTGATACGGTTTACTTTTGCTTTCCTGAGTCCGTTTACATTCCAAGTGAAAAGCTCAATAAATACTTTGCTCACGCAAAGGAGGTCTACATTTTGGATGAAGATTACTACTTGGACTTTATCCATAGTCCTCGCAAAAGCTCGTTCTATTCATTTCTTTCGGCCTTAGGTTGCAGCAATCAACCTCGTTTGTTAGATAGGGAGTTAGAATCCAACTACGAAAACAAGGAAAGATTTGGTCTTGAAGAAATTGAAGTATCACAAACCTATGTCTCTAATCAAACCATTACAGATACCATTCTGGAAGGTATAGAGGAAGCAGTATCAAATATCAACCCCGAACTTTCTGTCCTGGTTTGGGAATACATGTTATTCCATGTACACGGTAAATCTTCTTACTCGCTCGAATCAAGTATCATGGGCAACTTTCGATACGTCCCCAAATGGAACCAATATCCAAAGTCCCAAAAGTTTGAATCTACACTGTCCTCTATTCTCAAAAATGATAAATGGCTCTATGATACAGAGGGCAATCTAAAATCAGCATCAGAAATTCAAAGAGAAGACCTGAACGAAATCTACACTTCACAGGATTTTGACATTTCTGCATTCCTTGATTTTTTGGGGATTGAAAGTCCTGAAGATGAATTAGACCTCTCTGAGGAACAGAGAGCAGCTTACTTACTTGGCAAAAAACTACAAGAGGAAGGAATCACTGAAGAAGAATTAGCAGAGGCTTTAAGCATGATAAAGGCTAAAAAGAAGTCCGCAGATGCTCAGGGCAATTCTAATTCTGATGAAGAAGAAGACTTCATGGATGATGCCATTGAAGACACCTTAGACCGTCTCAAAAAGGGAATCAAAAAGAAGCGTAAGGCCAGAGCTGAAAATCAAGAAGAAGAACCCCAACAAGAAGAGCAGGAATCTCCTGAATCAATGGTAGATCAGGATGAATACACCAAGCCTTCTGTTGACCTACAAAAGAAGATTGACAAGCTCAAGGAACAGACAGAAGCCCAAATTGAAGACCTTACCCGAATTGAAAAACTGAATGAGATCGTTGATGAATCTGAAATGTATTCCTACGCATGGTTCAAAGCCTTGCTTGAACTGGAATACCTGAGTAGTTCAGAATCCAACACTCAAGGAAAGGAAATTTCAATCCAATTTACAAAAGCCGAAAAAGAACCGGGTACAGAACGGACATTGATTCTAAAACACCCGAACAGATATATCCCCCAGTCCATTGAGGATATTGGAGACCTCCAAATTCGCTTGTATCATGGTGAAGAATCCAAAACCATAACCGTGGAGGTTGTAAGTGTTAAAGAATACACCCTTCGGGCAAAGCTGAAAAAATCTGCCGACATTTCAGAAATTGACCTATCTAAGGTCAGCCGAATAGTCATTGACATAAAGAATCCAGTTTTCATTCTTGAAGAACTCCGAAAAGCTTTCAATCAACTCGGTTTAGAGGATGATTATAATCTCCAGCAAAACCTGCCAGAGGATATTCGATTTATATTTGGCCCTCCTGGTACAGGTAAAACAACTTATCTCGCAACCAATGAGATTATCCCTCTAATGCAGCAGGATGAAAACCTCAAAGTGCTTGTACTCACTCCAACCAATAAATCGGCAGACGTTCTTACAAAGCGTATTATTGAAAAAATGGGTGATGATGAAACTTTTCACCATTGGCTTCTCCGCTTTGGAAACACCAGTGATGAATCACTTGAAAATAGTTCGGTTGTAATTGATAAAGCATTCGATATTAGAACCAAGCCTAAGAATACCACAATAACCACAATTGCAAGATTTGCTTACGACTATTTTCAACCCGAAATCCATGATGAACGCCTGCACCTGAAATTTCTTGAATGGGACTACATTATCATTGATGAAGCTTCAATGGTGAACTTGGCCAGTATAGCCTATGTCCTTTATCAAAAGCCAGATGCAAAATTCGTAATAGCAGGAGACCCTTTCCAGATTCAGCCAATTACACTCATAGACCATTGGAAGGATATGAATATCTACAGCATGGTCAATCTCGACAGATTCGTAGAGCCAACAACAGTTCCCCATGAATTTGAAATAGTTAACCTTCGCAAGCAATATAGGGCAGTTCCCACCATTGGAAATGTTTTCAGTCACTTCACTTACAATGGCATTCTCGAACACCATAGAACAAGTGCAGAGCAAAAGTCATTGACCATAACCGGATTTGATTTCAAGGACATTAACATTATTAAATTTCCAGTAGCAAAGTTTGAAAGCATTTACAAACCAAATACGCTTAACAAATCGAACTATCAGGTCTATTCAGCTTTATTCACGGTTGAGTTCGCCCGGTCACTTGCTTTTCAGATTCAATCAAGCCACAAAGACAAATTCAGAATTGGAATCATTTGTCCTTACAAGGCTCAGGCTACGCTTATTGAAAAGCTCCTTGCTCAACAATTTGAAGACACTGAAAAGGTTGAGATCCTTATAGGGACTATTCACGGCTTTCAAGGTGATGAATGTGATATTATCATTTCGATTTTTAACCCGCCATACTCGATAAGCAAACACCCTGGTATGTTCCTGAATAAGCAGAACATACTCAATGTATCTATAAGTCGGGCGAGAGATTATTTATTCATCATAATGCCAGACGACAACACGCAGGATATTGAGAACCTTTATAAAATCAAGAAAATAGAAAGATTGATTTATCGCCATGCTCCTAACAATCATTCAGTTTACGAATCCACGCAGATTGAGGAAATTATGTTTGGCAGCGATACCTATATTTATGACAACTCGTTCGCTACTTCTCACCAATCAGTAAATGTGTACTCAAAACCTGAACGCAAATATGAAGTTCGTTGTGAGGAAATAGCTGTTGACGTTCAAATTAAACAATGATTAAACACCCTTTAAAAGCAAAAATGAAAACTTAATATCGAATTAAAACCCTCGTTCATAATGGCAAAGCACTGTTTCAACATACTAACATTCAATCACCCAAGCGATTCGCTTACATTCTATTTTTCAGATAAGGAGCAAGAAGGAACCACACGTATTTACCATTCATTGGTTCCTGATGAGGTCATTGATAAGTATGGGGAACAGGAGCATTACTACACATCGTTTTGCCAAAAAATTGAAGGCTTCATTTCGGTCACTAAGCCAACTACACCAACCTTTGAAAAAATCACAACCGAAGAAGGAATTGAGAAAACCGTTCCGGTTTCAAATTCCGCATTATCATCATCCATTCTCAAACGCTACTACAATTCATTAATCCATAGCCATTTCAAGTCTAAGGACTATTTGGTCAAACCTAATTTTGTAAGCGATACAGAAATTTGGTTGCCAAGCGAGACTCAAGACAAGGAAGGGATTTACAAAACATTTGATCGTTTCTCTTTGAAAGTGCAGTTCAGGACAGTTTCAAACAGCCTTGAATTACTGGTCACATTTGAAGGCAAGTCAAAGATTTTCAAAACACCTGTATCAGAATTATTTGAGGAAGTACCAGTAAAAGCATTCAATTGGGTGGTCTATGAAAAAGGACTACACCGCTTTGATGAATTGCCGGATGAAGGAAAAAGAAATTACGACAAGGTTTATCCTGTTTGGAATTTTGAAATCAGGGATGCTTTGCATCAGGAAACAGAAGCCCCAGACAAGACGAACAAATACAAGAAATTCAAAACGGCCATTGATAAATTTTACAGAGAGCAGCTTAATACAGCCGAGTTCAAAGCTATCATTCCGCTATCCTCCAAAGGGTTTATTCCTGTAAATGAAGTCCGAATTGGCTCAATTGAAAAGTCCAGCAACAAACTCGTATTTGGAAATCAAAAGCTACACCATGTACCTTATTATGGCATTACAGAAAATGGACCTTTCGAATTAAGTCCATCATCAAAGATTCATTTCTTTTTTATTCTCCATGAAGATGATAGAGAAGTAGCAACCAAGATTCATAACTACTTTAATGGCAAACTCAACGGCTTTAGGGGGCTATCAAAGTTCATTCATACACCCTATCATCCAGATAAAGAACTCGCAATCTATTTTAAAGACAGGGATAACCCTTGGCCAGAACTGTACGAGCAAATCAACGACAAGGACTTTGATACCGACATTCAACACATAGCCATTTACATTACCCCAATTAGCAAGAATGTTCCAGTCAAATCTCAGAGGTTGGTTTACTACAAGCTGAAAGAGCTACTATTGAAAAAAGGTGTTTCCTCTCAGGTGATAGATCCTGATAAAGTGATTAGCAACGACAAGTATCATTTCAGCTTGCCAAACATAGCTATTGCCATTCTCGCAAAGCTCAATGGCACTCCGTGGAGGTTGGACACAAAGCTGAAAAATGAATTGATTGTTGGAATTGGAGCATTCAAGCATACAGAAGTTGACATCCAATATATCGGAAGTGCTTTCAGTTTCTCCAATACAGGGAAATTCAACCGCTTTGAATGCTTTCAAAAAGACCAGACAAAAGAGTTGGCAGGTTCAATCCTAAGAGCAGTTAAAGACTATGTCAATGTAAATACAGGAATCCGAAGGCTTGTAATTCACTTCTACAAAGACATGAGTAGAGAAGAAGTAGAACCGATTGAAAACGGCCTGAAAGAATTGGAATTGAATATTCCGGTCTTTATCGTCACCATCAACAAAACGGAATCGTCCGATATTGTTGCCTTTGATTTGGACTGGAAAGATTTGATGCCCGTAAGTGGCACTTTTATCAAATTAGGCTACAACAGATTTCTACTTTTCAACAATACCAGGTATTCAGCATCGGAGTTCAATTTCAATGATGGTTTTTCTTTTCCGGTAAAGCTCAAAATAAATTGCTCCAACCCTGAATTGGTTGATGATTACAAAACAGTAAAAGAACTTATCGATCAGGTATATCAATTCAGTCGCATGTACTGGAAATCAGTAAGACAACAAAACTTACCAGTAACAATCAAGTATCCTGAAATGGTGGCAGAAATGCTACCATACTTTGAGGGCAACGAGATTCCCGATTACGGTAAAGACAATCTTTGGTTTTTATGAACACCTTACACGAAAAAAAACTTTTAAGAAAATCCATCAAACCAACGGCCATGCGCCTATTGGTTTTACAAACCTTAATGGAGCAAAATCGTGCTTTAAGTTTGAATGAAATTGAAGTACTTTTCGAGAATGCTGATAAGTCAACCATATTCAGAACGCTCAAAACATTTCAAGAAAACTATTTGGTACACAGAATCAATGACGGTAGCGGAGCAATCAAGTATGCCCTTTGTGATGATGATTGTATTTGCAGTTTAAAAGATAACCACATCCATTTCCTATGTACTAAATGTGAAAAAACATATTGCCTAAAGGATACCCCTATTGCAACTCCAACTTTACCGAATGGCTTTAAAGCAAACTTTGCCAATTATCTGATTGAAGGCATTTGTTCGGCATGTGCCTAAACTTTGCAATGGCATTGCACTCCTTAATTACTTGCTTTGTGTTCGAATTAAAACTTGAACATGAAGCACACATTTCTATTTCTATTCATTCTACTAAGCGTTTCGGCTGTCGCACAAAACAGCATTTACTTTCAGGTTAATGATGATGAAGGTGAAAGCCTCATTGGAGCAACTATTGTTATTGAGGGTACGACAAATGGTGGTACAACAGACATAGATGGTAAGTATCATTTTCAAAATATTCCCAACGGCTCAATCAACTTTGTCATAAGCTATGTAGGGTATGAACCGCAATCCAAAACACTCCTTTTTCCTGAATCAGATGGTAAAACGATTGTTATTGTCATGGAATCCGGTGAAGAGCTTGAAGAAGTAATTGTTTCTGCTACACGTTCTTCAAGAACAATAGAGACCATTCCAACACGGATAGAAGCTGTAACTCTAGAAGAACTTGGAGAGAAAGCCGCAATGAACTCAAGTAACATAAGCATGGTACTTAGAGAGTCTCCAGGTATAATGATGCAACAAACCTCTTTGAGTTCAGGAAACATGAACATACGTATTCAGGGACTTGACGGTAGATATACCCAAATGCTCCGTGATGGAGCACCGATATATGGCGGCTTTGCAGGTGGGCTATCAATCTTACAGATCCCGCCACTTGACTTAAAGCAGTTTGAAATCATTAAAGGTGGAAATTCAACACTCTACGGGGGTGGAGCCATTGCAGGTATCGTAAACTTGGTTTCCAAAACCCCAGAAGAAGAACCTGAACTTACCATAATGATTGACCAAACAAGCGCATTGGGAACTACAGGAAATATCTTCTATGCCCAGAAGTATGGAAAGTTGGGACTAACCATGTATGGGTCGGGAAACAATCAAATAGCGTACGATCCAGATGATGATGGTTTCTCGAACATGCCTCAATCACAGTCTCTCACTCTAAATCCACGATTATTTTATTATCCCAACAACAACACAGAAGTTTCGCTTGGTGTAGGTGCAACCCTTGATGAAAGAACAGGTGGAGATATGAAAGTGATTGACGGCAATCCCGAGATAGAAAATGTCTTTATGGAGGTAAATAAATCCGAAAGGTATAATTCTCAATTTCTTTTGAAGAACCGGAAAGATAACCGTGAGATAATATTAAAAAACAATATTAGCCTGTTCAACCGTGAATTAACTATTCCCGATTATCTATTTGACGGACAGCAGCTATCCAGTTTTTCAGAAGCATTTCTAAAACTGGACAAATCAGATGAAAATGAATGGCACTTAGGAGTGAATCATTATTACGAATCTTTTACAGACAACAATCCTGATAGCCTTGGCGCTCAGGATTACACATTCAATACGTTTGGTGCTTTTATTCAGAACACCAGGAACTTAGGTGAAAGGTTTGTTTTTGAAGGTGGTTTGCGTACAGATTACAACATTGAGCATGGCCCTTTTGTGCTGCCAAGACTTGCTCTACTTTACAAGCACAGTAATAAGTTTTCTTCAAGGATAAGCGGTGCAATGGGTTATAAACTTCCAACGCTATTTACAGAAGATGCGGAGCGTATTTATTATAGAGATATAGCACCGATTAGCACAAGTTCACTCAATCCCGAAACCTCCATTGGTGGGAATATTGACTTCAACTATAAAACTATTGTACTAGACAAATTCACTTTTGCCATTAACCAACTCTTCTTTTTCACGCAGCTCAACCAAGCATTAGTCCTAAGAGAAGATGTACCAAGCAGCACATACTTTTATGAAAATGCCGATGGCCCAATTCAAAGTTCAGGCTTTGAAACTTCGATTAGAACCACATACGAAGACTTTAAATTATTTATGTATTACACCTATACCAACACAGAACTGAAATACGACAATATAAATAAGCAGCAGCCCTTAACCCCTGAGAGTATGGCAGGTTTCATTCTGATGTATGAATTAGAAGACAATTGGTCAGTTGGCTACGAACTCTACTACACAGGTCGGCAATTTGATAACAGCTTTGATCAAAAATCGGACTATTGGACAATGGGTTTTATGGTGATGAAACACTTTGAACACATTACCTTATTTGCCAACTTCGAGAATTTCACCAATACAATGCAAACCAATTTTGAGCCACTTGTAAATGCTCCAATTTCGAATCCAACCTTTAATGATATATGGGCACCCACTCCAGGCTTTGTATTTAATGGTGGTGTGAAGATTAACATTTTCTAAACCATGGACTTTTACCAAATCATAACTCCAATTATCACCGTTGCGTATTTGCTCATAGTCTTTGTGTTTCGATCCATCATAGTGTGGCGGCAATCGGGTGTTAATCCTTTTGTTTTCAGTTCAACCGAGAATGCACATGACTACCTCGGTTTCATTTACAAAATGGCTGTTCTTTTTATGGCTATAACTATTGTCTGCTACTCCTACCTACCAGCTGTTTATCAGTTTTTGAATCCTATTCCTTTTTTATTGCGGGACTCAATACAAATGGTCGGTGTAGCCCTATTGCTAATCTCATTTCTTTGGACATTAATCGCTCAAGTTCAAATGTCAGATTCTTGGCGTATTGGAATAGACTATGACGAAAAGACTGAATTAGTAGTTAAAGGGATATTTGCTATCTCAAGAAATCCAGTATTCCTAGGCGTAGTGGTATTTTACATTGGCATTTTCCTCATTCTTCCAAACACCCTGAGCTTTACATTGGTACTAGTGATGTTCATAACCGTACAAGTCCAAGTAAGATTAGAAGAAGTGTACCTACTTGAAACACATGGTGAAGCATATCAAGCATATAAAAACAGTGTGAGACGATGGATTTGATGCAAAAAACAATATTTCATATTTCAAAAATGGACTGCCCTTCGGAAGAGCAAATGATTCGTATGAAGCTAGCCGACTATGATTCCATACAGCAACTTGATTTTGACATTCAAGACAGAAAACTAACTGTAATGCACCTTGGCAATTCATCTGAAATATTGAATCTACTAGAAGAGCTGAAATTGGATACAAAGTTGGTTTCCGAATCAAAAACGACAGAGTCAATAAACTACTCTACAGACTCCAAAAAAGAGCGAAAACTACTATGGGCAGTACTACTGATTAATTTCTCGTTTTTTGTAATTGAGATACTCTTTGGTTGGATTTCAAAGTCAATGGGGTTAGTGGCTGATTCATTAGATATGTTGGCTGATTCTATTGTGTACGCACTCAGTTTAATGGCAGTGGGGCAATCTGCTATCCGCAAAAAGAACGTTGCGAAATGGAGTGGATATTTTCAATTACTCCTAGCCCTAATAGGATTAGTTGAAGTGATAAGACGTTTTATAGGTTCAGAAGAAATGCCTGTATTTCAAACCATGATTGTAATCTCTATTCTTGCCTTAATAGCCAATGGTTTATCATTATACCTCATTCAAAAATCCAAAAGCAAAGAAGCCCACATGCAGGCTTCAGCGATTTTTACTTCCAATGATATTATTATAAATTTTGGTGTGATAATAGCCGGTACACTTGTCTATTTTACGGGCAGTCAAATTCCTGACCTTGCAATTGGTTCAATAGTCTTTTTGATAGTCATTCGGGGTGCATTTCGAATACTCAAATTAGCAAGGTAACCCCTCCCACGGCATTGTGCCTACGGTAGGTGCATTTCATTCGTGCCTCATTCCATTTACCAACCGTCTGCACCACACAGCAAGAGTAGCACGTTATTCCATTCCGCTGCGCTACATTCCATACCGTGCCACACTTGCTTTTCCCAACGCACCCCCCAACGCAGGTAAAGCGGTGTTCGTCAGTCGTTCCGTTTTGTTCCGCAAAAACATATCTGCAAGGGTTATAAAATGAACTCCCTTCTGTCGCCCTTGCATATACCGTTCACTTACCAGCTCGTTTGCGCTCCAGTAGGTGCTCACTCACTGCCGTTCACTTGTTTTGCTTCACACACTCTCTCCTTCCTCACTCGCAGCTATTTCATCCCCCCAAACCCCTTCTAAGGTGTTCGCTACACTCACAATATTTTTAATTGGGGGTCTGCCGCTGCTTATTGTTTTTGCTCGCCTGCGGGTCGCTGCGGGCTGATCGGGCTGTCATGTTTTTTGCTTTCCCCAATGTGCTTTCAGTCGCTTCGTTTCAGTCATTCGTTCCTCATTCCTTCAACTCAGCCACTTTCAGCACCGCTCACAAGAATAGCTCTTTCACTTCACTACACGAGCCAACGCACCGTCATTCCGCAATCTGCCTGCAATCCCCCTCCAATGGGTTTGTACTGCAATCAAAAAATACAAACCCTACCAAAACTATTGCAGGCAGTTATTGCTCCATTCCTTTCCAACAATCGTTTCGTTCCGTTCAGTCGCTACCCTTGCCTTTGCCGACCCTGATGCAAAAAAACACGCCAGCCCTGCCGTAAACGGTAGGCGTCTGCCGCCCTCATTCTTCGGGCTTTTGCAGCCACCACCCTTGCTCCGCTCGCAGGCGGCTCGCAGAAATGACTTCGCCTGGGTTTACCTGCGTTCACACACCTATCGTAATGAAGCTTATCTCTGATTGATATATTTAAGTATTTGCTTAAATATTAAACTCTTTTTCCTTTCTTTGTATTTATTTAAGTAATCTCTTAAATACGATTCTATATGACGAAATCTTGTATTAGAGTTTATGCTGATGCACAACAGATCATCCAGTGTAAACAAGACATTGAAAAAGTAGAGAATACAATAAACCAAATAGCAAGAACACTTAATCTTGCTGGTAATGAAGTACGCCTAAAGATTCTGTTTCTATTGGAAAAGGAATCCAAAATGTGTCCATGTGATCTTAGCGATATTCTGGGCATGACAGTTCCTGCTATTTCTCAGCATTTGAGAAAGCTAAAAGATGCAGGTCTGGTTGAAACAAACAAAGTAGGTCAAACAATATTCTACTCTATTTCCGAATCCAACAACCTCATTCTGAATCCAATATTTGGGCTATTAACACCAGAAAAAGAATCAGCATTATGAAAAACAAGAAATCAAGCTCATTAGCAATGACAAGCGTATTGACGGCTATTAGTGCATCGCTTTGTTGCATTACACCAGTGTTGGCACTACTTGCAGGTTCAAGTGGAGTAGCTGCAACATTTTCTTGGTTAGAACCTTTTCGCCCTTGGTTGATTGGAATAACTGTAGTCGTTTTAGCATTTGCATGGTATCAGAAATTGAGGCCAAGAACGGAGGAAGAAATTGCCTGCGTTTGTGATGAAGAAAAGCCCTCTTTTTGGCAGTCAAAGAAATTCCTTGGTATAGTGACGGTATTTGCAGCGATCATGCTTGCATTCCCTTATTACTCAGATACTTTTTACCCCAAAACCAAACTATCAGAATCAGAAAATGTCAATTTCGAATCAACCTACGAAATCAATATTGTTGGAATGACCTGTACGGGATGCGAAGAACATGTAAAACTTGAAATTGGTAAGCTTCCTGGTATTTTAGGATTAGAGGTTTCTTATGAAAAAGCAAATGCAGTGGTAACGTTTGATGAATCTAAAACAGACATTGAGCAAGTAAAATCAGCTGTTAACAAAACAGGTTACAAAGTAGAATCGGTAAACAAATCAAAATGAGTGAAGTAGTCCTTAAATCAACAATTACTTGTCCTAAATGTGGACATGAGAAAGAAGAAACCATGCCTACAGATGCGTGTCAGTATTTCTATGAGTGCGAAAATTGTAAGGAGATACTTAAACCGTTACAAGGTGATTGTTGCGTTTACTGCTCTTATGGTACAGTGGCATGCCCACCAATCCAAGAAGGTGGTAACAGTTCATGCTGTCGGTAAATCAGACAATAAATAACTCAAACATAAAGCAAAGTTACAGGCGTGCGGATGCGAGAGCTGCAAGGGTTCGCTTCGCCTGTTAGGAAAAAAAATCTCCACCCTACGGGTAGTATTTTTTTTCCACAGCCCTTGCTGCAATCGCACCGTCCTGTAGTGTGAGGGCATTATGTTTAAGTTATTATTCAGAGTCCGTTTCGGCAGCCGGTGGTTGTTGGCGGGCGTTCGCACCTCAGGTCTCCCGTTTCATGCAGGCATTCAGCGTTGTGGCATCACAGATTATACGCTGCGTGTTTTTTGGTTCGAGTTGTGCCTTTCAGAGCTTCCTTTTTAGGGGGCTCTTTTTTTTACTCGTTAAGGGAAAATTTTAAAAAGAGAAAAGCAAAGATAGGCGGGTTCGCACATGCCCATCGCACTTTCGGACAGTCAAGGTCAAGCCCTACGGGTTTTGAAAAAAATCTCCACCCTTCGGGTAGTATTTTTTCCAAAAACCTTGACAGCCGAGCCTCACCCGCCTGAAAGACAGCTTTCTCTTTTCTTTTTTTCCCTTTTTTCTTTTCTCTTTTGAAAAAATATATGCGAAGCGCAGCGAGCAAAACTTTAATGGCTCACTGTATGAAATCGTTTTGTATCAAAACACATCGACTGGAAAGCAGCTACCAACAGCCGCACTTCTTTATCCTGAATAAAGGATTGAACAGCGGGAAACCGCTCAACAACGCTTGCCCGAATTGCTTTGTTTGCCTCACCGACAACCAAGAGGACAGGGAATTTCTCTTTTGGCTTTGCTTTGGATTGTGGAGGTCAAAATCATTTCACTATCTCCTGAAAGGCTCTGTAATTCCATTTGTGACTATTGATGAAAGCCGAAAGCTGATCCGGGAAAGCTCTACCAAAGCAAGCTGCAAAGCCCTGGCATTTCAAAAGGCAATTCAAGCCCTTCAACTACTCGATACCAACGAGCAAAAAATCAAAGTCACACTAAAGATGATTGATACTGCCAGACAAGCCATATTTTATGACTTGATGAAAGAAGCAGATGCAGGGTAACTTCCTGCCCTGCCAAAAAAACAGGGCGACAAAAGCAAAATAAAGCACACCACCGCAACAGCACCCAAGAGAGAACTACCGCCTAATTCTTGAAGTAATTTAGTTGGCGAAGGGCAAATCCATGGTAAGTCCGTGTCAAGTCCAAGCAAATGTTTAACTCCTTAAAAATCGTAAAGAGATGGGAAAAATTAATCAAGGTATTCTCGGTGGCGTATCAGGCCAAGTAGGGAATGTAATCGGTGGAACTTGGAAGGGCATCGATTACCTGCGCATCAAACCTTCCAGTGTAGCGAATCCAAGAACGGAAGGTCAGGTTGACCAGCGTTCGAAATTCTCAACTGTCCTAAGGTTCTTGCAGCCAATGACAGACTTCCTGAGAGTCGGTTTCAAGTTGTATGCAAACCGTATGACCCAATTCAATGCGGCTATGTCCTACAACCTGAACAATGCAGTTACTGGAGCTTATCCAAACTTCATGATTGACTATGCAAGTTCATTGGTTACTCGTGGTAACTTGACAGGTGCGGCCAACGGTGCAGCTACTTCTCCAAGTGCTGGAAACGTAGAAGCAACCTGGACAGACAACTCAGGAAGCGGAAGTGCTCAAGCAACAGACAAAGCTCTGATTGTTCTTTTGAACACTACCCGAGGAGAAGCAGTGTTCACCACTGCGGGACCAGCAAGGTCTGCTGGATCAGCGACCATTCCAGTGCCTTCTGAGTACTCAGGAGAAGACGTTGAAGTCTTCTTAGGTTTTGTATCAGAAGACGGAACTAAAGTCGCCAACAGCGTTTATTTAGGCTCTGTAACAGTTGCGTAAAGCGATTGGTGTTTTCCTTGAAAACCGCTTCCTTTGTGGAGCGGTTTTTTTATGCCCGTACCCCTCGATTTTTCCTTTATTATCGCTTAGTTTGACATTCCTAAGCGTTTTTTGTTGCTAATGCGTTTCTACACTTTTAGCAACATACTGATTTACAGTAATTTAAAAGCATTTAAAATATTTTGCATCGGAAAGTAAAACTGTTGGAAACACAGATTATACGGATTAATGGATAACACAGATTTCTGCCTATATTGAACTATGCCTAGTGAAGACTATCAGTTCAAAGACCTCACGCATCAAATAATTGGTGCAGCTATGAGAGTTCATTCTTTTTTGGGAAATGGATTTCAAGAGGTGATCTATCAACGAGCATTGGCCTACGAATTCAATCAGGCCAACCTTAATTTCCAAAGAGAACAAGAACAATATATCTTTTACAGAGAATGCGCTGAACCAATAGGCACCAGAAAAGCAGACTTTATTGTTGAAAACAAAGTGCTTGTTGAACTCAAAGCCACTACAAAGCTAGAAGAAGTTCATAAAGCACAAATTATCAATTACTTGCGTGCTTATAGGTTTGAGGTTGGACTTCTCATCAATTTTGGAGAAAAGAGCCTCTTCTTTAAAAGGTTCGTTATGAACCTTGACGACAAAGCCGATACAACCACACCTTAGCCAATCTGAGCAATCCCAAAATCCATCCAATCTTTGATACAGACAATAAGGTAGAAACACAGATTCATAAGGATTAATGGATAGCACAGATGCTTGCTTAAAACTTTTTCTACTTCAATCCTAAATCAGCGTAATCCCTAAATCCATCAAATCTGTGATACAGACAAAAAAAGTTAGAAACGCAGATGATAAGGATTAATGGATAACACAGATGCTTGCTTAAAACTTATTCTACTTCAATCCTAAATCAGTGCAATCCCTAAATCCATCAAATCTGCGATACAGATAGCAGAAACCTACCTCGTAAATATATGATGCTGGGTAGCTGTAAAATAGTCTCTGAAGATTTGATTGAGCACAGCATTCTCTCTGCTTGCATTCACCCCCAAATAGGGTTGTAAACCAATAATGGCTACCGATAAGTTTTTAACAGAAGCAGAGGCGGCTTGGTGCACCTCTTGAATAAAGGCTTCAGTAAACTGATTACACTGTGCAGTCAGGTTTTCCACTTGCTGAGCGAAAGCATAGACTTGCTGATTTGCAGCATCAATTACCGATTTTAAGTCAGTCAACCGATTCTCATCTTTTACCTGAGCCTCTGCTAAAAAATGTTCTGCCATACCAATGTAGTTTACCCAAAGGGTGAGGTCGGCAAAGACAGAAAAGTGCGTTTTAAAAATTGGCTGAGGAAGATGAAACTGATTGTACACAAAGCTGTATTCCTCTCCTACTAGCACATCCTTCACTTCGAAAGAATGAGTAGCCGAGGCCTTTAGCCCCATGGTGTTCCAGTCATTTATGATTTGTACTTCGCTGGCCGGAATTACAAAGGAGAGAAATTTGGGTGAACAATCTTCATTTACCTGCTCAACACCACTTTCTACAATCTTAGCATTTAGAGTAAAATGAGTTAAATAAGGCGCACCCGTTGCATATCGCCAAGTGCCGTTCAGTCGGTAGCTGCTCCCCTCCTTTTCAGCGGTACCGAACATACCTCCACTTCCTCCAAAAATTGCAGGCTGAGCGAAAAGTTCCTTTGCCACTTCAGGCTTAAGGTTTCCAATAAAGAAATTGGCTCCACTACAAAGCGTCACTGTCCAACCCAAACTGCCATCAATTCTGGCCAATGTCTGAAGTTGTTTTAGCCCTTCGGTTAAAGACATTTCTCTTCCTTTAAATGTCTTCGGTACCCAAATATTCCACAAGTTTTCTTTGGCGATCCAGTCCAGCACTTCTGGTCTAAAAACAGGTGCATCACTACACCATTCTTTAAGCTGTTGCATATGCATTCCCATTTTCTTCACTCATTAATTTGCGCCATTTCAAATAACCCGATGTACCCATAATAAACAAGAACACCGACATACCTGCGTAGATATAGAGGTCTTTATAAATCAAAAGCGGAATTGAAATGATGTTGCTAATATTCAAATAAACCCAGTTTTCAATCTTGCGTTTGGCCATTAACCACATACCCGCCCAGGCAAAAGCACTTACAGTTGCATCCCAAATGGGCACATCAGAATCCGTATGGAAGTTGAGCCAATAACTCATCAACCCAAAACAGCCGAGCACTATTAGAATAGCCTTTAAATGTTCTTGCTGAGTAGAATTACTAATGGGCGCTTCTGCTTTTTGTTTGCCGTATTTCCAGTATAGCCAGCCATAAATACTCATGACCAAATAATACATATGCAGCAAAATATCGGCATACAATGCACTTTGGTAAAGTACCCACATACTCATGAGTATGGCCACTATTCCGAATAAGTACGTGTTGATGTTGTTTTGGCGTGCGAGTATCACCTGCACAATACCAAAAAGCGTTCCTAGGCCTTCAAGCCAAGTAAGTTCTGTTAGAAATTCCTCTATCATTGTTCGTTATTTTCAATGAAATGAGGAGATGAACCGGGTCATTACAGACCGTAATAACCTTAAATCCCTACGCCAGCATTATCTGGATCAGGTGCGGAGCAAAACTCCTGGGTATCATCTCAGCCTGCCATTTAGCAAGCACCCCACTTAACGGCAAATGTATGATTCAAACGTATAGTAGAAAAGGATTCAGGAGTTTTTATTAAAGGGTGTAAAAACTAGCGCTGTTGCTTATCGTCAAACCTAGCCATTGAGCGAAATAAATGGTTCACTCATCGAAAAATCAGCTTTTCACCCCTCGTTGTATCGATTTTTGACTCAAATCTAGTGAAATATGAAAAAGCTCTTGTACTTAGCAATAATCGTAACACTTACCTCCTGCATTGAAGAACCTTCTTTCGAAGAAGCGATTGAAAATACGGAATCGTTACGTGATTATTCCTTCCAAAACTTCGATTTTGAAACCTCAAAGAAGGTCAATCTAAGCATACAAGATTACAATACCACTCCTGCCAAATACGAACTATATTATCTATACAATGGAGATCGTCAAATGCTGGGAGCCTACATTAAACAAACCAACGGACTTAATGTAAGTCAGTGGCTTCCCTCTTCAGTAGAAGATATGCATGTTTTAAAATCTGAGGCGGGAGGTACGGAGGATTACCTATTAAATATTGAAGGAAGTAGTGCAAACCTGACCATAGATGTCAGCATTAGTTCAGCGGCAGCTAATAGCAAGGAAGGCTGTTTCGATCACCTTTATGCGGTAAATAGTAATGGCGATTTCTTTACGATTGATGTTTCGGATGACGCCTTTAATCCAACCGATTTGAGTCAGTTAGAAGGTGGAGGATCAATTGCCAATGCCTTAGATCAAGAGAATGGAATTATGTATTACAATGTAAATAAGACATTATATGCTTACGATATTGCCAACGGCACCTTCTCTATTAAACACAACAGTAATCCATTTAATGGAAGTTACCCAAGGTTAGAATACAAAGACGGCCTTTTTTACATGGGCAATAAAGAACTGCTTTATAAAGTGGATGCCGAAACCAATGATGTAGTTGCAGAATATACCATAAATGGCTTTATCAACAACAGTGGTGGAGGTGACTTGGCTTTCGATTCGGCTGGCGAACTCTATTTGGCCTGTTTTTCAGGTTTGTATAAGTTTACCGAGATTAACGACACAAACAACACAGCTGAGATTGTAAGAATTAGTGCGGAAAACTTCCCTTTTCAGCTTACTTCTATGGCCATCGACAGGCAAGACCGCATTTTTGTGGGTACCAATGATGCTAACTCAAACCTTATCCAAATCAGTAAAGAAGATGGCGCTTACCAAATTGTAAAAACTTTCGACAAAAAAATAAATGACCTTACTGCATGGAGATGTAAGACGACAGATTTAAGTCAGCAAGACTCCGATAATGATGGAGTTATTGATGAGTTAGATGATTATCCTAACGATCCAGAGGCAGCAGTTGACACCTACACACCTTCTGCATTAGGAATGGGTTCTTTCGCTTTTGAAGATTTATGGCCTTTAAAGGGTGATTACGACTTCAATGACATGGTGATTGGGTACCGATATACCAATGTGTTGAATAGTAATAACAAGAGTGTGAGATTTATCATGAACTTTACTATAAGAGCCGTAGGAGCTGCAAACCATAGCGGATTTGGAATAGAATTAGATGTTGACCCCACTTTAGTGGAATCGGTAACAGGGCATAAAACGGCTGGTAATAATACTTCCCTAAATGCCAAAGGCCTAGAAGATCAGCAAGATAAGGCTGTAATCATTGTCTTCAACGATAGTTTCAATCATATGAAACCAGCCACGGGAGCAAAATTCATAAATACAGATCCAAATGAAGCTAAAGTTACTCCATTCGAAATTGAGGTGGTTGTAGAATTTACCCACCCAATTGATCCTGAATTGATCGGTGACGCCCCTTTCAATCCATTCATTTTCTCAAGTTATGACCGAGGAACTGAACTGCACTTGGCAGGAAAAATGCCTACTTCTCTAGCAAATGGAAGTCTATTCGGAACGGAATATGACGACACGAATTTAGTTGCAGGAAAAACCTATCAAGACAGCAATAATTTACCTTGGGCAATCCATATTATTCATGAATTCAGATACCCAATTGAAAAAGCTAGAATAGATCAGGGCTATAACAAATTTGTAGATTGGGGATTAAGCCAAGGAGCAACGTATCGCGATTGGTATGGAGACAATTCTGGCTATCGAAATATAAGCAAGCTCTATTTTAATAATTGATAAAACGAAATAAGACTTGATCACTAGTTTTAAAAACAAAAACATAAGCGAAAGCCACGGTAGCTTTCGCTTATATTTCAATCATTTTAATTGAATCAATTAATAAAAAAGTTTTACTTAAGGTTTTATTAATAACCTTAATTTAAAACCATGTCCATAGCTGCCGTTGCCAATGATCGTGTTAGATTACCCTTTACTTTCGATGTAGAAAAAATGAAAGCTGAGGTGAAAACCTTGGGCATGAACGAATTTATTTATTACAATGTAATTCCGCTGCGAGCACCTGCCCACCAGGTAGACCCATCCCTCCCCTTTCCTCCTCCTGCCGATGATTATGCAGATGGTAGCTGGACAGAATGGATGAACATTCCAGCCTTGGCTTCAACCCCATATTTAACCAGCATCATAGATAAGTTTCAGGAACATACTCGTGTCACTCTAGTGAGAGTTTTGAGATTGGCTGCTGGCAACGAAGTAAAAGAACATACCGACCCTACTTTAGGTTTAGAAGTTGAAAGGTCTGTGGTGCGTTTAACCATTCCTATACTTGTGGGTAAGGAAGTAGATTTTTTCTTAAACGGAACCCCTGTACCCATGCAGCCTGGTGAATGCTGGTATTTACGCCTTACCGACCCACATAAAGTAGTGAATGGCAGCACAACCGACAGAATCAATCTCACCATTGATATGGCTCCGAATGATTGGTTGAGAGATCTTATCCAAAAAGCAGCTACAAACGATTAAACTAATACATTTTCTCAAAGGGTTGAAGTCTCTATGTAGGTAAAGATTTTTTCACTTTCTTCACTCCCATGATCAGTATCCCTACCATCAGCGTGAATGAAGATTTCGTTACCGTTTTTTCGGAAGAAGCCTTCCCTCAACATGTTCGGGGCGGAATGAATTTAACCGAGCGAATTGATGCCCAGAATCTAAGAATCCGAACCAGCAAATCAGGCTATGAAAGTGATTGGCATGTGGCTGGCGACCCTACTTTAATTCTGGTACAAAGCGGCACTTTAAGAATTACACTTCGGAATGGGGAACATAAAGATTTTAGCGCTGGCAGCATGTTTATTGCCAAAGACTACCTGCCAAAACATATTCTTTTCGATACTGAAAAGCATGGGCATTCTGCCAAAGTTTTGGGTAATGAAACCTTACTAGCCGTTCATATCAAATTGGAGCAAATCTAAATCCTATTTCAGTTTTCGGTGGGTTTTACCGATGATTGAAGCCCTACTTTTATCTACCCCAGTTTGAGCAGCATATTTCGGCCAATCATTCACTACAGAAGTCACCTGATCGATTAACTGCTGAGGCTTCTTGATTGAATTCTCCTTGGCAAAACCCAATAGATCGTCCAGCGTAAAATTATCACGCTTTCCCCTAATCGACATTTGGTGCTGACTGGTCCAGTCGCCATGAGGGTTATAGGCCCAATTGACATCATAGGCTGGTGACAGTCTCCATTCTCCGCCTTGAGGCAATAGAAAAGCAATATTCTTAGTATGGTCGTCTTGGTTTCTTGCAATTACATTGAACACCATACGCAAATACTGTTGCTCAAAATCCTGATATGGCAACCGCAATTCACGCATATCGGCAAAAGCATCTTCATAACCATACAGCCCAGGCATCATGAAATCGTAATGTGCCATGGCACACAAAGTTTGCATGTGTAGTTTCTTTCCTTCTTCTCTCCGATCGAAACGCTGAGTCATAAAATGCGCTCGCCCATTTTCTTCCAAAAGCTGACAAGGCATCATGTCGATGCCGCAATCTTTCGCCATTAAATGATAAGCCATTTCTATACGTCCATAACCCGCTGGGTCACCCAAACTCCCTTCATTTACCCCATCAAATTTTAGCATGTAATATTCAAAGCCTTTAGGCAAAGTAAACTGCCCCGATTTAATCGCTTTCGTTTTGGGGTTGAAACCAATAATTGCTTTGGGGCGCTGCCCTCCAGCCGAAGTCCCTACCCGAATCAAGTCGGTCATGGCTTGCTCCTCATCTGCCGTCAGGTTAAGGTTTACCGCTTGCCGTTCTTCCAATACCTTATTGGTTAGCGAAAGCAAGGATTCCACTTCGATATCTTTCACCTGCGTTCCGAAGGGCGTAGTAGCTGGTTCAAACTCCAGTGCCCCCATGCCACGAATACCCACATAGCCTAATTTTTCAATGGGGTTAATGGAGTTGATAGCCCTACCTTGAGAAGCCAACCAAGAACGGATGATCTGATTTCCAAAAGCATCAGGGAGCGAATCGGAAAGCAAGCCCGGTAAACCGCTATAAGTGGCCTTCCCTAAATTGGGGAATGAAAAAATGCGCTCACCCCGCTTAATATCTTCCAAAGGCATGGTGAGTGGCGCCAAGTCAGTAGTACCCTCTGCAAACTCAGGAGCAAACTCAAAAGAAGCCAACTGCCTTTGCTCGTTCCAAAGCACAGCGCCCACTAGTTCGCCCCAAATCTTTACCCTTAATACTAGCATGACTATTTCTTTTTAGATTTACGTACCCGCTGCATAGGTTTAAGCTCACGCTCCATTACCATCATAGGGCTTTCTTCCACTTCAGGAATGAGGTAATCAAGCTGATCGAGAGATTTGAGCGCACGAAGCACCTGAATTAATACCGATAAAGTAACAGAACGCCCATATTCGAGATTTTGAATCGTATTGATATTTACCCCAGCATTTTGAGCAAGCTCTTTCTGAGTGTACCTTTTCTGCAACCTTAACTGCTTGACCCGCCTGCCCATCTCATCGACAATGGCCTGATCTGTCATCCTCTTCCAATTCATAGACCTAAATTTATAGGTTTTAAATAACAAATATACACATAAAACCTAATGTTATAGGTGTAACATGCTAAACAAAGATAGAGTTCATTTTCATAAAACCTATAATAAAATGTGTTAAATACAAAAAAGCCGCATAAAACCTATTACAATAGGTTTTATGCGGCTTCAGTTAATGTAAAAAAGTAACCGATCAATAAGACCAATTATCTCATGAAAAAAAAGATGAAGCTTAAAAGACTCAACAAAATAGTACCACCGATTATATACCAATTCAGCTTTACCGATCTTTCGTCAAGCTTCTTATGTCTCGCCCAAAAGTTAAGCAAAATCGCAATCAATAGTGTAGGCATGCTAAGCACTAAGTTGAAATAATAAAACCACATCCAGCTGGTAACCAAAGACCAAATGGCCAAAGCAGCCGTAACAAAAGGAATCGCTCTATGTATGTTCGGAGTGGCCTTCTCAGGTGAACGAAAATAATAAATGAGTAACAAGAGCACTAAAAGCCCCGCCAAAATCAACACCCATGAAAGTATACCTGGCATATTCTATTTGTTTATAGGGTTAGTCTTCTTGATAAACGAATAATCTGGCTCCAAAGAACCAGCAGGCTCCTTCCACCATAATTTAGTTTTCTTAAAACCATAAAGCTCCTCCATCACCTTTCCCTCTTGATCGAGCCTTTTTCGATAAACCTTCGTCCAGTTATCCTGTCCATCGTACTCATACATACTTTCAGAATTGGTGTATTGCTTACCCCTTGCCTCCATCACCGACTTAACAACAGCATTATGTTCATCTCTAAATAAAACCTCTTTCTGTTCACCCTTAAGTTCATAGCTTTTTCTATAACCATTCTCGTCAAACACAATCTCCTCCGCTCCTAGCTTGCGATCGCCTTCAACATGAGTAATGTTAATACTGCTAAAAACAGTGCTATTTGGATAATACTTATGGTCTTCAATTCTTTTTTTAACCCTTTTACCATTGAATACGATCAACATTTTTGGTGTTTCAGGTGCCCCGGTAACATACTGATAAATCTGGGCGGTATCGGCACTTGAAATTTCATAAGTTATCCACTTACCAGCACTTCGTACATGACTAAACTTTGCAAAGCGACTATTTTTATTACCTGCAAAACTCACCTCATTGAGCATCTCGCTTGCTGCCCCATTTTCATTCCAAGTGTAACTATGTTCTATTACTCTATCCTCCAGCACTTCAGAAGTTTTGTCTTGCAATTGTCTGCCTGCCTCATCAAAAAGCGCATAAGTCTCTCTTATTTTTGTAATGGTTTTAGTCTCCCTGTCGTACCTATACCAATGAATTTGGCTTTCTACCACCTGCCCATTCAATGAAAGATCCGTTATAGATTTAGAAAATTGTGCTGCAACAGTGTTGGCCATTATCACCAGTAATGCCATCGATAAATTTGATACCCTTCCCATTTAAATATATTTATTTGATGACCAACGCTCATACCTGAGTCATCTTTTCATGATATCAAATCTACTGTCAATTAAGAGTTTACTCAATACCAGCCAAGCGGCATAAGCCATACCCTCTGGAGGGTATAGATTGAAGCCCATATTTCAAAGCAAGTTCCAACCTTTGATTCTTTACTCTTGTCTATTAACACTGTAGAAAAAACTACATAAGTTGATGTTATACGCCACATTGAACTAGCGGCTTGATAAGGGTAAATTCACTTCAACAGTGAAAGTTCCATGGCATTAAACTTGTGGTTTTAATCCCGAACACTTGTCTACTAAGGCAGTAGGCACAACAAAATAAATAACCTAAATCAAATAAAAATTCAGAATTATGAAATTAAATGCAAAGCAAGAGATTCCGTTTAAAGGAATGATGAGGAGTATGATGATGTTGGTTGCCACGGTATTTTTACTTTCTAGCTGTAATACAGATGATGGTGATAGCATTCCAGATAACGTGGCTTACGTTTCACTTTATCAAGCATCGCCCAACGCTCCAGCCTTAGACATCGAAATTGATAACAGGCAATTGAATACTTATCCTTTCGATTATGCAGATTACACAGGATATTTAAGGTTTTTTACAGGTAGTAGAAATTTTAAATTTACCCCAGCCAATGCAAATAATATTGTTGCCGACACTACCTTGGCTTTAGGCGCAGGAAGAGCCTACTCAATATTTACCGTAGGAGAATATGATGATTTGAAAGTGTTGAAATTAGAGGACAATTCAGATACCCCAAGTAACGGAAACGCCAAAGTAAGGCTGGTAAACCTATCACCAGACGCGCCTACATTACAAGTTACAGCTGAGGGCCAAGCCGCCCCTTTATTTAGCGACTCAAATTTTATGGATGCTTCTGATTTTATGGAGCTTACTGCGGCAGAATATGACCTAAAAGTAACATCTCCAGATGACAATACGATTGAACTGAATGTGCCTGATATCAAATTTCAGAATGGGTATTACTACACTATTATTCTACGAGGATATAATACACCACCAGCAGGCAACAGCAATACATTAAGCGCACAAATTATAGTAAACTAATAAAATCAGGCGATTAGAAATAAGAAGGCAACCCAGTTGGGTTGCCTTTCTTATTTTACAATTATGATATTTTTAAAGAATAATAATCAATAAAAGAATAACTATAATAGCTCCTGAAGAGATGTAAAGCCCTCCTCCTCCGCTATCGCGAATATCCTTTTTCATAGCACGTACCTCTTTACGCAGTTCCTTTCTTTCTTCTCTGGTCAAACTGGATTTGTCCATGTCTTTGATTTCATTCAAGCGAACCACCATAGCCTGCATTTCCTCATGCGTTAATTTCTCTTTCGACTCTTCAGTTATTGGGTCACTTATTGATGAAGCCTTCATCGGGCTTGGAACAAACATTAATAGTATTATCCCAAAAGTGAAATAGATAGATAATTTTTTCATTGCTTAAAATTTAATGTTTTAGGATTAACCATTAAGTTACAACAAATGTTTTCTAACTCACTACAGATTAATTATCTATTTCATTTTGAGCTTAGCGTCACTTTTTACTTCATATAATTCATTATCGGAAGTCATAAACCCAAACACCCAACCCGTAGCTTTACCTTTAAACACCATGATAAGATCGCCCATTTTCAGCTGTTCATAATTACTTTCATTTACACTAATGAGCTGATTATTAGTACGAATGAAAAAACCTCTGGTATTTCCAGTTTGTCTAAATTTGTCGAGCACCAATTCTGAATAAACGACTTTCATTCCAGTATTCACTTCCTTTCTATAGGCCAAAATGTATTTAACAATCTTTCTGAAAGCTAAAAACCACCAAATAGTAAAAGGGAAAAGCATAATAGGTATAAGCCAAAGCCCAGAAAACAAGGAGCCAATAACCACCCAACCTAAGACAACAACAACCCAAATACGATTTTTTATTGCACGATTTCTAGCCTTTTTTAGAAGTTCAAAATCAGCCTTGGCCATTTGTAACTCTCGTTCCTTTGGTATAAAATTTTGCTGCTTATCGACATCAGGAACAATGGCTTTGATTTTATCTTCACTGATTTCGGCCTCAGCAATTACCCTGCTATGAAAAACAGTTTGAGAATACTTGGAATAATGAATTTCAACTTCCATACCCACCGACATACGCCCATAAATAATCGCATCAACAGGTAATTTTTTATTATCAAAATAAAGGTAATATGTTCTCCGTGTGGTAGTCTTACTTCCGCTACTTCCTCGGACTCCCCCTCGAGAACTATGCGAGGTGGTAATGTCTATGTGTTTATCGGTAATAGTACCCGTCAGAATTTGCTTCTTCCTTTTAAAGAAATCCAAAATGAAACCTCTCATTATATAGCCTAACACGGCTAAGAACAAGAGAAAAAAACCTCCAAACATGATAATAGGTATCATTTCATCGATGTCGGAAAGAAGGTTATCCCAGAAAAAGAACTTTATAAACGCGAAGAAAATGAGCATAAAAATTAAAATCCCAATCAAATTGGTTTTTGCTTTCTTCAATTCCTCGGGAAGTAAATCCACTTCCACTTCTGTATAAGCCATACGTTCTTTTTTTGAGTTAAATTTCTAGAAGTTATACCCAATCGACTATACCGTGGGGTGGGTATATTCTTATACCCTTAAACAAAAAAAGCACTTTCAATTAAAACTGAAAGCGCTTTTCTAAATGGATGGTTAATCTTATAAAATCACTTGCCCACCAAGTACCACACCATGACTAAATGAGCCTCTCACACTGTGCGTTTCTCCTGGTGCTAAATTACCTCCGCTTACAAAGTTCAAAGGCACATAGCCATCGGTTCTAAAAGCTTCGAAAAAGAGTTTGCAAGAACGATTGATCATGCCCGCAAAACCAATTACAAGCTGGTTTTGCCTTTCCCATGGTGCGCCTTCAGGCCCAGCAATAAACTTAGAAAACTCACCTGACAGCGTATAAACTACATTGCTTTCTGGGTTGAAATTATACTTTGCTCCAATATCAAAAGAAGATACTTTTGAAGCTGGAAACACATCTAGCGGAGGATTGGGATTAAAAGTGCCAGGCCAAACTTTTACAGTTTTAGCAAAACTACCTTGTGCCACAAATTTATCGCTGATTTTTAAGTTACCATATGCGGTATAGGCCGGATTATTATCTTGACATGGGTTGAAATGTGTTACAGGATATGCATGACAATACGCACTACCAAATACAAACGAGCCGCCTACATTCAGTTCAGCTTCTTCGCTCAAATTCATTGTATAATTAAGGTCAGATACAAAGTTGTTGATTTTAGAAGGCACATTCGAACCATTACCTACTGGAGTAGCCAAGGCACGGAACTGGCTACCACCTTGCACAGCCATAAATTTGGCATGAATTCCTCCTTTTCTATAACCCACTTGTAAGCCATAACCTAAACCACCGAAGGCATGCCAAGTAGTAGAATTAGAAAATGGACTCACGCTTCCTACCTGACCAAAAGGTGCATCCATTTTACCAATAGCACCATAAAATGGTGATTTATTCAAATCACCCATTACCAAAAATGCTTTGTAAAGTTGAATCTGGTTCCTGGTTAATGTAGTAATAGTTCCTTGCCCAAAACTTTGCTCTGGATTATACAGTAATTCGGCATGAACTGTAATCCAGTTATTTATGGCACCTGTTGTAGAAATCTGAAAAGAATGAATTACTGCTTCAGTAACGGTTTTTCCAATCTGGTTTGTGGATGTTGGGTGGCGCATAAGGTACGCGAACTTCGAGTCTTCATTCGATCTTTGATAATCAAAAATAGAAATCAGAGAGGTGCCGATTGTTAAACTTCTATCTTCTAAAGCTCCTTTTTGCCTTTCCTCTAATAGAATATTTACTTTCCTGAGGTTCTGACTAGGATCCAGCATTTTGTATGAAAATTGAGAATTGATCCCAATTGTTCCTTTTGAATTTTCTTGCGCGTTGCTTTGAGCAATAGCCCAATTGCACAATAGCATCATTGCGAAAAACACCTTTTTCATTTTATTGTTTTGAATATTAAATGAGAAGAAAACTAAATGGAGAGGTCATTAATAATTACCATGTCAGCATGCTGACTTAAAAAATCATACAAGTGTAGTGCTTTCACTTAAAAAGGCCAAAAATGCTCCTCATTTTTATTCGATAGAAAACAGAAAAGCCAAATTAGCAAATTGTAAACTTGACCAATTCGGCTAACTGTTGTGTTTTAAACGAATTTTAGGAATAGATTCAGAGTTGATATTTACACTTCTGAATGTCAATAAAATCCATAAAAAGAGTATTGAATCGTTATAGAAGTTACAGGTCTGGACTATTTAATCTCGTAGGAGAAGCTCACTGCTCCAGAAACCACCAAATCCTTTCGAATACATTTTACATCAATATTTTTATTCAACCTTAATGCTTCTTTTAGTTCATTTAAACGATAATAAGACTCAGAAATAACACCTATTTCCTTTCCATTGCATTCAACTGAAATTTGGCCAAATTCTGAATTGAGCTTTAATTTCACAGAATCCCCAGCGGTTAACTGCCTAAATTCCGACTGTTGAGGTTTAATTTCGGCTAGGTTGAAAGTGCCATAACTAGAAGCTAAAGCCAGCTGCTTTTCTTTATTGAGGTTACGAACAACAATTGAGTCCTCTTTGTGCAAATCCTTGTCTAACAATAATGCATTAGATAAAAAACCAGCTACTTCTAAAATCATCTGTCTATATTTAGATATAAATGCAATACGCCATTGCAACCACCAGAGTTACAAAAACCATGATACTCCTTTTCGAACACAAAACTGAATGAATTCATGTTCATCGGTTTATTTGCTAGGGTGAATAATTCTAGAATAAAAAACACTCCCCCAAGTTTAAGTTATATGTGGTTTACTGAACCATTAATTGTAATTATGAATTGTTAGATGGCAAAACTAAACACCATCATTTTTCTTCTTATCGGCTTAAGTCCTGATGAAATAAATCAATTTGAAATTCATCCGAATTAAAACATTGAAGCAACTAGGGTAAAAAGCCATGAAATTGCTAATCCCGACCAAACAATGAGAATTCCCATTCTTGATTTTATCTTTTTCCCATGGTTAAACCAATGATAGCCCAAACCGATAAAAAACAAGATTAAGAATGGCCAGTCAATTATATATACATCCAAAGGAAGAACTGAGGCCAAAGAAAATATAAAAAAACCCAAACCACTGAGTACAAAAAACAGTATCTGAGGCTTTTTCATTGAAAATGAACTGGTAGACTCGAAGCTAGCCAACAACGAAAAAAAGCCTATAGCTACAGGAGCGTAGGTGGATATTTCATAATAATTAACAACAGAAGCAATTGCGCTAAAACCAAGCAAAACAATAACGAGCTTTGTAAACTGACTTTTGGCCTTTTTAAGCTTAAAAAGACCAAAAACACCCGCTAAAGCAATAATTAAAGATGAAATCATATGCTCAATAAATGTAACAACAGATTAGCAGTTTAGATAAATAAAAATGATTATCGAATTGTGATATTTACTTAGTTCAAATATTCATTTTTTAACGATTGCACTATTTTTTCATAGTTGATAAAATTAGCCAAAGAACATTGTCAAAATTTGATCATTTTACAGCCACAATCTCGGTATAAAATCACACATAAAACCTACCCCTTTTGGGTGGTTTTTTAATGGAATCAATAGAATGAATAAAAACTATGGAAATTACCCCTATTCAACTTTGCGCATGCTTCTAACGATTAATATCATGGCATTTAACATCTTAGAAATTTGTCAAAAAATTGAGAACACACTATAGTTCACAACTCAATCTGTTTTTTATTTTTTTGAGTTATGACTAATCTTCTCCAACTTGCCTATTATCAAACTGCCAACAATGCAAAAAATTAAAAAGGTTTGTATTTACTGCGCTTCTAGCGAAAACATTGACCAAAAGTATTTTGAGGCTACTGAAAAACTAGCAAGGGTGCTTGTTAAAAACAATATCACTGTAGTTTATGGCGGTGGTAGCCGAGGCTTAATGGGTAAACTTGCCGATACAATACTTTCTGAAAAAGGTCGAATTGTTGGTATAATGCCCCACTTTATGAAAGAGGTTGAATTCCACCATAAAGACGTTAATGAATTTATTTTCACGGCTGACATGCACGAGCGTAAGAAACAGTTTATGGTTGGTGTAGATGCCCTAATTACATTACCTGGTGGCTGTGGAACAATGGAAGAATTACTAGAAGCCATGACACTAAAAAGGCTCGGTATTTTCACCAAACCTATCGTAATACTAAATGCCTTTGGCTATTACGATCACTTAATTAAAATGTTAGAACACTCGATTGAAGAGAATTTCATGAAGCCTATTCATAATAACATTTGGAATGCTTTTGAAGATCCCGAGAAAGTACTTGAAGCAATTCATCAGTCTGCACCTTGGAGTAAAGACGCTTTAAAATTTTCGTGATTTAAAAACACAATAAACCCTTTGAAATACAGTATTTCGCTTGTTATCATATTCTTTAATATTAAGTATATTGATATTTAACAAAGCTAGAAATTATTAGCATTTTTGAATACCGATTTACAGAACCATTTCCCTTGTTAAAGACTATATGTTTAGGGTTTCTATTCTTATTATTCTATTTATTAGTGGGCAATCGCTCATAGCGAAATCTGATAGCATTGCCGACTACTGGTATCAGCATAGAATATATAATAGTGAAACCCAGTACATCCCTTCTTCTCAAATAATGGTGTTTCGCGATGATAGCAATAACCTTAACTACAATCAGGTAAAGGATTTTGGGTCAAGTTACTATATTGGTTTAGATGAGATTGATTTGTTTGAGACCAACAAAACTTATTGGGTTAAACTAATTCTTTCAAACTATTCAGACCGATACCAGAACCTAGTAGTTTATACTGGCGATAATGCATATTCAACCGTATATATTCAAAAATCCGAAAAGCTCGACTCTTTAAAGACTGGCTATTTTGTACCCGTTAGTGAGCGAAATGTTAAAAAGGGATACCAATCTCAATTCAAGTTAGAGTTAAAAATAGATGAAAAAGCTACACTGCTAATCAAAACCAAGTCATTAGACAACTACCCTCCTCGCTTTAATTTCAAAGCGGTTCAACTTGAAAAATGGCAGCAACAAGCAGAACAAAAGGCATTATTGGAAGGAATCTTCACTGGTTTATTAATCATTTTATCAATTCTTAGTATTTCTCTGTACATCTACGTTAGAAGAATAGTTTTCCTTTTTTATGCATTTTACGCCATAACAAACACCATTTACTTTCTCTTTTTCCATGGCTTTCTAGACCCTTATATTTTTCCTGAGCACCCTGAAAAACTATCTTTACTATGGCTACTACCCAACCTTTCGGCCGTATTCTATTTTTCTTTCGCGCGTCATTTTCTTAATACAAAAGAACATTACCCAAAATGGGACTATTACTTCAAAGTTTTTATTGGAGTAATGCTAGTAGCTTTCGTTTTCAACTCTATCTACATTACTATTACACATGATGTATATAATGGACTTATTATACATAACCTCTTTAATATTGGGATATCGGCAAGTGTAGTTGTTTTCATTCTATCGCTTAGAAGGTTGAATAGCTTAGAGTTACGCTATTTCGCTCTTGGCTCTATTTTCCTAGTTACTATTGCATTGTTTGCTTCGTCTCAGTACATACTTGACCTTGATGCCAAAATAGTTCCTTATGTTCAGTTAGCTGTAGGGGTTGAAATAGTATTCTTTGCTCTGGGCTTAGGCCATAGAATGAGAAAACTCACTGAAAACCATGCCATTACACAAGAATCCCTCATAATTCAATTGGTTGAAAATGAGAAACTTCAAGAAAAGACTAATGCAGAACTAAAAGAAAAAGTAGCAGAACGAACCCACCAAATCAATGTTCAGAATATTGAATTAAAGAAAGCACGATTAGAAGCAGAGAAGGCTACTAAATCAAAGTCTGACTTCTTATCTGTGATGAGTCACGAAATTCGCACACCATTAAATGCAATTATCAGTTTAAGCCATTTAATGGATATTGATAATGAAAATGAGGAAACCCAAGAATACATTGATGCACTAAAGTTTTCTGCAGAAAATCTTAGCTCACTCATCAATGATATACTTGATTACAACAAAATTGAAGCTGGAAAATTAAAGCTAGAAATGATTGATTTCTCATTAATCGATCTACTCAAAAATATTCGAGACAGCTTTAAGTTTAAAGCCCACAGCAAGAATATTACGCTAGACTTTCACCTTTCGGAAAACACCCCAAACCGACTTATTGGTGACCCCACCAGACTTACTCAGATTTTCAATAACCTAATGAGTAATGCCTTAAAATTTACCGAACAGGGCAGCATAGTAGTAAGTGCAGAATTACTAGGGATTGAGGACGAAAAGGTTAGTATAGAATTTACGGTAACAGACACCGGGATTGGAATTCCAGAAGACAAAATCAATGAAATTTTTAACGATTACGAACAGGCCAGTAGTGATACAACAAGGAAATATGGCGGCACCGGACTTGGTTTGTCAATTACTAAGAAGCTATTAGAACTACACAATAGCAAGGTATCAGTATCCAGTAAGCTTGGTGAAGGCACATCGTTTCAGTTTGAAATTGAGTTTAAACTACCTGAAACTTTTGACTTATTAGCCTCAAATAAAACAGACACTATTTACGACCTAAAGCAAGCCAAAATACTTGTAGTAGATGATAACTACATGAATAGAATGGTATTAAGTAGGTTGTTTCAAAAATGGAATGCTGAATTTCATGAAGCCTCTAATGGTAATAAGGCTTTTCAAAAAAGCAATGAAGAGCTTTTCGACCTAATTCTAATGGATATTCATATGGACGAGATGGATGGGTTCGAATGCACAGCGCTAATTAGAGAACAATCAATCCTTAATAGAAAAACTAATATTATAGGGATGACTGCTTTTTCAAAGAATGACCTTCAAGAAAACCCCAAGAGAGCCGTTTTAGATGAATTTATTTCTAAACCGTTCGACCCAAAAGAACTGCTTAATAAACTCGTCTTATACTTAAAAAAGGATACAAAAGAGGTTTAACCCTAAATACTAAGGATTTAACAAACCGAGCTCCACATCATCGATAACTGCTAGCAACTCACTTAACATCATAGCGGTAGCGCCCCAAACTAAATGTCCATCCACATTAAAATAAGGCGACTGAATAACATACTTACCAAATCTCATTTCTTCTACCCCTCTTTTATTCATGTCATAAAATTGAGAGATTGGCACCTCTAAAACCGCCTCTACCTCATAAGGGTCAGGAATGAATTTAGGGGTATAATTAACCACGCCAACTGTTGGTAACACCTTAAAATTGCTAGCAATAATAAACAACTCAGACAATTGCCCAATAACCGAAACCTCTTTGGCCCTTACGCCAATTTCTTCCTCTGTTTCTCGTAAAGCCGTCTCTATTAAACTCAAATCCTGCTTTTCTGCCTTTCCACCCGGAAAACTAACCTGCCCGCCATGAGCTCCATTATAACCTGGTCGCTTCATCAGTGGTAAATACAACTCTCCATTTTTAGGATAAATCAATACCATCACGCCTCCAGGTCTTGCAGGTCTATTAGCGATTTCTTTAAAGCGATTCTCGTCTATTGGTGTAGGCGCCATTCTTATTTGAGCCTCTCTTCCCGGTAGCGGCAATTCTAGACGAGCCCTCAGCTGATTAACAACTAAATCGATGTTAGAAAATCTCATTTGCTTCTATTGGAGTAAACTTCGTTGAGAATATAGCGTTCTTGTATAAAAGTTGGTTCAATTATAACCCGCTTTCTTTATTTCATTTAGAATTTTCCCTAATATGTTCTCTTAAAGAAAATAAGCTTAGTCGAACTTATGAAAGCCAACCGAATTCTTTTTTCTCTCGCCTTCCTTTTTTTTAGTGTACTAGCTTCTGCTCAACAAGCCAAAGTCAAAATTGCTAAATTAAAATATAATGGCGGAGGTGATTGGTATGCAAACAAAACAGCCCTACCCAACTTGGCTACTTTCTGTAATGAAAATCTAAAAACAAATATAGACACCCAAGATGCCGTGGTAGAAATTGGAAACCCCAGCTTATTTGAATACCCGTTTATTTATATGACAGGCCACGGCAATGTTGTATTCTCTAGTCAAGAAGCAGAAAACCTAAGAAACTACCTTACCGCTGGCGGCTTTCTTCACATTGACGATAATTATGGTTTAGATCAGTTTGTGAGGTTAGAGATGAAAAAGGTTTTCCCTGAATTAGAATTTATAGAGTTACCTCACGACCACCCTATATACAATCAAAAATTTAAATTTGACAAAGGCATTCCCAAAATCCATGAACATGATGGTAAATCGCCCCAAGGCTTTGGCTTAATATATGAAGGTAGATTGGTTTGCTATTATTCTTATGAAAGCGATTTAGGTAATGGCTGGGAAGATCAGCGTATTTATAATGATCCCGAATCTATTAGGCTTCAGGCCTTACGTATGGGCGCAAACCTAATCTCATACGCTTTTACCCAATAATTTCTTAAGACTATATTTTAGAATCAAAAAACTATTGCATTAGTTGGAAAACTAGTGCAATAGTTTTATTATTGATATTAGAATTACTCGAGTGTTTTAATTTACAGATTATGAAAGAATTAACGAAAGCAGAAGAGCAGGTAATGCAAATACTATGGCAGATTGAGAGAGGCTTCGTGAAAGATGTGCTTTCAAAAATGCCAGAACCAAAACCTGCCTACAATACTGTGTCAACAATTATTAGAATTTTAGAGAAAAAAGGCTTTGTAGGTTATAAGGCTTACGGTAAGACTCATGAATACTTTCCTTTGGTAGACAAAACAAGCTACAGCAACTTCTATCTTAAAAACTTTATTGGAGGCTACTTTGGGGGCTCCTTTCAAAAGCTGGTATCATTTTTCGCACAAGAAAATGACATGGATATCAAAGAATTTGAGTCGCTAGCAAAACATGTTGGAGAAGATTTAAAAGAAGACTAAGCTCTAGGTTATGTCAAAACACCCCGCTTTAGTATTGTTAGATTCGCTAAATAATGCGCTTCTATATGCATTAGAAACTGCCACATGTTTGGCAGTATTTTACTTGCTTTATCATTTTGTTTTGAGAAAAGAGAGCAGCTTCCAATACAATAGATTTTATCTATTGGCAGCCATACTTATATCTTTATCATTTCCATTACTTAAAGTGGGGTATAACCCTGAAAACACTCCAAGTGTATTAAATTCATTGCACAATGTGAGCAATGAAGTGAGCAAAGAGCCTATAATAGAACCGAAGGGTTTTTACTCAGTTACCGTAACAGCAAATTCTGAAAAACCCTTCCTAAGATGGTGGGAAGCAGTTATTCTTGCTTATATGATTGGAATGATTGCTTTAGCTTTAAGGCTATTTATTCAGATGAGATCTTTCAGGGAATTTCTATGGTATAAACGACACAATACCCGATTTAAAGATGGTTACTTTATGGTAAAGACGGAAGGTTCAATGCCTACTTTCGCGTTCTTTAAATACCTGATGTGGGACGATAGTCAAAACCTTTCTGAAGCTGAACAAAAGCAAATATTGGATCATGAGAAAGTGCATATTAAGCAAAGGCACTCTTATGACATAATGTTAATGGAAGTTCTTAAAGTGTTTTTCTGGTTCAATCCATTTATCTACTTGTATAGAAATTTAATCGAAGAAATACACGAATATGAAGCAGACAGAACAGCTGTAAAAGCCAATGGACAAGTGGCTTACACTAGGCTTCTCGTAAAACTAGTATTTCAAAAAATGGGAATTCCGCAAGGAAGCTTCTTTGCTAAAAGCAAAACTCTGAAGAGGGTAAATATGATTACTACTCAACGGAAAATCAATTGGTTCAAATTATTGATTCCAATTCCGGTAGTAGCTCTGCTATTCTTTATTTTCTCATGTGAGGCTGATTTAAAAACCGAATCGGTAACTATTTCTGAATCAGCTTATGTTTATGCCAGCTTTGGAGAAAAGGATTTAAAACCAACCCCTAAAAACGGATTTAATGACTGGAAAGACTATTTACTTGAAAACATTAAATACCCCCAAACCAAACCCCTTGGACGATTGGAAGGAGAAGTGAGTGTTTCGTTTATTGTAAATGAATTGGGTGAAATCAAGGACGTAAAGTTAGAAGAAGGAATAGGAAGAGATTTTGATAATCAGGTATTAAATGCTATCAAAAAATCACCAAAGTGGTCGCCAGGAGTTAAAGGTGGATTTGCTATTCCAACTAAAATTGAAATACCCGTAACTTTTAAAGCTTCTTAATACTTTCGGTTAAAAATTTCACCCATTACAAAAGCTTTTCGAGCACCGTCTGTATCGCCAATTAATGCGGCATAATCCGTTCTTTCCACATCTTCCTCTTCGGGTTCGTGAAATACAACTACTGGGCTTTCTGTGCGTTTTTTAGTACCGTAAATCTTATTTGCTTCGGAATAAATAGATTTTCTTGATTGAGCTGGCTTAACCTCTTCAATCACACGAGTTGTTGGTTCTTCGGCAATAAATGGTTTAGGCTCTTCTTTTACTTTACGTTGACCAGTAAACTGCTCAAGCAATTCTTCAAAAGTAGGTTGTTGATTACTAGGGACTGGCCCCACGGTATCTCCTCTCCTCTCTGGTGCTGAAGAAGATTCACCTGCATTTTTCTTTTGGTCTTTCTTTCGTGCTGTAAAAACAAAGTAAAGAATAGCAAAAGCGATATAGAGTAAGTTTCCTGAGTCAAATTCCATGCTATTAGCAAATCTAAGAATTAATTCTAATTTTGCTTACTAAGGTCGATTTTTCGCAATCCTCACTCAATGCAGCTTACAAAATTAGAAATCAAGGGCTTTAAAAGTTTTGGTGATCGCATAGTCATCAATTTTGATGAAGGTATTACTGGTATTGTTGGCCCAAACGGTTGTGGCAAATCAAATGTTGTGGATGCAATCCGTTGGGTATTGGGCGAGCAAAAAACAAGGATGCTGCGTTCCGAAAAAATGGAGAACATCATCTTCAACGGAACTAAGAAAAGAAAGCCTACTCAACTGGCCGAAGTTTCATTGAGCTTCAAAAACACTAAGAACCTCCTTCCTACAGAATATACTGAGGTAACCATCACCAGACGCTACTACAGGTCTGGCGAAAGCGAGTACCTTTTAAATGGGGTTAGCTGCCGACTGAAGGACATCAATGAATTGTTCATGGATACTGGCATCGCATCGAACAGTTATGCGATTATCGAGCTTAAAATGGTCGATGATCTTTTGAACGATAAGGAAAACTCTCGAAGAGACCTTTTCGAGGAAGCGGCTGGGATTTCAAAATTCAAGAAGAGAAAAAGGGAAACACTTAAAAAGCTTAAAGACACCGATGACGATTTAGACCGGGTAGAGGATTTACTTTTTGAGATCGAAAAGAACCTCAAGTCATTAGAAAAGCAGGCCAAACAAGCCATAAAATACTACGAGTATAAAGAAGAGTATAAAAACTTAAGTGTTCGACTTACTCGAAAAACGGTAGAAACACAGAACAATAAACTAAAGTCGCTTGAAAAAGAAATTCAGCAACTGAACGATAAAAAAGTTGAGATCAACCAAATGATGTCAACACAAGAGGCGGCCATCGAAAAAGGGAAGGCCGACCTTATTGTGAAAGAAAAGCTACTTTCTACCCGCCAACGAACCCTGAACGAGCACGTAAATAAAATTCGTCAATTTGAAAGCGACAGGAAAATCAAAAATGAAAGGCTCACCTTTCTTCAAGATAAAAGCGACAACCTTCGAGAGCAATTAGAAGCCGATAAAAAGAGTAATGAGCGCGCGTCTTTCAGTTTAGAAAGTTTAAAAAACGAGAAAGAAGTAGCGGAAAAGGATTTAAAAGCAGCTACTTCTCAAATAGAAAGCTTAAAAGCTGCTTTTGAAGCACAACGCACTGCGGCTCAAGAAGCACAAGCCAGTTTTGACCAAAAAAGTAAGGCCTTTAACGAAAAACGAGAGACCCTCTATAACCTTAAAAAGGAGATTGAAATCAAGGAAATTCAGCTCCAAACCTTAAATAGAGAATTAGAAAAAACCACTTCAGATACTTCCGAGCAATCTGCCAACCTTGAATCCTTTGATTCTAAACTAGAGGAGATCGGGGTAATTCTTGAGCAAAAGAAAAAAGACCTTGAAGCGAAGAAAAATCAGGAGGAAAAGCAGCGCACTTCCATTGAAAGTACTGAAGAAACAATCAATGTAGTTCGTGAGAAATTAACGAAACTGAGCCGTAAACTCGATTCGCAACGCAACGAGTACAACCTAACCAAAAGCTTGGTTGAAAACCTAGAGGGGTTTCCGGAAGCCATAAAATTCTTAAAAAAGAAAGCCAGTTGGAGCAAAAACGCCCCACTCCTTTCTGATATTCTTACCTGTGACGATCGTTACCGAATTACAATAGAGAATTACCTTGAGCCTTACATGAACTACTACATTGTAGACAATGAAAGGCAGGCTTTTGAGGCCGTGAATATTCTAAGTGATGCCGCAAAAGGCAAAGCCAACTTTTTTGTTCTCGATGCTTTTGACAGATATGAAGCCCCTCAAGCGAAACTCTATCAAAATGCCGTTCCAGCCACAGAGATTGTGGAATACGAACCGAGATATAAGCGATTGATCAGTTTTATTCTGGAAAATGTATTCGTCATTGCTGGTGGGCCTGGCGAAATCCCTATTGATGAAGATGCTGTTTTCATTACCGAAAGTGGCAAATACACTAAGCGTAAATTCAGCATTTCTGGCGGTTCTGTGGGGCTTTTTGAGGGCAAAAGAATTGGTCGCGCTAAGAACTTAGAAAAGCTTCAAAAGACGATTAAAGAGCTAGAAACTCAAATTGCGGAGGTTAAAGAAAGGCTTGATGAAAAACAGAAAGAGCTGGCCCATTTAAAGTCGAGCAGTTACAGAACTGAAATAGACAGCCTACAAAAAGAATATAGTCAGGTAAACGAAGAGTTTATTTCTGTAAAAACCAGAAAGGAACAGCTTGGTCAGATGTTAAGCAGCAACGCCAACCGAAGAGAAGACATTACCCGAAACATTGATAATATTTCTGCTGATTTACTTGAGTTAAGACCAGAAGTAAAAGATGCTGAAAGAAGCTATATAGCGCTACAGCAAGGTATTGGTGAACTAGAGGTTACGGCCAAAAAAGAAAACGAACTACTTTCAGAAAAATCGCAGAAATACAACGAAATAAACATCCAATTCCATCAAAAACAGAATAAGCTTCAGTCTGTTACCCAAGAGATTGACTACAAGCAAACTGCCTATGACGGAAGTAAGTCAAGAATTGAAAAGAATCAGGTAGAATTAGAAAGAAACGAAACGGAAATCAAGCGTTTGATCGATACCACCGAAAGCAATGATGATGAGCTCATTGGGCTTTACGATGAAAAAGAGAGTATCGAAAAAGGCGTTAATGAATCGGAGAAGGAATATTACGCCCAGCGCGGCAACATTGATGTGTCGGATAAAACCTTACGTGAATTGCGCCAAAAACGTGAACAAGCCGATACAATTTTAATGGAGTTTCAATCTAAATTGAATGAAACCAAAGTTGAACTCAGTGCTGTAAAAGAGCGATTGTCTGTAGAATTCAACATCGACTTGAATGCTCTTCTGAAAGAAGAGGTTGAAGAGGAAGACCACACACCAGTGGAAGAACTTCAGGCTTTGGTTCAAAAAGTAAAAGACAAAATTGAACGCATAGGCCCGATCAACCCTATGGCAATGGAAGCCTACGAAGAAATCAAAGAACGCTACGATTTTATCACTGTTCAGAAAAATGATTTAATTGAGGCAAAAGGCTCGCTAATGCAAACCATCGATGAAATTGACACAGTAGCTAGAGAAACCTTTCTATCCGCATTTGGTCAAATCAGAGATAACTTCATTAAAGTTTTTAGGTCATTATTTACCGATGAAGACGATTGTGAGCTGAAACTGGTCGACCCAAGTAATCCGCTAGAATCGGCTATTGAGATTATGGCCAAACCAAAAGGAAAACGTCCGCTGAGTATTAATCAGCTTTCGGGGGGCGAAAAAACACTAACTGCAACAGCACTATTATTTTCCATTTACCTGCTAAAACCAGCTCCATTCTGTATTTTCGATGAAGTAGACGCTCCGTTGGATGACGCCAATATTGATAAATTCAACGAGATCATTAAAAAATTCTCAACTGATTCTCAATTCATTATAGTAACCCACAACAAGAGAACGATGATCAGTACTGATGTAATTTATGGCATCACTATGATTGAGCAAGGGGTTTCTAGAGTTGTGCCTGTAGACTTACGAGAGTTGGTGTAGTCGTTAGTTTTCTTAATTTTATTGAAAAATAAACATTATGAAACAAAGGCTTCCTCTATTAGCATTGTTAGTTATTTTCATTACCCTTTTAAGCATGAACTCATTAACTGCTCAAAAAACTGATAGCCAAACCGCTCCTAAAACCTATTTAGCACTTGGCGATTCTTATACTATTGGTGAAAGCGTGGCTGAATCGGAACGCTGGCCTATCCAACTCGCTGCGCGCTTGGTCCATGAGGGGGTTCCTATGAAAGACCCAAAAATCATTGCTAAAACAGGATGGAGAACCGATGACCTAAAGTCCGCCATTGAAGCAGATAACGAACTTTTGGAAAGCTATGATTTAGTATCACTATTAATCGGAGTGAATAACCAATACCAAGGAAAATCGGTAGAAAGCTTTGCTCCTGAATTTGAAGAACTTCTTCAGATCGCTATAAAATATGCGGGAGGAAAAAAGGAGAATGTTTTTGTAGTATCAATTCCAGATTACGGAAAAACACCCTTTGGAGCAGCCAAAGAAGAGCAAATAAAAAAGGAACTGGATGCTTATAACAAAGTCAGTAAGAATATTGCTAAGAAATATGGAGTAGCCTACTACAACATTACCCCTATTTCCAGAATGGCGAAATCTCACCCAGAACTTATCGCAAACGATGACCTCCACCCTTCGGGTAAAATGTATACCAAATGGGTTGAATTGTTTGAGAAGAAGGTGGAGAAAATGCTCAAGAAATGAGAAAAATGAGCCAATTTCTCTTTATTACGATTTCATTGTTTATCAACCAGTAGAAAGCTAAAAAAGTGAAGATTTGAAAGAAGTTGAGAACAATTCTTTACAACTTCAAACTCAATTCAATAATCAGTTCATCTTGTACCTTGACTAAACCGAAAAGCTTTTTAGGAGGGCTTAAATCGAAATAATCTAATGAAATGGTGATTTCAGAGAACAGAAACTCTCCTTCTTCATCTTTATTAATTGTAAAAGGAATATGCTCCATTTTCATTTTTTTACCTGTGAGCATAATCCATATATCCCCAAAGTACTGTTGACCAATTCGTTTGAAATCATCAAGCTTTACTTCGATGTGTGGGAATTCATCAGATTTTAATGTCTTCCCAAAGTCTCTATCCAACATTCTATTCCCACAATCAAAAGAGGCCACAGGAATAGATAAATCCATTAAAGATTCTGCATTTGGTACTTTTGAAAAGCTAACAGTATCTTGATCATGCTCATTTTGGTAAGTGCAAGAAAACCTCCCGAAAGAGGTTTTTCCTTTAATAAGGACTGTCTTCCTCATCACTACCAAATACTCTTGTCCGGTAAGTGTTATTGAAGAAAACAGTCCTAAAAATATTATGATGATCAGTTTCTGCATTCAGCTTAAAGCTTATGTTTTTAAAAGTGAAATCCAATCATTGTTAGATCATTAGAAGCTAATTGCGGCTTCCAAAACAACTCCATTAAACTTACCATCTTGGAATCGGCTGTTGGCAAAACCAGCACCAGAGTACTCTTGATTAACATATTCTAGTTTCACCAAAACGTTGTTAGTCATAAACCAGCCTCCACCAAGATTCATTCGGCTAATTTCGTTTGTACTTGCCAAATCGCTTTTCTCACCACTTACATTGTTATAGCGACCGCCAAAGTACCATTGCTCGTTCATTCCAAATCTATAAAGCCCTTCTAAGCCAACCTGAGTAAAGCTACCTCCAACAGCATCGTTGCCGTTATTTACAAACTCCATTACTCCGAAGAACTCTAAGCCCTTGAACTTCACAAATGGGTTAAACTGAATGGCTGTTTGAGAACCAAAACCTGGGTTAAATCTTGGGTCGAAATCTGAACCACCGTTAGCTACTGTGGCCAAAGTGCTATAGTATCTTCCTCCTGCTCTGTCGCCACCGTAGATATAGTCACGGGTACTTTTGTCTGAACTTGAATATAATGAACCTGTCAATCTCAATCTTAGGTCGTCATTCATTTGTTTGTCCCAACCTACTTTACTGTAAACAACCATACCGTCATCACCTTTCACTGGGCTTTGGTTCAATCTGCCATTGGTTACACCAGCAACTAAAATGAAATCAGATGGCTGTAATGTTACTTCAAAGAAAGGCTCAGTAGTAAAGGCATCCATAATATAGTTACTCACAAATGGATTGTAAATGGTCATGGCGTTATCCGATCTTCTGAATTGTGCATCTCCGTAATTAATCTGATCCATACCTACGCGAATGGTCGCGATTTCCATTAATTCTGAAAGAAATCCTTCTTTGATAAAATCGAGTTTATCCATTTGTAGATACCCACCTTTTACATAAGATTCAGTATGGTGACGTGATGATAAATAGGTTCTTAAATGTAAGCGCATACCATCTGCTAGTTGAACATCAAGGTTCAGGTTAGCGGTTGGTAAACTAAAATTGGAAGCTAAATCAACCAGCGGATCACCAACAATAGAGTTTTCATGACTCAAGCCCTGAAATTGAAGTGCAAAATCGCCCCCTACTCTTACATTAATTCCTTCAAAAATTACGGTATCTGCTTTTGAGGTTTCAAATACGTTTATGCCTTTCTTTCCTGCATCTCTCCTAAACTGTAAAGGTGAGCGCAAATCTACTTGAGCAAAACTCGCTACACTGCTCAATAAAAACAGTGCTAGAAATGTCGTTTTAAAATTCTTCATGGCTTTATTGTTTTTGGTTTTTGAATGTTAGATTGAATTCAACAGTGACATCGTCACCGGTTTTAATTGTTCCCATCAATGCTGTAGGAGGATCAATTTTAAAATCTGTCAGTTTAAAAGCTGAAGTGCCTGATACTGTAATTGTGCCTGTTCCATGAACAGTCTCAACTTCAAAAGTGACTGGCTTGGTAAATCCGGCAATAGTCAGATCTCCCTTAACAAGGCCTTTACCTGCTTGTTTTGCTTCAAAAGCCGAGAGTTTAAATTCAATCCAAGGAAAATCTTCTGTTTTGAGAGCCTTATAAGCATTTTTATCCATTCCTCTTTTTCCACTCTCTAAGGCTTCAGCCTTAAACTTTACTTCAGCTTTTTGAATATTGATAATTCCGTTAGTCTGCGTCAATACACACTCACCTTGGCCGTCAGTAGCCTCCATATGCCAATCGTGCAATGATGAAGTACCCTTCACCATAAATTTCTGATTGGATTTCACCAAACTGTATTGTTCTTGTGCGCTCAGAACACTATATGACATTGTCATAAGCATAATGAGCATTAATCTTATTGTGAATTTTATTGTAGTGTTAACCTTCATAGCTCTAGGTTTTGGTAACAATACAAAGGTCAAAAACTAATTACCCTATTTGGTTGATGTGTATCAAGACAGGTCGTGACTTTAGACAACTTTAAACATGATCTAGGTCATAATACTGGAATCGACATTTTACCTCAAAAAAGATATTCTATAGTAAAATTCAATACATTGAAGTGATGACTCCTTATGTAGTAGCTTTGAAGTCCGAAGGATTCTTTAACTTCCTTCAAACTTTTTAAAAGCTTATTTCATCATAAATTCAGGAACACGATAATCCAATGAAGGAAATCAACCTGATGCCACAAACCAACTTCTTGATTACCGCTGCAAAACAGGGGGATGCTATTGCGCTGAACCAACTGGTGAAACAATGGTATAAGCGTATTTACAACTTCGCCCTAAAGTATTTTGGCGACCATGATCAAGCAATGGAGGTGACTCAGAAAACCTTTATTAGCATGAATAAGAACCTGAAATCCTTACAAGATGAACGCAGGTTTAAACCTTGGCTCTATAGGATTGCTTCTAATTACTGTCATGAAGAAGCCCGAAGACAAAAGGCAAAATGGGTTTTTCCTTTTATGAAAGTTCAGTCGAAAACCGATCAGGAGTTTATTCATAACACCAAATCGACAGACAGGAATAGTGACCCAGAGAAGGAATTCGGCAGTATGGAATTAAAAGAAGTATTGAAAAAAGCATTGGCCGAATTACCAGAAGAACAACGACTGGTGGTGATTATGAAAGAATATGAGGGGCTGAAAATAAGAGAGATTGCCGAGGCGATGGACATTTCGGAAAACACAGTTAAATCTCGCTTGTATTATGCACTAGGTTCCTTAAAAAAGCTTTTGGCCCAATGGAACATTAACCAAGAAACAATTCATTATGAGCTATAAACCAACAAACGAAGATCTTATGGATTATCTCTACGATGAGATCAGTCCAGAGAAAAAAGCTCAGATCGATGATTATATGAAATCTCATCCTGAGGTAAAAGAAGAACTGCAAGGGCTTGAAGCCACCAGAATGGTGATGGCCGATTTGAATGATGAAGAACCCGAGTCTATTCCCTTTATGATGCCGCAAACGAATAGTGAATGGCTCTACTGGAGGAAGTATTTGGCTGTAGCCGCTACTATTCTGCTCGTTATTACCGCAGGTTGGGCTTCTGGTTTTTCAATTCAGTATAACAATGATGGGCTTCAAATGGCTTTTGGCGATATCCAAAATGGCCTCACAGAGCAACAAGTCGCTGATATTGTAAATAATGACCGCCAATTGATGCTCGATTATATGCAAACCAGTTTGAAATCTGTGCAAGACAGTATCGGTAATGAAATGCAAATTCTTCAGGCCAATATGAGTTCAGAAGAAGTAATCAAAAAGGTATTTGAGCAGGAAAAAAATGATTTGATGTATCAAATGGCTTCGCTGAATGATAAACTCGGAGGCGATTATCGAGATATGCTAAGAGAAATTGTTGTGGCCTTTTCAAACAATTGGGAAAGTCAGCGCATCGAAGATTTAAGAAACATTCAAGCCGCATTTACCAACCTTGAAGATGCCACCATCAACAAGCAACTAGACATTGAAGATGCAATATTAACCCTTTCTGAAAAAGTGAATATCATAGCCGCAAACAACCCAAACAAAAAGTAAAATGGTCAAAAACTCAAAATATCTGATTTACCTCCTTGGTCTGGTGGTAAGCATAAACGCACAAGCCCAACTACAACAAAATGGCTTGAGCCCAATCAAAAGAGACTTAGAAATTACTAGAGTCACTTTTGAAAACTTCCTCAAACATTATGACGATGCAGTACTATTGAATAACATAAAAGAAAGTGAAGCGGATTATAAAGACGGCAAAGGTGTTGAAATTCACTTTGAAGCTTATAATGCAAACATCTATATAGCTACGGCATCGGCCAGATTCGGCAAAAATGATTACGAGGTACTCGACACATTTTACACCGATGAAATCATCAGCCTTCAACAAAAACGATTAGAAGAGGCTACCAAGAAATTTATCAGGGATTTCTATTCTTATCTACCTCAGCTAAAACCAAATGAAGAATTCAGGTTTGTTTTTCACATTGAAGACAGCAAAATAAAAGTAGATGGAAAAGAACTCCCTCCTTCTCCAAAGTCAGCAAAGCGAACATACATGCTAGAAGCAGTTTGGAAAATGAGCGACATAGCGGCTTTCAGTAAAGGAGAAATCAACGAAAGTCAATTATCAGACAGAATCAAAATCGAAAAAAAATAACACTCAAAATATCAAAATCATGAAAATGAAAACAACAATCAAAGCACTCGCCTTAGCATCTCTAATGATGTTTGGCGGCTCATTAAATGCACAACAGTTCGTTAGCACTACTGGGTCAACAGTGGTGAGCGGGTTTCCTTCCCGAGACCAAGACTTATCTAAACTCCCTAAAATGGAGCGCGACATTATCATTCTTCAAAACGTGTTGAGTGATATGTTTCGAAACTCAGACAGCCCCTTTTACACATCATCTACCGGAGATATTAAGGGCATTCATATTCCAGGCAAAGGGGTAATTTTCAATGTTGGAAATGATGGTCTATTTGGAAGAGTGATTTTTGCTCAAAGTACGAATTTAGATGTAAAATCAACCAAAGAGAAAAAGGAAACCGACACAGAAGAAGTCAATATAGATCAATCTAACAAAGAAAGAGAAAACGAACTCAAAGAACTCTCTAAAGAATTCTTACTCAACTATGGCAGTATTCTTTCTGATTTAAAAGACAACGAGCAAATTATGCTGAATGTAAAATATTCGCCCATTAGTGAAAATAGCAGAAAGGCGAATCAAGGCGAAAATATTGTATTTTTAAATACTAGAGGTGGATCAAATACAAAGCGAATCTCTTCTTCCATTCAGTTTAAAGATTTAAAAGATGTATTGAGTGGAAAGCTTTCTTTTGAAGCCGCCAAAGGCAAGATAACTACCAAGGTAATGGACGATGAAACAAAGGAATCGTCTGACACTAAAATTATGGCAGGCATTCTAGACGACCTATTTCAATCTACTTTTGACGGAACCTATAGAAAAACAAGCAACACCAGCTATACCTATTTTGAAGGTTTTGGGTTAATGTACAACATAGGTTTATCATACAATACAGGGGGAACAAATGCCCGAATAGCTTTTTATAGCACTCAACGAGCAGAAGTTGTCAAAGAAGACACAGATGAGAAAAAGAAAGAAGAAGAGCAACTCAATAAAATTGAAGAGTCTTTCGATGATTTGATTGAAATGGCAAAAGAAAGCCTAATTACTTACGGGCGTACTTTACGTAGTGTAAAAAGCGATGAGGTGATCATTCTCAACTTGAATTTCAGTACGTTTTTCAGTAAAAGCACACTTCCAAAATCTGTTCGTATCTCAGTCAACAAAAGCCAGATCGATCAATTTTCTAAAGGAAGCATTAGCATAGACCAACTAAAGAAAGATATTGATGTAAAGAAGCTGACTTCCAGTATTAACTCTGTAGCTGAAGGGGTTTACTTTTACGAACCAAGCGCAGTAGGCACAGGAGTAACTTATGATAAAGCTAGAGCGATTATTAAAGGTCAAGCAGAAGGCAAAAATTAGTTAGAATTTCAGAATAAGGTCAAAGCAATAAGTGGTGTGATGGAATTTCATGCCACTTATTTATTTTTTAAGGCGAAGTGATTTCAAAAAACTGATCTTGGTAAAAAGCAAAAAGCCCCGATAAATCGGAGCTTTTCATAAACCCTTTAGAACTCGGAGGTTTTTGAACCTCCTTAATAGACAGGATTTGGGCTATCCCTTTGCCCGCAACAGTCCACTGTTATCCTGCTCTTTCGAACGAGGCCTTGTGCCGAAAAACGGAACAAGGTGAGGCCTTGTTTTGTGCGAGAATCACCCGGAATTTTAGTTTAACTTGTAAAGTTCAAAAATTTGTCCGAGCCCCTTAGGGAATATACATACAAAGCTACGAAGCCAATTGTTCCATAAAAACTAAAACTATTCCTTTTTATTGGCTGTTACCCAAACCTCTAATTTTACGTCATACCCTAACAAACAATAAAAAATGCGTTTGAGAAACTTTGGGTTTTCATTCGTGATAATTTATTCTTTGTTTTGTCAAATGCCTTTAAGGCAATTATCCATAAAGAGATTTAGCTTTTGCAGACCGATAAGATTTTAACCAGAGATTTCGTACTCCATTTTATTTCCTATTTCTTAATGGCAACAGCTTTCTATTTTCTGTTGCCTACCCTACCTGTATATGCCGTAGATGCATTAGGAGCTAATAAAAATCAAGTAGGCTACATTATTGGAGTATATGCTTTATCGGCCTTAATCATTCGTCCATTTTGCGGTTATGCTTTAGATGCTTACGGCAGGCGGTCAGTTTATCTTTGGGCATTGGGCATTTTCACTTTACTCTTTGCGCTCTATCACTTATCCTCTACCTTCTTCATCCTATTAATACTACGAGTATTCCATGGTTTTACTTGGGGAACGATTACAACTAGTGGAAGCACAATAGCTGCTGATCTTATTCCTGAAAACAAAAGAGGCGAAGGAATCGGTTACTTCGGGCTTGCAATGACCTTCTCTATTGCTTTTGCGCCTTACGCTGGCGACCAAATTATGGGGCAAGGCAATTTCACCAACCTATTTAACATTTCGTTTGCGGTGTGCTTTGCTTCCCTTGTGCTTGCATTAATTATTAAAGTGCCGAATATTAAAACAGGAGAAACGAAACTTAGCATTAAAAAAATGTTTGATGGCCGTGTAAATCGTATCGCAGCAGTAATGTTTATGGGTGCTTTTCCCTATGCCGCCATCATTTCTTTTATCCGAATTTACAGTGATGAACTTGGTCTAAAACAAGGTGCATTATTTTTCATTTTCATGGCCATTGGAGTAGCTGTAGCCAGACTATTGGTAGGCAAAGTAATGGATAGAAAAGGCCCTACGGGCATTGTAGTTATTGGTTTGGTGGTTACTATTATTGGATTGATTTGGCTCAAATACACAGAGACCTTCTGGCCATTTATGATGTGTGGCGTTTTAGTAGGTATGGGCAATGGATTAATTATGCCTACTGTTCAAACCATGGCCTTAAACATTGTTCCTATTGAAAGACGAGGAGCTGCAAATGCTACTTTCTTTTCCGCTGTTGACTTAGGAATTGGCGCAGGCTCAATAGCCCTAGGTTATGTTGCAGAATATTATGGCATCGACACGATGTTTTTCATCTGTGGCTTAATACTTTTGCTTCCGTTAGCATTTTATTTTCTGTTTGTACGTAACCACTACTACCGACAGTTGGAATTGCTAAAAAAGGAAGAACACAATGGCTAGAAAAATTTACTTTACCCCAGGGCCATCTGCCCTTTATTTTACCGTAGAAGAACACCTGAAACAAGCCCTTAAAGAGCAAGTGATGGAGGTGAATCATAGAAGCAAACAAGCAGCCGCCTATTATCAACATGCTGTAGAAAACCTAAAGAGCTTGATGAATATTCCTGAAGGCTATCATGTCTTCTTTCTTAGTTCAGCTACAGAAATTTGGGAACGACAAATTCAAAACTTGGTGGTAGATAAATCTTATCACTTCTGCAATGGTGCTTTCTCTAACCGATTCTATGAGTTTTCTAAAAGTCTAGGAAAACAAGCTTTAAAAAGTGAATCCAAGTTTGGAACCATTCCCGAAGTAAACCCAGACAATATTCCTAAAGATACCGAATTGATCAGTTTTGCGCTGAACGAAACCAGTACTGGAGTTACTTTTCCTGTAGAAGAAATCTATAAAGTAAGAAAGTCACACCCCGAAGCCATTATTGCTATTGATGGCGTTTCGGCATTTCCGGTGATTGACATTGATTTCGCGCAAATTGATAGCGCCTATTTTTCGGTACAAAAGTGCTTTGGGTTGCCTGCAGGTTTAGGCGTATGGATTGTAAATAACCGTTGCATTGAAAAGGCTTTAAAGAAAGAAGCCGATGGACACTCAATAGGCACATACCAAACACTACCGAACCTACTTAAAAACGGAAGTAAGTTCCAAACCACCTACACCATTAATGTGCTCAACATTTATTTGTTGATGAAAGTAACTACCGACATGCTGAATAAAGGCATTGATATGATTAGAAGAGAAAGCACCTATAAAGGGTTGCTTTTACAAAAATTGGTTACCGATCATCCTTCTTTTAATCATTTTGTTGCAGATGAAAAGCTAAGGTCTAAAACGGTAATAGTTGCCAATACATCCACCCCATCTCAAGAATGGATTGATGAACTTACATCCAAAGGTTTTGTGGTGGGAAATGGTTATGGCGACTATAAAGGAAAACAAATCAGAATCGCTTCGTTCCCAACACATTCAAAAGAATTGATAGAATTGCTTTATGATACCATAAATGGAATGAAGCTTTAAGTCGCTCATAAAAAAACGTATTAGAATCTGTTTAAATTTTGACTATATTCATGGGTATATCTACCTTTTATATCTTTAATTTTGCCCTTAGGTTTATATTATAACTATGCCCAAAAGAGAGAAAATTTTGGTGTTGATGGACACCAGCGATGTTGACAAAACGCTCCTCAAGTTTATTGAGGTAATTGCCACCGCACACGAGACCAAAGAAATTCATTTCTTTAATAGTATTAGTGAAATGAAAATTCCGGAGGAAGTTTTGAAGAGCTTTCCTGAAATAAAGGTTAAATCCATCGAGGAAAGAAGAAAAATGATCCAGGACTTGGTATCTTCTTCTCTTCCCGAAAAACTCGTTGGAATCAGTGAGGTACATATTAAAGAAGGCTCACCAGCTAAGGCCATCCTGAAATTTGTCGAAAAGAACGATATCGACTTAATTATGATGGGACGCCATAAAGATTTTGTTGGCGGTGGAATTTTATCTAATCGCCTAGCGCGTAGAGCCGATTGTGCACTTTTCATTATCCCTGAAAACTCTGGCTCTAATTTAAACCTGATTCACGTGCCTTGCGACTTCTCCGAGCATTCTAGAATTGCAATGGAAGAAGCAATTGGTATTTCAAGAAAGTACGACAACGATATAAAGATCATTTGTCAAAATGTATATACCGTACCAGGTGGATACCATTACTCTGGTAAAACTTACGAAGAGTTTGCTGAAGTAATGCGAGCAAATGCAGAAAGGGATTATAAAAAATTCATGGCCGGCATTGACCATGAAGGCTGCGACATTGAAGTGGTGTATTCGTTAGATACTAATGACGACCCGGTAAATGACATTATTGACTTTGCCAATAAACATAAACCTACTACAATTATTATAGGTGTTAAAGGAAGAACTGCCACTACCGCTTTATTCATTGGAAGCAGAGCCGAGCAACTCATTCAAATCAACAACAACATTCCAATGATGATTGTACGACCTAAAGGGAAAAATTCAGGCTTAATGGATTTCATAAGAGAAATTTAAATCCAAAGTATTCCATAGAAAAAGCCTTTCATTCTTACGAGTGAAAGGCTTTTTTATGTACCTAAATTAAGTTATTTCCCTTTAATTCTTTTCTCTTCAGCTTCCATCCAAGTCAATAACGCCTTGGTCTCATCATCTGTCAATTTCATGTCAGGATTTCGTTCCACCATTCTTGGAGGAGGCATTTTACCTTCTTCTAATACTTCAAACATCTCTGCAATAAAGTGAGATTGTTCTTCCTTGTTCATTTTTGCTACCTTTTCCCACTGAAGCTTTTCCTTGGCTTTTTCGTTTCGTGCATCAGGCTTGTGGCAATTCATACACTTCGCATCTATAATTACTTGAATATTTTCCGGAAATGTAATCCCTTCTTGCTCGTTTATCGCTTGTGTTAATGGTGCCTCTGGTTTACTCTTGAATGAAACGGAAATGATAAGAAAAGCAAAAAGTAGTGTACTAGCTTTAAGAGAGTTTTTCATAGTTAAAATAGTTTTTAAGAGAGTAAGATTAAAAAAGCTTTTAAAGGTTTAATACAGAAATTGTTAGATAGTAAAATAATACATACCAACGGCACAGAATTGGTATTTACGTTTTTCCTAATCCTGCATAGACCGCAGTTCATCCAGTAAAATATTAGCTTCTTTTACTCTCTCCTCTTCAATCTTCTTAAACCTGTCCATCCAATGTTTAGATTGTATCTCTACTTCATCAAGTAAATCAAGCCCTTTTTGAGTAATGAGCACATCTTTTGCTCGTCTATCAGTTTCGCTCACCTCTCTCACCACAAGCGCTTTAGCCTCGAGCCTATCTACGATACGAGAAGCGTTAGACATCCTATCAATCATTCGATCTATAATTGTATTGATGGTGCACGGTTTAGGATAATGGCCTCGCAAAATTCTTAACACATTATACTGAGCAGAAGAAATACCGAAGGGTTTAAAAATATTAAGCTGTTGCTCTGAAATCCAGCTGTTAGTATAAATCAGGTTTACTATAAGTTTTTCATACTCATTCGTAAACTTTCGGCCTTGCTTAATATCTTCTTCTAACCCCACTGTATGTGAATTATATACTTAATGTTAAATATAAAGAACGAAAACCAAACAGCATATACCTCTAAGTGGTTCAAAGTTTTTAATTTGATTAAAACCAATTAACTTTCAACTAAACCAATCCACATTCAGAGCATCTAACAGCCTAAACAACACATTCTTTTTGGACGATCATCAAATCATAGAGGATTTTAAAAATCCAGCCACACGAAATAAAGCTTTTAATGTACTTATAGATAGGTACCAACAACGCATTTATTGGCATATTCGAAAGATTCTAATTGACCATGATGACACCGATGATGTAGTGCAAGAGGTGTTTATTAAGGTTTTTAAAAATCTTGAAGGATTCAGAGAAGCCTCTCAATTATATACTTGGATTTACAGAATAGCCACAAACGAAGCACTTACTTTTTTAAAGAAAAGGCAAAGAAAACAAGCTTGGTCAATTGACGATGTCAATCATGATTTAGAAAACAAACTAACTAGCGGTTCATATATTGACGGAGATGAGATTCAAATCAAACTTCAAAAGGCAATTCTAACCTTGCCCGAAAAGCAAAAGCTAGTATTCAATATGAAATATTTTGACGACATGAAGTATGAAGACATTTCAGAAATTATTGGCACTAGCGTGGGCGGACTCAAAGCAAATTACCATTTGGCGGTTAAAAAAATAGAGGAGTATTTAGCTCAAGATTAAACCTTATAACCCTTTGATAATCAAAGCATCGATGTCGGACGAAACTCCATATAAAAAACTTAAAGACCCTAAGCTCAAAAACAATATTTTTGAAGTTCCAGAGGGGTATTTTGATAGTCTGAAAGAAAAAACTGATCAAGAAATTAATGTCGAAAAGAATAAATTTCTTAATAAGGAAAAGCTTAAGAAAGGTGTTTTCAATGTTCCCAATGGCTACTTCGACAAACTAAATGAAAAAATAATTTCAGCGACTAGTATTACTAAAGAGGAAGGAATTCTTGGTAATGGGCATCTTAAGGGAAATGCTTTTACAACACCAGAAAATTATTTTGAGAAGCTCAACGCTGAAATTCTTGCAAAAGTTAAACCAGAAGCCAAAATTATTCCGCTGTACCAAACCACATGGTTTAAATCAGTGGCCGCTGCAGTGATACTTATAATGGTAGCATTGTTATCGATACCAAAAAATGAAGTAAGTGAATCTGAACTATTGAGTGAAATTTCTGATGAGGCGATCATAAACTATTTAGAAGAACGCCAAGCCATCGAATATGAACTCCTTTCATCTATTGAAGGTTTAGATGCAATACTTGACAATATGATTCTGGAAGAAACATCGAGCTATAGCTTTGCATTAAATGAAAACCCAGAATTAGATTACGACTTTGAATACTTCGATCATTAGTACAAGAATTATGAAAAAAATTATTTTCTCACTTTTCATTTTAGCCAACTGCCTTTCAGTTCCTGCCCAAAGTGGACGATCCTCACAAGATGAGAGGGATAAAATCCAGAAAGCCAAAATTGCTTTCTTGACCAATCGCTTAGACCTTACAGTAGATCAAGCCAAACTGTTTTGGCCTTTATTCAATGAATATGATTCTAAAAAAATAGCGCTTTCTAAAGAGTACAGTGCTAAGAAAAGGGCTATTTATGGGAAGTATGATAACCCTCGAGACATGAAAGAGGTGGATGCTGACGAGTTACTTTTTATATACTTAGATCAGAAACAAGCGGAGTTAGATGTAGAAAAAACCTATATGAAAAAGTTCAATGATGTATTGAATTCAAGACAGGTATGGAGAATGGTTTCGTTTGAAAGTGATTTTAGAAGGTCGTTATATAAACAGATGAGTCGTGATGATAACGAAGAACATAAGCGAGGTGGTAATCGCAACTAAAGCAATAACACCCCAGAAAAATTTAAATCCTGCTAACGCAGGATTTTTTGTTTAATCCCATTTGATCAAGAATGGCATTGATGTAATTTGCGTTATGACTCACCTCACTCTTTTTGAGTTAACCAGCCTCATTAAATCAGAACTCGAGAAAAATCTCGAACCTTCCTATTGGGTTATTGCTGAAATCAGCGAAATGAGGCTTAATCCAAAAGGCCATTGCTATATGGAGTTGGTAGATAAAGAAGGTCAGTATGTAACCAGCAAAATCAGAGCAAACATTTGGGCTTATACCTACCGAAATCTTAGCGCTTGGTTTGAATCCATTACAAAAACCTCGTTGCAGCCTGGAATAAAAGTATTGCTAAATGTTCAAGTACAATATCACGAACTGTACGGCATGAGTCTGAATATTAAGGATATTGACCCGAACTTTACTCTAGGAGAGCGTGCCCGAAAACGTCAGGAAATAATTCAAAAGCTTCAAGACGAAGGCGTATTCGATATCAACAAAGAACTAACACTCCCTATCGTTCCGCAATGCATCGCAATCATCAGTTCCGAAACTGCGGCTGGTTATGGTGATTTTAAAAATCAAATTGAACAAAACTCAAGAGGCTATTCTTTCACAACAAAACTCTTTCAATCGTTAATGCAGGGCGATCAAGCCCCAAGCGCTATAATATCGGCCTTACACCAAATTCATGCTGAAATACAAGCTTTTGATTTAGTGGTAATTATTCGCGGTGGTGGATCTCAGGTTGATCTAGATTGTTTTGATGACTATGAATTAGCTTCTCATATTGCACAATTCCCCCTTCCTGTGATTACTGGAATTGGTCATGAACGAGATGAAACGATAGCCGATTTAGTAGCCCATACTCAAATGAAAACGCCTACCGCTGTGGCTGAATTCCTTATTTCTGGAATAGAACGTTATGACGATAGCCTAAACGAGATGGCCTATCGGTTAGAGAAATCAGGAAAACACCTTCTACAGGTTTCGGCTTACGAAATAATGAACGTGGGTTATTCATTAAAAACTTCGATGAAGGCAATAATGCATCAGTCTGAAAATGCATTAAACCAAAAACAGTTAAGGCTAAATTACGCGGTTAAAAATCTTTTTAGGGTTGAAAACAAGAAAGTAGATAACTTTGAATTACCCTTAGCGAAAGCTAAATACCAAAGACTAAAAGAAGCAGAAAAAAAATTGGACGGGCTGGAAAAACAGCTCAAATTACTTGACCCAGCATCGGTTTTAAATCGAGGTTATTCAATTACACTAATTAATGGAAAACCTATTTCCGCAGTACAAGAAGTGAAAACTGGAGAAGAATTAGAAACCATAACTGCTAAACACAGAATTAAGAGTACGGTAAAATCAGCCAACAATGAGTAAGAAGAAATTGACCTATAAAGAATCGTTAGAAAGAATTGAAACGATTGTAGACATTATTGAAAATCAACAGCCCGACATTGATGATTTATCGAGTTTAGTGAAAGAAGCAACTCAGCTGATAAAAGACTGTAAATCGCGCTTAAAAAATACAGAAGAGGAATTGAACAATTCTTTAGAAAACCTTGAATGATCTATAAAAACACACCCATGACACCCGATCAAGCTCAAGAACAAATCAAACAACTGACAGAACAAATCAACTATCATAGTGATTTGTATTACCAAAAAAGCACTTCTGAAATTTCAGATTTCGATTTTGACCAACTTTTGGTCAAGCTTGCTGCCCTAGAGGTCCAGTTCCCTCAATTCAAGGCCGAAGACTCTCCTACTCAACGAGTTGGCGGCACGATTACCAAAGAGTTTGACACTGTAGTTCACAAATACCCAATGCTCTCTTTGGGCAATACCTATTCTGAAGAAGACCTTATTGAATTTGATAAACGAGTAGCTAAAGGCTTGGAAGGTCAGGAGTATGAATACTTCTGTGAACTCAAGTTTGATGGTGTTGCTCTTAGCTTAACTTATGAAAATGGGGTATTAAAACGTGCGGTTACTAGAGGCGATGGTACTCAAGGTGATGATATCACTACAAATGCCAAAACCATACGTTCCATTCCCTTAAAATTAAAAGGCGCAGTACCGGCAGAGTTTGAAGTACGTGGCGAAGCATTCTTTCCTATTAAAGAATTTCAGCGTGTAAATGCAGAGCGTGAAGACATTGGTTTAGATTTATTGGCCAATCCAAGGAATGCAGCTTCTGGAACATTGAAAATGCAAGATTCTTCCGTAGTAGCACAACGTAGATTAGACTGTTTTCTCTACTACTTATTAGGCGAAAACCTAGGCTACAGAACTCATTCAGAATGTATGGCAGCTGTTGAAAGTTGGGGCTTTAATGTATCGCCTACCTATAAAAAGTGTCATTCCATTCAAGAAGTACTGGCTTATATTCACGAATGGGAAGAAAAAAGGCATACGCTACCCGTAGAAACCGATGGCATAGTTATCAAGGTCAACGATCTTAACCAACAAGACCAATTGGGGTTCACGGCAAAAAGTCCACGTTGGGCCATTTCATACAAATACAAAGCAGAAAGTGCCGCAACAGTTTTAGAAAGCATTTCATATCAAGTAGGACGAACAGGTTCTGTTACACCTGTGGCCAATTTAAGTCCGGTACTTTTAGCAGGCACAACGGTAAAAAGAGCTTCGCTTCATAATGCCGATCAAATTGAAAGGCTAGATTTGCGTATTGGGGATACCGTTTTTGTAGAAAAAGGTGGCGAAATAATCCCGAAAGTAACTGCTGTTAATCTCGCCTTGCGAAAATCTGATAGTGAACCAATTACGTACATTACGGAATGTCCTGAATGTGGAACATCGTTAGTTAGGCAAGAAGGAGAAGCCAACCATTATTGCCCAAATGCAGATGCCTGTCCTCCGCAAGTATTGGGGAGAATTGAACATTTTATTCAGCGCAAAGCTGTTGATATCGATTCACTTGGCCCTGAAACCATAAGAGGATTACTTCAGAATAATTTAATCAGTAACTACGCTGATTTGTACAGCCTGACTTTTGATCAGTTAAATGGTCTTGAATTCCGTATTTATTCAGATAAAAAAGGTGAATATACCGTAAGAAGTCTTCGTGATAAATCTGCGGGGAACATCATTAAGGCGATTGAAGCATCTAAGCAAGTTCCATTTGAACGTGTTCTTTTTGGTTTAGGAATTCGTTATGTAGGCAAAACTGTTGCAGAAAAATTAGCAGCTCATTTTCAGAATATAGATACCTTAGCAAAGGCAAGCTTTGAAAGCCTTATAGCGGTAGAGGAAATTGGAGACAGAATAGCCCAAAGTGTTATCGAGTTTTTTCAGAATGAAGAACATATTCTAATCATTCAAAAATTAAAAGAAGCTGGAGTTCGACTCGAGAAAGACCAATCTCAGGTTCTGGCTCCTGAAAGCAATATTTTTGAAGGTAAAACCTTTGTTATTTCTGGAGTATTTACCCAATTTTCTAGAGATGAACTTCAAGAAAAAATTAAGGCCAATGGAGGTAAAATAATTTCCTCTATCAGTAAAAAACTAGACTTCTTAGTGGCTGGCGACAAAATGGGGCCATCCAAATTAGAGAAAGCTACCACCCTCGGAATTAAAATAATTTCAGAAGAAGAATTTATTCAAATGATCAATAATTGATGTCATTATTCTCAAAATCATCAACCGTAAATGGTAATACCCAAGAAGGCTTTAAGCTTTTTTCTGAGTCGAAACACATAGGGTTACTTTATTCTTGGGAAGACAGCCATAAGGAAAAATCTATTCAAGAGTTCGCCAATTCATTAGGCTCAAACAAGTCCATTGACTTTTTGTGCTTCAACCCTATAAAAAAAATTCAACCGGCTACAGAAAGCCCAACCTTTAGCCGAGCTGATTTCAATTTATTCGGAAAGATTCAGTCTGAAACTGTTCTATCTTTTATGGAAAAACCTTTCGACTACTTATTTCATCTTGATTTCGATATTAATTCATCTATTAAACCCTTGCTAACAAAATCAAGGGCTAATTGGAAAGTAGGTTGTCATTCAGACCAAGGTGAAGGCATTTATGACCTGATGATTAAAATTAATAAAAGTGCAGGTTTGAAGAACTTATCAGACCAAATGCTTATTTATGTAAACGCATTGAAGTAAAGAAAATGGAGATATTAAAAGGTACAGGTGTAGCGCTAGTTACACCTTTTAATGAAGATTTAACAATTGATTTTGACGGGCTATTAAAACTATTAGAGCACACCGCCAAAGGGGTTGATTATTTCGTAGTACAAGGTACAACGGGAGAATCGGCCACTACCACTGCAGCGGAAAAAGCTGAGATTCTCTCGTTTGTAAAGAAGAATAATAAAACTGGTTTACCCATTGTATATGGTATTGGAGGAAACAACACACAGTCTGTTTTAGACAATATTAAATCGGCTGATTTAGATGGCGTAGACGCAATACTATCTGTAAGTCCATACTATAATAAGCCAAGCCAAGAAGGAATTTATCAGCATTTTAAAATGATTGCCGATGCATCTCCGGTTCCTGTAATTTTATACAATGTACCTGGTAGAACGCAATCAAATATATCAGCAAACACTACATTACGTTTGGCTCAACACAAAAATATTGTTGCAATTAAAGAAGCTTCTGGTGATTTAACACAGTGCATGTCCATTTCAAATGATGCTCCGGAAGACTTTTTATTGATTTCTGGTGACGATTTATTAACAACTCCCATGATGGCGACTGGGGCAGTTGGTGTTATTTCTGTGCTTGCAAATGCCTTCCCAGAAATCTTTAAGAGGATAACAAAGGCAGCATTTTCTGCCGATTTTAAAGCATCTTCAGAAGCCACTTTTGAGTTAATCGACATTAATCCTTTGATGTATGCAGAAAGCAATCCGGTAGGAATAAAGCAGGTTTTAGAAGAATTCGGTATATGTAAAAACTACGTACGAATGCCGCTATTACCCGCCTCAGAAGACCTTAAAACAAAGATTAAGGCTTTATTATAAGTAATTACAGCACAAAAAAAGAGAGGCCAATCTAACGATTAGCCTCTCTTTTATTTTTCAAAGGATGTAATAATTATCCTTGGTTCTTAATGTTTTGAACATCAATTCGAATTTCTTGAGCTAAGTTCTTAAGGTCTTGCATTCCTTTTCTAACTCTAGTACCCGCAGCTTGATTTTTCTTGTCGTAGAACTTTTCGAAATCACCCTCTAAAGAGTCAATTAAGTTTTTTACTTCGCTAAATCTGCTCATATTATTTGTGCTTTTAAGGTTGTTGAAAAATGTTTGTTTGGATAGCAATTTAAATCAAAATACTCTATTTGCAACAGTCAGGGCACTTTTTTTTAACATTACTCTCCAAAGGCAGCAGCTAACTCGGCATTTTTGTACTCACCGCTTGTTAACTTACCTTTTATTGCCTCAAATGCTGCAATGGTTTCGTTTACATCTTCCATACTGTGTGAGGCGGTTGGAATTAGTCTTAAAATGATCATTCCTTTCGGCACTACTGGGTATATCACAACAGAACAGAAAATATTGAAATTCTCTCTTAAATCTTTGCTCAAGGTTGCAGCTTCACCAACGGTTCCATTCAAAACCACAGGAGTTACACTCGATTTGGTAGTTCCAATACTAAAACCTTTCGCTTGCAACCCACCTTGAAGCGCATTTACAATTTTCCAAAGATTTTCCTTATGCTGAGGTTGTGTTTTTATAATCTCCAACCTTTTAAGTCCACCAATCACAAAAGGCATTGGTAATGCCTTTGCAAAAATTTGAGACCTCATATTATACTTAAGGTAATGGATTATCTGCTTATCTCCTGCTACAAAGGCACCTACAGCAGCCATTGATTTAGCAAAAGTGGAGAAGTACAAATCTACCTCATCTATACAATTTAAATGTTCATGAGTTCCTGCTCCTGTTGCTCCCATAGTACCAAAACCATGAGCATCATCTACAAAAAGCCTAAAGTTGAATTTAGATTTTAAGGCAGCAATCTCATTTAATGAACCAAGGTTACCAGTCATCCCAAATACACCTTCGGTAATCACTAAAATTCCGCCTCCGGTTTCTTTAGTTAAGCGAGTTGCTCTTTCAAGCTGTTTTTCAAGGTTTTCGATGTCGTTATGTGGGTATACAAAACGTTTCCCCATGTGCAATCTTACTCCATCGATAATACAAGCATGCGATTCGCCATCATAAACAATTACATCCTTACGATCGACCAAAGCATCTATAATAGAAAGCACTCCTTGATATCCGTAATTCAGTAAATATCCTGATTCTTTGCCCACAAAAGAGGCCAAGCCTTGCTCTAATTCTTCATGATAATCCGTGTTTCCAGACATCATTCTCGCTCCCATCGGGTAAGCTAAGCCCCAGTCGGCAGCGGCCTTGGCATCTGCCTCTCTAACTTCTGGTAGGTTACCCAAACCCAAATAGTTATTTAAACTCCAAGTAAGGACTTCTTTGCCCATAAACTTCATTCGAGGAGCAATTTCACCTTCTAATTTAGGGAACGTAAAGTACCCTTCTGATATCTCTGAATGTTTCCCTAGTGGGCCGTTATCAGCAAGTAATTTTTCAAATAGATCCAATTCCTTTAGACTTTAAGTTGATTAACCTAAGTAACAAATAAGGCTGCAAATGTAACACTATAAACGCCATTTATCAAAAAACAGCATGTATATATCATGAGTCCAAACTTAGATTTTAGCAGATAATTAATTAGCATTGTAAGCAAAATTTTGAAGGGAATGGAAATCAGGAAAATAAATAAAATTTTAGTAGCCAACCGCGGTGAAATTGCTGTTAGGGTAATGAAAACAGCCCGCGAAATGGGAATCAAAACTGTAGCCATATATAGCGATGCAGACCGCCATTCGCCACATGTGCGCTATGCAGACGAAGCCGTTAACGTTGGCCCTCCTCCTTCCGCACAGTCTTACTTAATGACTGACAAAATTATTAAAATCTGTAAAGACTTGGCCGTTGATGCCGTGCATCCTGGCTATGGATTCCTCTCCGAAAACGGTGGTTTTGCAAAAAGTATAGAAGAAAACGGTATCATTTTTATTGGCCCATCTACAAAAGCCATTGAAATCATGGGTGATAAACTGTCTGCCAAAGAGGCTGTATCGGGCTATAACGTTCCTATGGTACCAGGAGTAAATCATGCCGTCACAGATCCGGAAGAGGCAAGAAAAATCGCTGAGCAAGTAGGTTATCCAGTTCTAATTAAGGCCAGCGCTGGTGGTGGTGGTAAAGGAATGAGGGTTGTTGAAAACCCAGAAGAACTGGAAGAGCAAATGAAACGTGCCATTAGCGAAGCACAATCTGCTTTTGGGAATGGTGCTGTTTTCGTTGAAAAATTCATCACCTCTCCACGCCATATCGAAATTCAGGTATTGGGCGATAAACATGGAAACTTGGTTTACCTTTTCGAACGTGAATGTTCTATTCAAAGAAGACACCAAAAAGTAATTGAAGAAGCCCCTTCTGCCATACTAACTCCAGAAAAACGTAAAGCCATGGGCGAAGCTGCGTTGGGTGTTGCCAAATCTTGCGACTACTACAGTGCAGGTACAGTAGAGTTTATTGTAGACGAAAATTTAGATTTCTTCTTTCTAGAAATGAATACACGTTTACAAGTAGAACACCCCGTTACCGAAGAAATTACCGGTGTAGACTTAGTAAAAGAACAAATCTTAATTGCCGAAGGTCATCCATTAAGCTTTAAACAAGAAGACCTTAAAATAAAAGGACATTCATTGGAAGTAAGAGTTTACGCTGAGGACCCCACCAATAATTTCCTCCCAGATATTGGGTATTTAAGTACCTACAATCGACCTGAGGGACCAGGGATTAGAGTAGATGACGGTTTTGAAGAGGGAATGGATATTCCTATTTATTACGACCCAATGATAGCCAAGCTTGTTGCCTCAGGAAAAGACCGAACTGAAGCCATTGAAAGAATGGTAAAAGCTATTCAGGAATATGAAATAACAGGTTTTAAAACTACTCTTAACTTCTGCGAGTTCGCCATTAAGCACGAAGCCTTTACTTCAGGTAAATTCGACACCAAGTTTGTGGAAACATATTACAAACCTGAATTACTTCAGGAAGTAAACCCCGAGCATCATGACATTGCATTGGTACTTGCTGCTTTAATCAGTGAAGAAAAAAGTAACAATAGTCTCAAACTAAAGAATAATACCACAACCAGTAACTGGAAACTAAGAGTACGCGACTAACCATTATGGCAAGAATAAAACCCTTTCGAGCTTGGCGCTATAACCGTGATCTATCAGCAAATATTGAAGATTTAGCCTCCCCCCTTTTTGATGTTGTTTCAAAAAAACAACGGGAAGCACTATATAGCAACCCTTATAATAGTATACACATCAGCGTTCCCAAAAATATTGAAACGCAGAAGAGGACAGTAGAAGAATGGAAAGCAAAAGGTATTATCAATCAAGATCAAATACCAGGCATTTACGTTTATTACCAACATTTTTCACTACCTGGCAGTAAGCGAACATATATTAGAAAGGGCTTTATTTGTTTTATAGAAGCTACAGACTGGAACAGTGTAGATTCTGATGTACTTCGTCATGAAAACACAATGCCGCATTCTGTAAACGACAGAATAGATATTTTGGCACAAAGTCAAATGAATGTAAGCCCAACGCATGGGCTTTATTTCGACCCTGAATTTAGCCTTGAGCAATACATGGACGAAAGTATGAAAAACCCTATTTACGACAGGGAAGACTACCAAGGCGTTCGCGATGTTTTAAGCGTTATCCATGATTTTGAAGTTATCAAAAAATTTGTGGCTAAACTGAAAGATCAACAGGTAATTTTAGCCGATGGTCATCATAGATACGAAGGCTCTTTGCTCTATAAACAGCAAATGCAGGCTCAAAACCCAAACCACACTGGTAATGAGGCTTACAATTTTCATTTGATGTACCTCACCAATGCAGAAGCCGATGATTTAAGAATCCTACCTACCCACAGGCTACTCTCTGGCTTAAAAAACTTCAACAAAGAAGAACTGCTTCATAAACTTTCTGAAGACTTTATTATTAAACCACTAGACAACCCAAATGATGTAAATGAAATCATTTTAGGTAAAAAATGGGCCTTTGGTTTATTGTTTGGAAAAGAGGCCGTGAAAGTAAGATTGAAGCCTGAACGAATTACTGAACTCAAATGGAATTTCCCGCAGGTAGTAAAGGATTTAGACTTAACCGTAATGCACTATTTTATTATAGAAAAAGCATTGGGCATTTTAGGGAAAGACCAACGTAGTTCTGAGCATATTTCCTTTGAAAGAAACTTCTCAAACTGTTTAGAAAAAACCATTACTGGGGAAGTAGATTTTGCCATTATCACCCAAGACATCAGCATGGAAGATGTGAAAAACGTTTGCCACTCAGGATATACCCTACCTCAAAAATCCACCTATTTCTACCCTAAAGTAATTAGTGGTTATTTATTCGGATCAATTAAAGAAGATGAATTTACCCTACCATTTGATATTGGCTTCTAAATCGCCTCGAAGGCAAGAGCTGCTTCGATCTTTGGAAGTGGATTTTGAAATCAGAACGAAAGAGGTAGACGAGTCTTTTCCTGTATCAATACCCGTAAACGAAGTAGCTGAATACTTGGCGGTTAAGAAATCGCAGGCCTTTGAGAATCTAAAAGAAAATGAGTTGGTCATTACTTCTGACACAACCGTATTGAACCAAGGTGAAATCTTGAATAAAGCCGAAAATACACAGGAAGCGTTTGAGATGATTCAGTCGCTTTCAGGCAAAACGCATCAGGTAATCACAGGCGTTTGTCTTCGTTCTTCTAATAAAAAAACAAGCTTTTCAGAAACTACCAAAGTCACTTTTCGAAAGCTAGAAAAAGCTGAAATCGAGCATTATATCAAAAAATACAAGCCTTTCGACAAGGCAGGTGCCTACGGAATCCAAGAATGGATTGGCATGGTGGGCATAGAAAAAATTGAAGGTGATTTTTACAATGTAATGGGTTTACCCCTACATAGGTTATATAAAGAACTTCTAAGCTTTTAATCTCCATTTCTCATTGAAATCAATTTTGAACTTTAGTAACTAGCTATGGGTTAAATCGCTAATTTTAATCATGCTCGATTTTTGGTTCACGCTTTCTCCTTTCCTTCTAGGGCTATATTATTTAGCTATCTTTATTGTGGTTATTAATATTCTGCTTGAAAATCGAAACCCGCTAAAAACGCATTCTTACCTCTTATTGCTGTTATTGCTGCCTGTTTTAGGCCTAATCATCTATCTGTTTTTTGGGCAGCACATCAGAAAACGAAGGATTTTCTCTAAAAACCAATTGATCAACTCTGCTTTTGGCCAAAAATATATTGACGAATATTTAACCCCAGAGAATGCAACTCCTATTCATAAAGCTTTAGTAAGCGAACAATTCGATAAACTCATCCGCTTTTTAAGTCGCGATCTCTCTCCTCTTTCAGAAAATAATAGAATTACCTTATTGAAAAATGGGGAAGAAAAGTTTCCAGCACTTTTAGAAGCACTGAAACAAGCAAAAAATCATATTCATTTAGAATACTACATCTTTACTAGCGATGGAATCGGGCATCAAATCAGTGAGTTATTAATGGCTAAAGCCAAAGAGGGTGTTCAAGTAAGGGTGATTGTAGATGGTGTTGGAAGCCTCGGTTTAAAAAGCGCTTATTTCGAAAAAATGAAAAGCGCTGGTGTTGAAATTTATGAATTCATGCCAGTACTTTTCCCTTCATTTACCAGTAAAATCAATTACCGCAACCACAGGAAAGTGGTTATTATTGATGGTATTACCAGTTTTACTGGAGGGATTAATGTAGACGACCGTTATATCAACAATGGAAAATACCCAACCTACTGGCGCGACACCCATATTAAAATCGAAGGCTCCGCAGTAAAAACATTACAGTTTCTATTTATTCTCAATTGGCAATTTGTCTCTGGTCAGCCTTGGCGACCAACTGAAAAGCATTTCCCAAAAACCGAACCTTCATTTGGTTCTAGTTATGTTCAGGTAAACGCAAGTGGCCCCGATTGGGATTTAGCCAGTATTATGGACTCTTTCTACCTAGCCATTAATTCTGCTAGAAATAGTCTTAAAATTGCTACCCCATACTTCATTCCAAATGAGAGTATTATTAACGGAATCACTACCTCTGCCAAAAGTGGGGTTTCGGTAGAACTTATGATTCCCCATGCTTCTGACTCTTGGATTGTTCAAGCAGCCTCCATGTCTTATATGAAGTTGCTTTTAGAAGCGGGGGTTAAGGTTTACCTTTACAAAAAAGGGTTTCTGCATTCTAAAACGCTTACAGTAGACGGAAAGCTAGCCATAGTAGGCACAGCCAATATGGATTACCGAAGTTTCGACCTAAACCATGAGGTGAACACCTATATTTATGATCCTGCTATTGCTATTCAACTCAATCAGAATTTTGAAACCGATAAGGCCGATTGCGAAGAATTACATCTTAGTGAATGGAAGAAACGCAGTATTTCGAAGAAACTGCTCGAATCTGTTTGTAGATTACTTGCGCCATTGCTTTAAGCTCACAATTGGCAACTGAATAAACTTCATTCTGAACTTAGTTACCTGCATTTTATTTGTTTTCACTTATATTGAAAACAAACCAATATGCCATGCCTAATCCATCACAGTATACTAACCTAAACACCATCAAGTTTTTGATGTACAATGTTCATCAAACGGAAGAATTACTTGAAGCCAACCGTTATGCTGCTTACGACAAACCATCGATTGATCTATTGTTAGATTCGGTAAAAACCTTCTGCGATAAAAGCCTCCATCCTTTTATTAAAGAAATGGATGAAAAGCCTTCCTCCTTTGCAAACGGAGTAATTACGATTCACCCGCAATTTGAAAGCATTCTAAAAGAATCAGGCGAAATGGGACTTGTAGCTGCCATGTTCGAGGAAAAAGATGGCGGTTTACAATTACCGAACATCGTTTTTCATACGCTCTATTTTATGATGGAAGCCGCCAATAACCATGTTACGGGCTATTTAGGTTTAACCGCAGGTGCGGCAAACCTTATTGTCTCTTTTGGAAATGATTTTCTAAAAGAAACCTACGCGCAAAAAATGATGTCTCTAGAATGGACAGGCACCATGTGTTTGACCGAACCGCAAGCGGGATCGTCATTATCAGATGTAAAAACTACTGCCAGCCTTCAGGAAGATGGCACCTATAAAATCAACGGTCAAAAAATATTCATCTCCTCAGGTGACCATCAGTTTGCCGAGAACATTATTCATTTGGTATTGGCTCGAACAGAAGGCGCTCCTTCGGGCACAAAAGGAGTTTCGCTTTTTGTAGTTCCGAAGAAAATAGTAGCCGCTGATGGTAGTCTTGGTAAGCAGCAAGTGATTGTGGCCGGAGAATTTGAAAAACTGGGTCAGCGGGGTTATTGCACCTCGCATTTGGTTTTTGAAGACAGCGTTGGGCACATGATTGGAGACGAAAATCATGGCTTAATTTACATGTTCCAAATGATGAATGAAGCTAGAATTGCAACTGGCAGAATGGGAACGGGAATAGCCTCAGCTGCTTATTATGCTTCGCTTCAATATGCAAAAGAAAGGCCTCAGGGAAGAAAATTAACATCTTCAGGTAAAAAGGACTTAGACGAAGATCAAACCTTAATCATCAATCACCCTGATGTAAAACGAATGCTGCTCTTCCAAAAAGCCATTGTGGAAGGTTCTTTAAGTTTGGTAATGCAGGCCGCGCATTATGTGGATTTAGAACATATTTCAGAAGGAGAAGAAAAGGGACGTTACAATTTACTTCTAGAATTACTCACTCCTATCGCTAAAACCTATCCTTCAGAAAAAGGGCTTGAAGCAGTAAGTACAGGATTACAAGTACTTGGCGGCTACGGCTTCTGCATGGACTTTATTCTTCAACAATATTACCGTGACATTCGAATTATTTCCATTTACGAAGGCACAACAGGCATTCAGTCATTGGATTTATTAGGCCGAAAAGTGGGGTTAAAAAATGGCAAAGTGCTGGAATGGCTAGCCGAAGAAATTCAGTCTACTATTAAAGAAGCTAGCGCTCATGATTCACTCCAATTTAATATTCGAGTTTTAGGAGAAAGCCTTAATTCAATACAACAGGTTTTAGGTGCCTTAATGCCTCATGCTCAAAATGGGGATTTTGAACGCTACTTGGCCGATGCCACAATTTTTATGGATTTATTCGGAACGGTAGTAATGGGCTGGCAGTGGCTTAAAATCGGGGTTTCGGCACAGAAAGCTTTAGACACAAACGACAGCACTTACGCTACCGATTTCTATGAAAGCAAGCTTCACACACTCCAATTCTTTTATAAATATGAAATGAGCCGCTGCAAAGGACTTTCAAAAACCATCATGAATGAACTGGCTCTGACCATTGACATGAAACTGAGCTACCTAGATTAGGTATCTTTAACTTGTAAAAAACCCAAAAAGCAATCGTATTAATTGATGCAGCCTTTATCTTTGAGGCAATCCACAAAGCAATGAAGAAGTATATAAAATCAGCCTTATTATTCACTGTATTTGCACTTATAGCAATGAGTTCCGTTTCTTGTCAACAGGAAACTCCTTATGTAATCATGATTTCTTTTGATGGTTTCAGACATGATTATGTAGAAAAATATGACGCTCCGAATTTCAAGAAATTCATAGAAACAGGAACTTCTGCCGAAGCCATGCTTCCCTCATTTCCGAGTAAAACATTCCCAAATCATTATACATTGGTAACGGGGCTTTATCCGGGAAATCACGGCTTGGTGGATAATAATTTCTATGACCGCGACCTTGATTTACGGTATAGCATCGGCAACCGTAAAGTGGTAGAAAACCCAGCTTTTTATGGGGGGCTACCCTTGTGGCAATTGGTGCAAAAAAACGGAATGAAATCAGCTTCTTATTTCTGGGTGGGTTCCGAAGCCCCAATCGCGGGCAGTTTCCCTGATTACTATGAGATTTATGATGGGAAAGTGAAAAATGAAGATAGAATTTCAACGGTAATGGAATGGCTAAAATTACCCAAAGCTGAACGTCCTAATTACATTTCATTATACTTTTCTCTAGTGGACGACCAAGGACATGCCAACGGCCCTAATGGTGCTAAAGAATCTGTTTTAGAAGCCGATCGACTTCTGGGTTTAATCATGGAGCAGCTCAAACAAATTGATCTGCCAGTGAATGTGATTGTCACTTCCGATCACGGTATGAACGAAGTAGCCAATAATGAAGAAAGTTTGATTAACGTTGATGAAGTTCTGGAAGGAATAAATAAGGATGAGTACAGGTTTGTTAACAGTGGAACTCTCGCTCACCTTTATGTTAACGACCAATCAAAAACTGACCAAATATATACGGCCATTAAAGGAAAGGAGAATAATTTCACAGCCTACAAGAAAGAGGCCTTCCCTAAAAACTGGCACTATCAAAATTTGCGAAGTGGCGAAATAGTTTTGGTGGCCAATGCAGGTCACTCTTTAAATTCTAAAAGCAATTGGCAAAGAAATATTATTAGAGGCGGGGTACACGGAGAGCATGGTTATGATCCTTATCTCTCAGAAGATATGGCTACCATTTTCTACGCAAATGGGCCAAACATTAAACCAGGCTTCAAACTTACTAAGTTTGAAAATGTAAACGTTTACCCATTTGTAGCCCATATTTTAGGCATTAATGAGTTACCTGAGGTTGACGGAAAGTTGGAGGTGTTGAAGGGTGCTTACATAAAGTAAGAAATGTATATTTGATTTTTTAATAGGACAACAAGTACGTAATGACTGAACAAGAAGCCAACGAACTCCTCATAAGTAAGATTCTTAATAAAAAACTAACCAGTATTAGAGTATTCAACCACCACCAGCCCTACCCTTTTGTGGAAGAAAACGAGGCAGTAGTGGTTTCTGCTGCTGTAGCATTTGTTTTTGAAGACAGCCCACTTACCTTCTACTGGCATCCAGAAGATCAAATTTTCAACTTCTCTTTGGCCAAGGTAGAAGTAGATGAAGATTGGGATGATATTGAAATCACCAACATCGACACCTTCAAAAATATGGAAGGCGATGAAGTGAATGAAGTAGCCATCAATTGGACTTACTTCCAGAAACTTGATGAGAATTTCGAAATTCTAGAGGAAAAACTTTTTGTACCTCAAGAAATGGTGCTCAGCTTTTCTAACGGAAGTCAGCTTCAAATTGCCTGTGTAGATTTTAATATTGACCCAGTTTCAAATGACCTCGTGAACCTCAGTTACCATATGAGTGGCGGCTTATTGATGAGTGCTGTTCCCTATAAAGAAATAGCAGCACCAGTATATAACGACCTTTAGCGGCCTTCTTAAAATTTCTATCCACTCTAAAAATAGATGCGGTTGATAATCATTATGTTTGTGGGTGCAGATTTGATATAATGAGTACAGCAAAGTCAAAAAATTTACGAAACATTTGGTACGTAGCCTGTCATGGTAGCCTTTTGAAAAATGGGAAGACCATTGAGAAGGAAATAGACAGTGAGAAAATTCTTTTGGGCAGAGATGAACAAGGGAAGGTTTTCGCGCTTCGCAACCAATGTCCACACCGTGGCATTCCATTAACTTATGGCACTTTTGACGGCTGCGAAATTGAATGCTGCTATCATGGCTGGAGGTTTAAAACAGACGGCACTTGTTCTAAAATACCAACGCTCCCTCCTTCTTCTAAACTAGATGTAACTAAGGTAAGAGCGCCTTATTATCCGCTGCGCGAAGTGCATGGCATTGTACTGATTTACTTACCCAAAGACATGCGCAAGCCTGAGGACATGGACGAAAGTCTTTTCCCTCAGTTTCCTTTAAAAGAAGAAGCCAATTTCGATTTTGTGACTGCAAAACCGATGTCTTGCAGCCTCGATCATTCGGTGATTGGCTTGATTGATCCTGCACACGTTCCTTTTGTGCATCAATCTTGGTTCTTTAGAAAAAAGACCAACCTCAAGCTCAAGACAAAGAATTTTGCGCCTTCACACCTGGGTTTTAAGATGGTGCGGCATGAACCTTCTAAGAACTCAGCGGCTTATAAAATTCTAAAAAAAGAGCAGACTACGGAAATCAGTTTTCAGTTACCAGGCATCAGAATTGAGCATATTAAAGTGGGTGAAAATGATATCGTGATCATGACGGCCCTGACTCCTGTAAATGAAAACCAGACGGAATTGATTCAATTTATTTACACGGACATCGGTTGGTTCAAATACCTAAAACCTATCTTCTATCGCTTTGCCAACACCTTTATTCAGCAGGATGTAGATGTGTTTGAAAAGCTAAAGGAAGGCCTTCAAAACAACCCTCCACTGATGCTCATGGGCGACCCTGACATGCAGGCCAAGTGGTATAATGCCATTCGAACACGTTACGAAAAATGCCAAGAAGAGAAAACCCCTTTCGAAAACCCAATCAAGCCACAAACTTTACAGTGGCAGACTTAAATATCTCCCAATTGCGGACGAAGGATGATCTCCTCCACCACAGTATTGGGCGACAAGGCATGAGCAGCATAAATAGCATCAGCAACATCTGAAGCCTTCATAAATCGTTCTTCTGGAAGTCCCGCTCCTTCCCAGCTTGGCGTATAGGTTGCGCCAGCCAATATAGAAGTAACCCGTACTCCATGAGGTTTCATTTCCTCACGCAAAGCTTTTGTAAAACCCAGTAAGGCAAATTTGGAAATAGAATAGCTACCACCATTGGCATAAGCCTGAATTCCTGCAATTGAGCCCGTGGTAAAAACATGACCCGATTTGCGTTCCATCATCCCAGAAATCAATGCCCGTGTAAGGTGATAAGCGCTGTAAAGATTCGTTTCAATCATCATTTCTATATTTCCATCGTCTTCATTATGTACACTGCCCGGAATAAAAGTGCCTGTATTATTCAAAAGCAGATCCACGGGGCGATCAAAGGATATAATCATCTCAGCGAATTTAAGCACCTCCTGTTTTTTTGATAAATCTGCCTGGATTGTGTGAATCTCAATTTTAGGGAAAGCCTCATTTACCTCTTTCTTGAGCTGTTTCAGGTCTTCTTGGTTTCGCGCGCAAGTCATAATATCGAAGCCTTCTTTGGCAAATTTCTCAATGGTAGCTCTGCCAATTCCCTTAGTTCCTCCGGTAATTACTGCCAGTTTTTTCATGTTTGAATAATTGTTTCAGATTTTTACGTTTTACCAACGACTTGAAATTAGATCAATTTGTTCAATTAAGATGGCCCAAGCCGAATCTTTTGCCTCAAGTTTTGTTATTTTACCACCCTGTTAATTTAATCACCCTGATGGAAATGCTTTTTTAATGAAGAGTCTCGGCAAATACTTATTGTTTATAAGCTCTCTTTTCAAAAATCGTGAGTCGTTCAAAACCTATGTTAAATTAACCCTTGACGAGTGTATGTTGGTGGGTATCAACAGTATCGTTTTGGTAGGTTTGGTTTCGCTTTTTATCGGAGCAGTATCTACCCTTCAAACGGCATACAACCTTGTTAACCCACTTATTCCCGATAGTGTTGTAGGGCTTGTGGTTCGAGATTTAACGATTTTGGAATTGGCTCCAACAATTACCGCTATCATTTTCGCTGGTAAAGTTGGGTCTAGCATTGCAGGAAACCTTGGTACCATGCGAATTACAGAGCAAATTGACGCGCTTGAAGTTATGGGAATTAACTCTTCTTCCTATTTGGTACTTCCTAAAATAGTAGGCACGCTTATTATGTATCCGCTGCTCGTAATTCTAGCTGGAGTATTGGCAATTTTAGGAGGATTCTTGGCTGCTAAATTTGGTGGTGTAGTTTCTACAGCCGACTACTTTATGGGACTCAAAATGGACTTCAATCAATTCACTGTTTCTTTCGCATTAATAAAATCTGTTGTTTTTGGCTTTCTAGTCTCATCCATTTCTTCCTATATGGGCTTTTTTACCAAAGGCGGTGCATTAGAAGTAGGTCAGGCCAGTACACGCGCGGTAACTGTAAGCTGTATCGCCATTTTGTTCAGTGATTTCATTCTCGCTCAATTACTTTTAGTAAGATGATAGAAGTTAAGAATTTAGTAAAGTCTTTCGATGATAAGGTGGTCTTAAATGACATCAGTGTGAAATTTGAGAAGGGAAAGACGAACCTGATCATTGGTGCAAGTGGGTCGGGAAAAAGTGTAATGCTTAAGAATATCGTTGGCCTTTTCAAACCTGATTCAGGAGACATTCTTTACGATGGAAGAGATTTTATTAACGCCCACAGAGACCTAAAAACCGACATTCGAAGAGAAATAGGAATGCTTTTTCAAGGAGGTGCGCTTTTCGATTCAATGACTGTAGAGCAGAATGTGAAATTTCCATTAGATATTCTAACCAAAATGCCCGAAGATGAAAAACTCGATAGAGTAAATTTTTGTCTGAAACGGGTAAAGTTAGAAAACACCAATAAGCGAATGCCTTCAGAAATTAGTGGTGGCATGCAAAAAAGAGTGGGTATTGCTAGGGCCATCGTAAACAGCTCTCAATACCTGTTTTGTGACGAACCTAATTCTGGACTCGACCCAATTACTTCGATCAAAATAGACCGTTTACTAGCGGAAATTACGGAGGAATACCAAATCACCACCGTGATTGTAACTCATGACATGAACTCAGTAATGGAGATTGGCGAATACATTATGTTCCTTAGCAATAGCCACAAACTTTGGGAAGGCAATAGTGATGACATTATGCATTCTGGTGTTCAAGAACTTGACGAGTTCGTATTTGCCAACAAAATGATGCGCAAGTTTAGGGATCAATAGTCTAGGTTGGCCTACAGCCTAGACTAAATACGATCCATAACAAACTGTACAATTCTATCGCAACGGCAGTTCCCGAATTCAAAAGCTGATACATCTACGGATTGCTTAAACAATTCTTCTTTCAGCATCTTCTTCGCCCTATACAACCTTACTTTTACATTGCTTTCGGTTAAATCGAGCGCAGCTGAAATCTCGGTATTATTCATGCCCTCCACTTGATGCAGCATAAAAATCACCCTGTATTTCTCTGGCAATTGGTCAATGGACTTCTCCACCATCAATCGGGTTTCGTGTTTAATTACGTTCTTTTCAGGATTCATTTGTCCGTTATCTGGGAGTAGAAAAATTCGACCAGACGCTTCCGCGTGTTCGTCAATAAAAAATATCCGTTTGTTCTTTCTAATCTTTTGTAGCGCCTCATTCATTCCAATTCTTACCAACCAAGTAGAAAAAGCGGCTGTACCTTTAAACTGATCTAACTTTTCATAAGCTTTAAGGTAGGCCTCTTGCATAGCATCTTCTACATCACCTTCAACAGTCATATAGCTCCTAATCACACGATAGAGTGTTTGATTATATCTGCGCATCAGTATCTCAAAGAGTTCCTTTTCACCACCCAATACTCTCCTGATGATTTCCGAATCCGACATTTTTCCAATGGTAATGTCATTCAATTTAATCGCTTCCATTTTTAGTGAGGTTTGAACATTAGATAACGACACTTCCATTTGGTTACAAAATTTATAACCAAACCGTTCCTGACCACGCCAACCAAGACTCAGAAGGCGATTTCAATACATTAACAATTCAAAAATTTGAGCTCAACGGTTAAGACAACCCAAGTTTAAACCAGTACTTCTTGTATTTCAGATAGGCCCAAAAAGAGACTACGCCAATGAACAGTAAAGAATAATAGACAAAATCAGGTGTTACTATATTATCTCCTTTGGCATAAGAATGAAGTCCCGATAAATAAAAATTAACACCGAAATAGGTCATTAAAATAGAATAGAAAGCTATTACACTCACTAAAGAAAACAGCCATTCACTACGGAGTTTAGGAATGAGGCGCATGTGAATAATAAAAGCATAAAGCATTATACTGATCAGCGCCCAAGTCTCTTTGGGATCCCAAGCCCAATATCTTCCCCAGCTTTCATTTGCCCATTGTCCTCCTAAAAAATTACCAATTGTAAGCATTACCAAACCCACGGTTAAACTCAACTCTGTAGTCAGTACTAATTTTTTTATATTCACTATCAAATCCTTTGAGTTCGATTGTTTTAAAAAAATCATCAAAATAAGGCTCAATAAGCCCAAGACCATGCCTAAGGTAAAAGGGCCATAACTTGCTACTATAATTGCTACATGAATCATTAGCCAGTAGGAATTCAAAACGGGTTGTAAATTGGCTATTGCGGGATCAAGCCAATTCCAGTGCGCCACCATAAGAATTATTGCGGACACAAATGTAGTAGCAGACAAGGCTAAATCCGACTTTCTCCCTAAGATTATTCCAAAGAGCATCGTTGCCCAACTAATATAAATTATTGTTTCATATGCATCACTCCAGGGAGCATGGCCCGATATATAAGCCCTACCGATTAACCCTACACTGTGAAGTATAAAGCAAGCATAAACTAAAAAGCGAACTGCTTTTAGTGGCCATTCTAATTTCCTGCCCCTAGTTAGCATGAATATAATAGACAGTATCAATAATAGCCCCCCCACATAGGTATACCAAGTATAGAGTTTTCTAAACACATCATATTTATTGTAAAGTACTTCTGCATTTACTTTCGAGGGACTAGGAAGTACATCACCACCATATTTCGCCTGAAATTTCTTTATCTTTTCTAAAATAAGATCTGCCTCAGCATAGTCATTCGATCTTTCAGCTTCCAACATGCCAGAGATGTATAATGGAATCGAATGTTGTATAAACAATGAATCGTTTTTCGATACAGAGAAACCAGAAAGCTCATTCGATGAAATCCATTTATTATTCTTCTCGCCTGGCACTGGGAATATTCTTAATTGACTCCCCAATAGAGCGTTGTACATTAAGTTGACTCTCTTGTCAACCTCCATATAATCTTTATCAAATTGATTTGGGACGATTGATTTATAAGCATTATCAACTTCGTTTTGAATCTTGTAATCACCATTCCGTTCAAAAAACTCAGCAAGCGAAATATGAGTAGCATCAGAAGCCACGCCAAGCTTAGTCCTAAGTGTGCTATTCCCCCGTTTTAAATAAATCAACGGAACATTATACCAAAGCTGTGGTCGTTCTAAAATTGAAATAAGCACTTGGTCAGAATTCAGACCTTGATAAGTGTTACTCTTGCTCACCTTCCTCAAAATTTCTGAGCTATAGGTGTTCATAGGTTTCATTCGCCCGTTCCAATCCTGAACAAGCAAATGGCCAAATGCTAAAGCTTGTTTCTCAGGTACAGGCTTACTGAACACCAATGAATCAATTTTTTCTCGAACTAACATTGTAGACAAAGGCTGTTCTTGAGCTCGAGCTTTTAAATCAGATACTACTAGCAAAACAACAATCAGGCATATGCTGGAATTAAGCTTCTTCAGTTTACCAGCAACTTTAGAGAAATGAGAGCGCTTATCGAATAAAATAAGTAGTAAACCTAAATAAAGAACGAAGTATCCTATATAGGTAACCCATGTTCCATAAAAATCATGATTGACCGATAAAATCGTCCCCTTTTCATCTGGGTGAAATGAGGCTTGAAAAAAACGATAGCCTTTGTAGTCTAAAACATGATTCATGAAGATATCATAGTCGAAACTACTCTGATCATCGATCACCACGATTTCACTCTCGAAAGCAGAATAACTATTGGTAGTTCCTGGATATTTTTCAGCCCTAAAGTCTTTCAATCCCAGTTTAAATGGTAGCTTGAGCATCTCGCTACCATAGGATACCGTAAGTTGCATTCCATTAATAATGACCAACTCAGGTTTACCTATCTTCTTCTCACTCCCAAAAACTATAATTTCCTTTTGAACCGAATCGATTTTTACGTTCAAGATAAGGGCGTCATCTAAAACCTCATTCATGTTTCCACTATTAGATTCTAAGCTAACTTCGCCTCTTTGCGGAAGTTCCGGAACCACAAATTGCTGCTCTTCAATAGTATAAAAAGATTTTAGTCGAAATTCATTTTTAGTCCCTTTGTGAATTTCATACGAATCGTCAGAAGTCATTTGAGAAACAAATCCATCCAAGGGAGCAGTAATCACCAAACCATCCCCAGTCAATTCAAAATTAATAGCATTCTCGGTAGGCTTATTAAATGAATAAGTCCGGCCATTGAGTAATCTAGCCTCTCCTTCTTTGAGGTAAAAATCTTGACGTTCAGCCTCCACCAATAGAACAAGCTTGAGGAACAGATATCCTGAATTATTTGCTTGAAACACTTCTGACGCTGAAGAAATAAAATCCGCATAATCTATTTGAATTTCCTTGTTCGCTAAATCCGTATGAATGGAAAAATCATTGTGGCGCTGTGTATACTGAGACAACAATAGAGATTTTTCAATAATCTGGCGTTCCTTAACTGAGTCGGAAAGGGCTTCTATAATTACCTTAAGCTGTGTTTCATCCGAGATAATTTCATCACTCACGGCTTGTTCTCTAATCGACATTAAGCCCTCAGTGCCTGTGTAGCGGGTAATTGTAGCGCCCACAATTATGACAACAAGAGCCAAATGTATGGTTAAAACGGGCCACTTGGACTTACGACTCAAGCGATAAACCTTAATGTTAGCTACAAAATTGACCACAAACAGCATCAATATTGCCTCAAACCACCATGCTTCATAAATCAGAATTCGAGCAGCATTGGTGCCATGTTTATTTTCAATAAACGTTCCTATACCCATGGCAGTAGCAAAAGCAAGAAACAATACCCCCATCAACCTTGTCGATTTTAAATAGGTGATTAATGTATTCAACATAAAGAATCGTGATTTCTTAAGGTATTATTATGGAAGAACTTGATAGCAAATTTGGTGGGTTATAACAAGTAAGAGCATGACAGACCATCATTACTCCTGATAATATAACGGGTAATCTAGGCAAGAGAGAGCTGAGGAAAGTGCCCCCTTCAGCCCCGTATCCTCAAACTCTCAATGCCTTAAACACACTCTAACTCAAATTGATTTTAAATATTCTATCAGGTCATTCTTATCTTGATTAGACAAGCCTAAGTTGAAATGGCTATCATAATGATTAATTACATCATCTAAAGTTTCGAATCTGCCATCGTGATAAAACCCACCTTTCATTCTAGCAAATAGACCTCTCAACGGAGTAGTTCTGTATTGACCAGTAGGAGATCTCATGGCCTCAAAATCATCGATTCCTATTTCTTCGGCACTATGTAAGTTATAACCAGCATCTGTAAATATTGGAGAAATATGGCAGGTAGCACATTCGGCAACACCATTAAACAACACTTTTCCACGCTCAGCGGCTTGTGAGTCATAGCTACCCACAGGGGGCTTCGGAGCATCTAAAGACAATTGATAAGCTTGAAGAGCGGCTAACTCTGGTGTAATTAAATCAGGGTCATTTACCACATTGCCAAAGTTATTCTCAGCCGCAATAGGGAATCTCACCGGATCATTAAGACGCGCATCAGTAAAGTTACCTTTACCGTGCATTTCTAAATTGGCAACAAATGCATTCCAATACACCATATCACCCCAACCCGTATATGTGGCCAAATTAACCCCCTGTAAACCATAAGCAGCAGGTAACAAATTGGCGGCAATAGTGCCGTCAGGTTTCAGTGCTTTCCCATCTACCATCAGACCTGCGTTAAATTTACCAGGCCCCCAGCCTTTAAGAACAGCATCCACCGTAGGCACATCGACATGAAGTAAATCCGCCAAAAATTTTGCATTATCAGTCAAAGAAATAATAACTCCAACATTCAAGTCTCTATTTGGGTATCCATCTAATCGCTTTCCAATTCCTTCAGTGAAAGAATCATCTACGGTAGAGTGACAAAGTGCACAAGTAATCCCCACAGAAGTCATATCACCAGCCTCATTGAAGTTGCCTTTCACGCCAACAACGGCATCTAACTTCAATAATGCCAATGTGCTGGCCGGGTCTTGTAAATCAATTTGACCTGCCTGAATTGCACTAACAACTTCTTCAGGAAGTGCCTCTGAGTCCACTTTTAACCCAACGGACAATGCCGTGGCCGGACTCACTCCTGCTCCATACCCTCCATTGCTTTCTCCTAAAATAGCTTTATCAATATGAAGTACACCACTCCAAAAAGCCTCATCTCCGAAAGTATTATATCTAAATGTTTCTCTACCCTGCGATACCAATACTGGATCTAGAAACAGCGTATCAACCGCTGTAATTGTTTCGGTTCTAATTTCAATATCATCATTACAACCAACTAGGCTGAGAAAGAAGACAGCGATTAAAACGCCAAGTGCTAAAATATTTTTTTTCATAGGAATTAGGGTTTACATATTATATTTCAAGGATTTGGATAAAAGCAATCTTCCTGAACGGGACGCAAGACCGATATCGAACATTTAAAATTCTGGGTCAAGACATCAAACGCAATCAATATCTGGCCTTATGCTTCCCGCAGATTATAGAACACAGAAATAGGATAATTGAGGTGATAAGACCATATAAGGTCTTCGGCACAATTAAACAATCAACTGAGTTGGATCGCAACATTGAGTATTTGATACAAAGGGTCTGATCCTGTTACAAACTAATCATCATTTTTTTTCAAATAGCTGGGAATTAACCACTTGAAATCACTACATATTCAACAGTCGATGACTTTTGCAACTCCCCTACCTATTCATAAGATATCCAACAACTCAATCTTCCTATACAAATACTCTTTATAAGGCTTCAACCAAGTTCCAATTGATTCTTCTGAAATATTCTAAAATCCAACATTGGATGCAGAGGCCTTGGTTGGGTTACAAATTTTGTAACCGAATTGTGAATCGATGATCTAAAGGGAAATTAAATACTAAAAAACTTATGAGAAATTCAGGAGACATTAAAGAAATTTTCAAAATCCACAACTTGATTAAGTTCACTTTTGGCTTAGTACCCATTGCTGCCGGAGCAGACAAGTTTTTAAATCTACTAACAGATTGGACCCAATATCTATCAACTGGTATGGTTGACATGCTACCTTTTAGCGCTTCCACTTTTATGATAATTGTGGGCATAGTAGAAATAGGTGCTGGTATTTTGGTATTGACCAAAACAGAAATGGGCAGTTATGTAGTCGCTGCTTGGCTTGTTCTAATTGCGTTAAGCCTATTGCTCACTGGCAGTCATCTGGACGTTGCCGTACGCGATATTGTAATGGCCATTAGTGTGTTTTCATTGGCGAGAATCACTCGGATAATTTTAGCCCACGGCAAAGGCGAAAAACGGAGCGAATAAGTCAAGTAACCTCAGCCCTCAATAAAAGCTAAATGGCTTTGTATTAAGGGCTGAATATATATCCCCCACATATTTGCAGAGAATGGAATGAATAATAATAAAATCATAATAAATAATTCGGATAAATTTGTCCGAATTAAAAACCTGACTTATCTTTGGACAGAAAATAAGTCAACTATGTTCTCAAAAGCATGTGAATACGGAATTCGAGCAGTGATTTACATCGCACAGAAATCTCTTAACGAGGAACGTGCGAGTTTGAAAGACATTACTGCGGAAATAGATTCTCCGGAAGCATTCACTGCTAAAGTTTTGCAGCAGTTGGCCAGAGCAAAAATAATCAATTCAATAAAAGGCCCTAATGGTGGTTTCGAAATTGCTAAAGATGAAATTGATTCGATAAAGCTTAGCCAAATTGTGAATGCTCTTGATGGTGACAGTATTTACAAAGGATGCGGTTTAGGTTTAAAGGTGTGCAATGCCAACGAACCCTGCCCTGTTCACGATAAGTTCACCAGCATAAGAAATGAATTGAGGAAAATGCTTGAAAATACAAGCCTTTTTGAATTGGCCACCAGTTTAGAAACGGGTTTGACTTATTTGAAACGCTAAATATTTATCAAAATAAAGGATATAAAGGTATTAATATCTTGTAATGAAACGAAATTATCTATTTACCACAGCATTACTCTTGCTTCCTACTTTCGCACTAAAAGCGCAAAATGAAACAATGGACGCACCTAATTGGCTCAGTAGCCCAGGTGTAATCGGAACTATTGTACTCATTGTTATTGTGTTGGTTGTTGCCATCATCATTTTAATGGCCAAGCTTTCTAGTCTCATTGGTAACTACCGTCACCAACAAATAGTAAAGAAGGACTTGGCCTTTAATGAAGACCTGATCAAGCTAGATGATAATGAAATTGACGAAATACTAGCCAAACGAAAAGCAGCCTTAGCCTACAAACTCATAGGCAATGAACTAGCAAGCGATGTAGCCGCTACTGACGATAAAGGACTGCTCAGGGAGATTAGTCACGAGACGAACAACCCTTTCTTTGACGAAAAAAAAAAGACAACACTAGGTTTTGATACCCCAGCCCCACTTAGAAAGATCGTTCTTTGGTATGTAGGGGCCTCAGTATTCTGGCTAGTATTCGGCACACTCATAGGTCAATACTTGGGCATGAAGTTCATTTGGCCAGAGCTCGATAGTGTTTCATGGCTATCCTTTGGCCGTTTAAGACCTGTACACACAAACACCGTTTTTTGGGGCTGGGCTTCCTTGTCTATGATTGGCTTGGGCTATTTTGTAATTGCTCGTACTTCCAACACTATCATTTATAGCTATAAGTATGCTTGGCATGCTTGGGTACTTATTAACCTTTCTGTGTTTTTAGGAAATATCTGTTTAATGACAGGCATTAATAATGGCGGTGGTGAATACAGAGAATACATTTGGCCAGTCATGGCCCTTTTCGCCATTGGCCTCATCATCACATTCCGCAACTTCTATAAAACGGTAGCGCAAAGAAAGATTTCTGAAATCTACATTTCTAACTGGTTTATTCTCGCCTCTTTGGCCTGGACGATCATTCTGACCATTATCGCTTACATTCCCAGCTATCAAAACGGCTTGGGAGAAACCATTATTCAAGGTTACTACATGCACCAAGGTGTAGGTATGTGGTTCATGACTTTTACCTTGGGGCTTATTTATTACTACCTTCCTTCAGCCCTTAACAAACCCATTTACTCATACTCCCTAGGGGTGCTCGCATTTTGGACGCAAATGCTGTTTTATACACTAATTGGCACTCACCACTTTGTGTTTAGCCCTTTGCCTTGGTGGCTACAAACGGTGGCGATTGTATTCAGCGCAGGCATGTTCATTCCCGTAGTTTCTGGCACTACTAACTTTCTAATGACCATGAAAGGCAGTTGGAGCCATATTTCGAAAAGTTATGTATTGCCCTTCTTTTTAGTAGGTGTAATCTATTACTTTGTGGGTTCTACACAAGGCAGCTTCCAGGCCTTTAGGTTCACCAATTACATCTGGCATTTCACCGATTTTAATGTGGCGCATTCGCACATGACCATGTACGGTATTATTTCATTCATTCTTTGGGCTTGTATTTATACGCTTCTTCCAAAGTTGACAGGAAAGGAACCGCCACAGATTTTTGTGGGAGCACATTTCTGGATGGCCTTCATTGGACTTTTCGCTTACACCATTTCATTAATGGCTGGTGGTACTCTAAGAGGGCTGAGTTGGTTAGAAGGAAATGCATTTATCGACTCTGTTATTTTGATGCAACCTTATTGGGTATGGCGCGCAGTAGGCGGTTCACTCATGTTCCTTTCCCACCTCATTTTCGCTTATAATTTTTACTATATGGCAAAAAAAGAGCCTGTAGTAAAACCCCTGAAATTGAAGCAACTAGAAACTATAACTGCATAAAACGAAATGTTCAACTTTCATAAAAATCATAAAATACTTGTCAATATGGCCATAGCTGGCTTCTTGACACTCAGTCTGTTGATTGCGGTATTGCCTGCATCTCAAATGCAGAAAACAGCACCACTACCCGATCAAATGGCCTTTACGGAAATGGAGCAAGAAGGGCTCAGGCTCTATATTGCTGAAGGCTGTGTTGCCTGCCATACCCAGCAAGTGAGAAGCATTGAAATGGACAACGTTTGGGGCGATCGTCCTTCAATGCCCTCGGATTACTACTTTAGTAAACAACGTCTGGATGTGTGGCGGCAATCACCCTCACTATTGGGCAGTGAACGCACTGGCCCCGACCTCACCAATATCGGAAAACGGCAACCTGTTAAAGATTGGCACCTGATGCACCTTTATAACCCACGTTCTGTGGTAAAGGAATCCATCATGCCGTCATACCCGTGGTTATTCGAAGAAAAAGCTACCGATAAAGTCACTCCAGAAGATGTGGTTGTACCTGTGGGCAGTCCTTTCTTTAATAAGCCCAACACAAAGATTGTGGCCTCCACCAAAGCTCTGCAACTGGTGGCCTATCTACAGTCTCTAAAACAAACAGAAATGCCTGGCAGCAGCCCTACCTTTATTCCCCAAAACAAAAAAGAAGTGGTGACCACAAGCGCTACCGACCCTAACCAAGCATTGCTTCCTGATGGTGCTAAACTGTATGCAAATGTTTGCGCAGCCTGTCACCAAGCCAACGGTGAAGGAATTCAAGGTGCTTTCCCTTCTTTAGTGGGAAGCCCAATTGTAACTGACCCCAGTCCAGAAATGATGGTCAAGGTAATTCTTATGGGCTATGATGCACGCAGTGAGTTTGCTCAAATGCCACCATTTGCTGATCAATTGAGCAATGAAGAAATAGCTGCCATTGCCAACCATGAGCGAACCAGCTGGGGCAATAATGCCTCTACCCTTTCGGCTGAAGACGTGAAGAAAATAAGAGACATGGTCAACCAACAAAACCCATAAGAAATGAGAAAGCTAAGTTTAATTTTCATGTTAACCTTCATCGCTCAACAAATGGTAAATGCCTGTGAGCTGTGTAAGGAAAAACAACCTAAGGCTCTGGCTGAAATTACGCATGGCGCTGGTCCAAATGGCACGCTCGATTATATCATCATATGGTCTGCTGTAATCATTGTAAGCCTCACGTTTTTCTACAGCATTAAGTATTTGGTAAAACCAGAGAAAGCAGACCCTCATCACATTAAAAATATTGTAACCCATGAATACTTCGGATAAAATGGAAGACCAACGAATTATAAAGGTGTTTCTGGATGAAGAAACAGTTCCGTTCGGAGAATTTAAACCTCCAGTGAAGTTTACCATGGACACGACCAAAATACCTGATGGTCAACATAAACTAAAAATAGTAGCCAAATCCAGCAATGGTGTTGAAGGAGTAAAAACCATTCCTTTTGAAGTAAGGAATGGCCCTGAAATAGCCGTGGTTGGCTTGCGAAAAAACGAGGTGGTCGACACTCAAGTGTCCATCACCATTAACGCTTATGGTAGCGAAATAGAAGATCAGTTTATTATTAAAGGCTCTGAAACGCCTAAGGCTATACCAGCTTGGGTATGGGCTTTGGTGATCTCTTTTGTGGCTTTTGGCCTCTTCTATTTAATAATGAACTGGAATCCAGACTTATATAAATCATTCTTTTAATGAAAGAAATCTTAAGCATATCCGACATCAAATTATTAGTAGACACCTTTTATGATAAGGTGAGGAATGACGAACTACTGGCCGATATATTCAATGGTGTGATTAAAAATAAATGGCCACAGCATTTAGAGAAAATGTACCGCTTTTGGCAAACCATTCTGTTGGGTGAACACACCTATTACGGAAGTCCTTTTGCACCGCATGCTCACCTGCCCATAGATGCAAAGCACTTCGAGCGATGGATTGAGTTATTCTATGGCACCATAGATGAACTTTTTGAGGGCGAGAAAGCTGATGAAGCCAAATGGCGTGCTCAAAAAATGGCCGAAATGTTCTTATTCAAAATCGAATATTATAAAGAACGAGACTCAAAACCTTTGTTATGACAATACAAGTAAAATCGCCAATCGCAGTAGTTTCTGTCTTCTTATGGATAGGCTTTGTTTGCGCGATTAGCTTTATGGAAGCTTGGTTGAAATTTCAAGCTCCAGGCATTACGCTTTCCTTAGGTTTGGGCATTGGCCGATTAGTTTTTGGTGCACTAAACAAAGTGGAATGGGTATTCGCCATTGCAATAGGCATACAGCTTGTCATTCATAAAGCACCCTTATTGAGTACAAAAACCGTAGCCTTCTTACTCCCACTCTTACTCCTATTCATTCAAACACTTTGGCTTTTACCTGCGCTTGACGCTAGAGCCGAAATGTACATTGAAGACATTATACCACCTGCTTCTAACCTCCATTTCTATTACGCTGGGGCAGAAGTTATTAAGGTGATATGCTTACTTATTTATGGTATTACACAATTTAAAAAAACAGATTATGGAAAATCTTATTGAAAAAACCATTGGTGAAATTGTAGCTGAAGATTACCGTGCCGCGGCAGTATTCGAATCTTATGGAATTGATTTCTGTTGCAATGGCAACCGTAGTATAGATGTGGCATGCGAAGAAAAAAACATCAATCAAGACGAGCTCATGGATAAACTCAATTCAGCGATTACCAGAGTACACGCTGGAGGAAATGACTACAAACTTTGGCCAATTGATTTACTAGCAGACTACATTGAGAAAAAGCACCATCGCTATGTAGAAGAGAAAATGCCCGTAATAAAACAGTACTTGAATAAAATAAGTAGTGTTCACGGCAAAAACCACCCTGAATTATTAGAAATAGAATCACTTTTCAATGCATCTGCTGGTGAATTGGCTATGCACATGAAAAAAGAAGAACTCATGCTCTTCCCTTTTGTTAGAAAAATGGTGAATTCCCAAAGTGAAGATATTAAAGCACACCCTCCACATTTTGGCACTGTAAACAACCCCGTACAGGCAATGATGCACGAACACGACACTGAAGGAGAACGTTTTCGTCAGATTAGCAAATTAAGCAACCAATACACACCACCAGCTGATGCTTGTAATACTTATAAAGTGGCCTTTTCTCTTTTAAAAGAGTTTGAAGATGATTTACACCTTCATATTCACTTAGAGAACAACATTCTCTTCCCTAAAGCCGTAGCCTTAGAGAAGAAATTAACTGCATAAGTTACGCTTGGCAGAATGAATAAACAGGACCCTTTTATTCGTTCTTAGAGTTGATCCTAGCTAGCCCTGTAATTTCAGTATAGAAATCGCAGGGTTATTTCTCTTTACTAAAAAGAAAAACTATGGAAGAAAGAAAACCCCTTAAACGACACAAAGCACTTCAGCCCTTCAGTCGCGAACACCATCATGGCTTATTGCTCTGTTGGAAAATACGGAAGGGATTTCTTTCTAAGGTTGATCCAATGAGGATAAAGACTTATGCTGACTGGTTTTATAAAACCCATCTCATTCCTCATTTTTCAGATGAGGAGAAATTCATCTTTCCCATTTTGGGTGAAGAACATGAGCACATTAAAAAGGCTATGGCGGAGCACAGAAGACTTGCTCGGCTTTTTGAAGATAAGGAAGACATTGCCCGCAATCTCAGCAGAATTGAAGAGGAATTGGAAAGGCACATCCGCTTTGAAGAGCGGGTACTTTTTCCTGAAATTCAAGACATAGCAACTTCTGAGCAACTAGCGCAAATGACCGAAATGCATGATTCAGTTACATTCAAGGAAAATAATGAAGATCCTTTTTGGTTGTAGTTGCCTATTCTAGCCCCTCTATTTCACTACGTATTTTAAGATCAAATTATCCGATTGATTTATCAACCAATTTGTAACGAATGGCGCTGTTCTGTATCCAATAGGAAATAAATTAAACAGAATAGTAAACGCTATGAAAAAACATGTAAAATCAAAAGTTAAGCTGTTTTTAACAGCTACTTCCTTCCTGATTTCAGCTTCCCTTTTGGGGCAAGAAGCGCCTAAACTAAATGATGCTGAAATTGCCCACGTAGGGGTTGTTGCCAACCAGATCGACATTAGTTATGCCGAGATAGCCAAGAAAAAATCCAAAAACAAAGAGGTTGTTAATTTTGCTGAAACCATGATCCGTGATCACAAATCAGTAATTGAACAAGCTACTACTTTGGTAACAAAGCTTGGTGTAACTCCACAGGATAATGCCGTTAGCAAATCGCTCATGGACGGTGCTAAAACAACAGAGAAAATGCTCAAAAGTAAAAGTGCAAAAGACTTCGACAAAGCATATATCGACAACGAAGTAGCCTACCACAAAGCCGTAATTGATGCAGTTAACGGCATCTTGATCAAGCAATCAAGCAACACTGAACTTAGAGAATTTCTTCAAGCCATTGTGCCTGCATTAGAAACGCACCTTAAACATGCGGAAATGGTTCAAAAATCTTTCAAGTAGAGTTGCTTTCTGTTCAAAAAGGGCCTCATTTTTTAGAGGCCCTTTTACCCCATTCATCATTCAATTTTTATAATTATTATGAAAACTATTCCGATTTCATTCATCAGCTTTATATTGTTGTTCTTTACCTCATCTCCTGCTCAAATCGCAGAAAATCAGGCTATAGAATCTTCTATAAGAATACAAAAATCTCAAAAACACATTATTGAAATCAAGCAATTAAAGTTTATTCCGGATTATATTGAGGTCAATAAAGGCGATACCATTACCTTTATTAACAATGATTATGTTGATCACGATGTAACCGAAGAAAAAACAAAAAAATGGTCATCTTCCCTTATGAAAAAAGGAAGTTCATGGAGTATGGTTGCAAAGGAAGATGCAGATTACTACTGTACACTTCACGTAATTATGAAAGGAAAAATCAGAGTTAAGAAATAACACCAGTCAATGGATAATAGGAAAGATCAATCTTCTGCTCAACATCATAAATCTGAAAGTTTGTCGACAGCTTTAGAGACCAACGCAGACCAAAGACTTTCTTTACAGAAATCGGTAATTGAATATGCAGAAGACTTTTTGAATAGCCTTGAAAATAGAAAGGCTTACGAATTTGATAGCTACGGAAAAGAAGATGGAGACTCTTTCTTTGATATTGACGAGCAGAACCATCTTATTGAAGATATTCTCCCTTTTATTGGCGAAAGAGTAGATAAACCCGGCCTGAACCCAGCTTCTGGAGGTCATTTGGGTTATATACCCGGTGGCGGAATTTACGAATCGGCTTTGGGCGATTATCTGGCCGCGGTTTCCAATCGTTATGCAGGTGTATTTTATGCTTCTCCGGGAGCAGTGCGCATGGAGAATGCGCTGATCGATTGGGCAGGAAAGCTGATTGGCTATACGAGTCACTTTGGAGGTAATTTAACTTCGGGCGGAAGCATTGCTAACCTCATCGCTATTTCGACAGCGAGAGAGGCTAAAAAACTAAAGGGGAAAGACCTTGAATCAACGGTAATCTATACCAGCCAGCAAACGCATCATAGTTTGCAAAAAGCTATTAAACTTTGTGGTTTGGGCGAGTGCATCTTGCGCATTATTGATTTGGATGAAGATTATCGAATTATTCCAGAAAAACTAAACGCTCAAGTACTTGAAGATAAAGAACAAGGTCTTCAGCCCTTTTTGGTCATTGCCAATGCAGGTTCTACAGATGTTGGCGCAGTTGATCCGCTCAACGCCATTGCTAGTATTGCCGAAGAGCATGATTTATGGTTTCATGTAGATGCTGCCTATGGCGGTTTTTTCCAATTGACAAAACAAGGAAAAGAAATAATGAGCGGCATTGAAAAAGCTGATTCAGTTATTCTCGACCCACATAAAGGTTTGTTTCTTCCTTATGGTTCTGGCATTGTTTTGATCAAAAACATTGAGCATTTGGCAGCGGCCAATAGCTACGAAGCCAATTACATGCAGGACACCAAAATGCATCGGGATGAAATGTCGCCAGCTGAGCTTTCTCCAGAATTGAGCAAGCATTTTAGGGGGATGCGTATGTGGTTACCGCTTAAGCTTCATGGTATTGCTCCATTTAAGGCTTGTTTGGAAGAGAAAATGGAATTGGCGCAATATTTCTATACCCAGATTAAAGCAATGGGTTTTGAGGTTGGCCCAGCGCCAGTACTTTCAACAGTAATTTTCAGGTACCTACCCAAGGATAAAGATGCCAATGAATTCAATGCAGCCATTGTCAAAGCCATACACCAAGACGGAAGAATTTTCATTTCTTCCACCACGCTCAATGGCCAATTCTACATGCGCGTAGCTGTGCTTTCATTCAGAACCCATAAAAAGGATATTGATCTGCTTTTGGAGATTATCGAAAAGCAACTATGAATTGAAAAGTAGATTTTGGTGAGCCTTACTTCTGCACCAATCTATAAAGTCCTTTTCCTTCTACACCAACATACAAATAGCCATCGTTGCCCATTTCTACATTACGCACACGACCAATGCCTTCGGCAATTTTTTCTTGTCTTACCACTTTATCGTTTTCGATTACGCAACGCACCAAATAACTGAACTTCAATGAACCCACAATCAAATCGCCATCCCACCCAGCGTATTTCGCATTCTGAACAAAGGCCATTCCGCAAGGGGCAATTGACGGCACCCAATAAGTTACGGGCTGCTGCATTCCTTCCATAGCCGTTTTGTCGGTGATAGCACCACCTCCATAGTTTTCACCATAGGTAATCACTGGCCAACCGTAATTCTTTCCCTTTCCAATGATATTTACCTCATCACCACCTTGTGGGCCATGTTCATGTTCCCAAATATCGCCAGTTGCTGGGTTCGTGGCCAAACCTTGAGGGTTTCTATGTCCGTAAGAGTAAATCGCTGTTTTTGCGTTAGCCGTATTCACAAAAGGGTTGTCTGAAGGAATTGAACCGTCATCATTTAATCGATAGACCTTCCCTCCGTCACGCGTAATATCTTGAGGGTTTACATCCCGATTACCACGGTCTCCAATCGAAAAGTAAACATGATTTTGAGCATCAAAGGCTATTCTACTTCCGAAATGCTGGCCTGCTCTTGTGTTAGGTGAACCTTTATAAAGCACTTCGTGATTATCAAATGACGAGCCGTTCCATTTTGCTCTTGAAAGGGCAGTCATTGCTCCGTCACCCTCACCTTCTGCACTGGCAAAAGTAAAGTAAACCCATTTATTCGATTCAAAATCAGGATGAAGCTCGATATCCAAAAGTCCACCTTGTCCTCTTGTTGTACTTTGAGGCCCTCCTGAAACTTCCTTATTTATCACCTTCCCATTCTCAATCAATACAATAGTTCCTGCTTTCTCAGTAACCAATATTTTACCGTCAGGAAGAAAAGCCATCCCCCATGGATTACTTAGTTCGTCTGTTACCAACTCGGGCACTAAATCACTGGCTTGAGTGGATTCAGTGATTTCAAGTGGCCCGCTGGTGGTTTGAGCATCACATGAAAGCGTAAAGAAAATTGCAAGTGCGAAAAGAGGTTTAATAAAGGACATAGCTATTTGTTTTATGCTTACAACGTTAAAAATAGGGTATTTTGTTTTGAAAACTAATTCTAGAACAAAGCAGATATCTGAACCCTGCCCAAATGCACAATTGGATTGCCTTCTGATTTACGGGCATCATAGCGGAGTAGGAGTTGCAGTCCATTGCCAATTTTCTGTTGCCAGTTCAGGTTCCAGGTAAGGTTACGGCCTGGCCGAAGCGCTTCTAACAATTCATAGCCCGTAGGTGAGTTTTCTTGCCCAGTAAAATCAATATTAATGTACTTAAAGTTGGCACTCAAGGTAGTTTTAGCCGCTTTAGAAAAACGGGTGTCGATTGAGAATTCATTGATTTTAGAGCCTTCATTACTGTTTTCAGAAAAAACATTTTTCTTTTCCTTATTGGCATAAGTGGTCGTGAGCCTGAAAAAATTGCTGGGCTGCCATGAAATTGCCGGCTGATAAACCTTACTCTGTATCAGGTAATTTCTTTGGGTAAGTACATCCGAACTACTTGCTCTTTCGCCAGAAATAAAAGTCAGATCGAGATTAGTTTGGTAGTTTACATTCCAACGAACATGCGCTCTCAATTCGTCATTATCAATACGCTCAAAGCCATTCAATAATAGTTGTCGATTCTCTTGCTGAGCAAAACCTAAATCGGCAGCAAAAGCAGCTCTAGACTGATTGAAAAAGAGCGTAGAACGCAGGGTTTGTCTGGAAGATAAAATCATATCATCGGCCACATTTATAGGCCAAAGTCTAGCAGCTAGGTCTTCATCCGTGATTTTAGAATTCAGCGTATAGGCCGTTGTATTGGTGAAACGCGCCAAGAGTTTTTTCAATCCTCCATCTTCAAACCAAGTATTGGGTGTTTTCATTCTTAGTCGATAACTGATGTTGGTATTGAAAGCCTCTTCATAATTATCGGTAGGAACAAAAATTTTGGCGTAGTTCTTTTCATCAGGGTTTACCGCAATGTAAAACTCATTTAGGTCTTGTACCCCATCATTATTGTCGTCACGCCAAGTATGCGTTCCTTCCCCCGTAGGTACTTGAATAAAAATAAACTCTCTACGCAGCTCGCGGCTATTGGCAAGATTATACGATAGTTCTGACTGAATTGAACGATCTAAGAAATTTCCCAACCAATCTACTCGCCCCATAATGGTGCGGTCATTCCTGTCTTCTCCTATTTGGTTTAAATTTTCTAAATCTCGGTAAGTAAAAAGGGTTCGTAGGGTTTGTGTTTCATCAATTTCAGTATTGAAAAACGCGCTCCAAGTTTCTGACCTATTGCTGTTAATCAGTTCTCCGTTGAATGGTGTTCTGTCTTGCCGTACTTGGTATTCAACTCCATAGTTCGTGGTAAGGCTTTCATCATTTTTCAAATAGACAGTATGTGCTTCAAAATTCATTGAAGACCGTACAATTTCATCCGTAGTGGTGTTAAAAACCTCATTTCGATCTACTTGATAACGGTAGCCCGGAATTAACCACTTGGAACGGATAGACAAATCGGTGGATAACCTTTGCCATTCTGAATACAAGACTTGCTGATCATTATTCATGGAAAAAGCATCTACTTTTAGTCTAAAAATACTGAGCTCTTTTGCTCCTTTAAAGTATTGCTGTACACCATCTACGGCCTCTCCTCGTTTTCTTCTCACCAACCGATAATCCATATTATTGAGCGCATCCTTCTGCAAACCAGCCTTGGCTTCCAGAATATTCTCGGCAAACTTCTCTTCAAAATCGTTTGAGTTAAAACTCCAATCGCGGTCAAATTCTATATAACGCACACGGTCGATGAATGAGAAAGCATCGTTATTGAATTCGTATGAAGCACCTGCATTGAACTTATAGCCTTCGAGCCCTTTCACAGGTCGATTTACAGATTCATAGATGAGCTTATAAGCCATTCCTCTATCATCATCTGCATCCAAATCTGAGAATAGATTGAGGTCGTTTTTTGAGAAGGCCACTTCGCCACTCAGTTTATCGTATTGATTTAATTTGGCGCCAGCACCGAGCGTAACCATTTGCTTTTGGTTAGGAGCATTCAACAAGGAAATAGGTTCATAATCTCCTTGCAACTGCCCATTTACAGGGGCTACCCATTTATAAATTCGTCCGTTCGTGGTAGAGTTAATTAACACGTAGTTACCACTACCTTGCCCCACCAAAGTAAACTGAACATTGAAAAAGGCAGAATCTGGATTGGTGGAATATTGAAAAATATCGAATTCATTTCCCAAATTATCCGTGCCAATTGTTTTTCGGTAAAGGACAATATCTGGCCTGTATTCTAAGCTATCTACACGAGATGTAAAGGCCTGATTTAGATCATCGCCCGCATCGGCTAAAATTCGTTTTTCTTCCAAACTCAAATCAAAAGCGAGGGGCTGATTTCGATTGTCCTTCTCTCCATAATAGTTAAAAGAGAAATCGAGTTTATCGTTGGATTGGTAGTGGCTGGCTTGAAAAATAGAACGCGAATAGTTTTGGTCTGAAAACTCAAAATCAATCCTTATTCTACTGAATTTGGTAATGAACACTTTGTTGGTAAAAGTAACTTCGCCCAAATTATAGTCGATTACATAATCGTTATCGAAACCACGAGTCAGTTCTTCTCCGTCTACAAATACTTTTTCAGAACCTGCTATTACAATGATGAAACGCTCATTGTTTGGTCCTCGAACTCGATAAGGTCCGAGGACGCCTTCTATGGGATCCACATTGATGGAGGCAAATCGGCCTTTGGCTACTGAGGCCGCAAAAGTGGTTTCTGCTTTAAAGCCATTGGCCATTTTATAAGCTGTTTTGAATTGTGCTCCCTGTACATTTTTGTAGTAACGCAAGAAGTTGGAGGCTCCATTCTTGAGCACTACATCACCGGCAGTTAATGACCACCTATCGTTATAAAGCTGAATGAAAATATTGTCGAAATCTTGTAGTTGTTGCGTGTTTCCTTCCGGCTGAAAAGGTACATTTCTATCGGTAATTACTGCGCGCAAATTCACATTTTCTGTCAACTGTCCTTCCATCTGCAGGTTTAGGGAAGAATTCACAAACACATCCTGTTTATTCCCGAAGGAAATTCCACGAGTAATACTCCCTGTTTTTGAAATGTTTTGGGTAGAAAAAGCCTCTTCGCGTTTGGGCATGGCCAGCTTTTGCTGGTAACGAATGGCATCTTTGAACAGCGCGGTAGAATCGTAAATGGCCAGTGTTTTATTGGCGCGTTTGGTGTGTAAATCGTAAGGCAAAGTGCGAAAACAAACGATAACAGAATCTAACGCAGGGTATGAAATACTGATGGTATTGGTATTCAATTGAAAGTTGAACTGAATATTTTGCCCTTCTAATTGCGCCACTTTAATGGATTCAGGAATGACAGTAAGCGAATCGAGCACGATTGGTTTACCGTCAGTTTTCACCCATTTGCACTGTTCTTCTGTTTGGGCAAATAATGTTGGCACAAATAGAATTAAGCAAATACAAATAATTAAGCCACGCAACACTATTAATCGCTTAATGGAAACTCTAAGAAGAATGTGGTACCCACGTCTGCCACAGTTTCGAACCATATACTCCCTCCTGCATGCTCTACCCCTCGTTTGGCAATGGCCAAACCGATTCCAGAGCCTTCAACCTTGGTACTAAATTTAGGGATAAAAATTTTGTCTTGAATCTCCTCTGGAATTCCAAAACCATTATCCTTTACGCTAATAATCGCTTTAGAATGGGTTTCCTCTAGGCTGATTTCGAGCTTTGCCACGCGCCCTTCTGGCATAGCTTGTAGCGCATTCAGAATAAGATTATTAAAAATTCTACCCAACAAATTAGCGTCTCCTTCAATCCAAACGGGGTTTCGAGGAATATTCGGAATGATTTCCACATCGTCATCGGCCTTGAACAGGCGTACTACTTTACGTAATGAATCCGCCAAATCCAGCCTTTCGTTTCTTGGAACGGGCATTTTTGCGAAAGACGAAAAGGAAGTTGCTATATCGCTTAGTGATTCGACTTGATTTAAAATACTATCAATTGGTTTATTGAAATCTTGGTTCAGCCCTTTACCCTCGGTGAGCAATCTTTTCAGATGCTGTAATTTGAGTTTCATCGGAGTGAGTGGATTCTTAATCTCATGTGCTACTTGCTGCGCCATTTCACGCCAAGCACTTTCTTTTTCGCTCATGGCCAACTCCTTTTTACTTCTTTCCAAGTTCACCAACATGCGGTTGTACTCACGTACCATCAGCCCAATTTCATCTTCAGCACTCCATTCCAAAGGCTCATTAATATTGGAAAAAGTGGTAGCCTTAATTCTTTTGGTGAGGTAAGTAAAAGGATAAGTAATGATTTTTGATGCTAAAAACGACAGCAATACAAACACTATAAAAATGAAAGTAAATGAATTAAGAATATTGGAAATAATATCGGTTTGCTGCCTCTTTAGTTGTGTTTGCGACTCAAAAAACGGCATACTCAAAATACCCAATAATTCATTGTTCTGAGACCTTATTCCAACATACGTAGATTGATACTCTAATTCGCCCACTCTTTCTGTATACAATTTTTCACTTGACCGATTTTCAATAATTTCGGCCATGGCTTTTGGGTTCACGAAGGGAGAGAGAATTTGATTTTCAAAAATCATTCGCTGATTGGTGGCAACCAATACTCCTTTGTCGTTGAATAAATTGATGTCTGCTCTAGAATATTGGCTGATTTCTCCTACCCTATTCTCTAAGGTTTCGTTGTTCTCGCTTTGGCTATCTAAAAACTCCTTTAACGTAACTGTTAGGTTTGAACCCGCACTTTCGGCCACTTCTAAATAATTCTCTTCAATATTCTTTCTTACCGTTTCATTTACCAATCTTAACACTACAATACTTACAATAATAAGCGGAAGGAAGAACGCAAAATTCAGCAGAATTTGAACTTTGGCGGCAATGGTTACCGTTCGTTTTCTGAGGTTATAAAACAAAGCACTGGCTAAGAAAACCAAGATGATCATTCCAACAATAAAGAGGAAGAATAACGAGAAATTGGTAATCATAAAGCGAGTAGGATAAACAGGGCTACTGATAATAAAATACTCAGTAGCGTCTCTTCCCTGAACGGCTAAATGTGTATAACCATTTACTAACAAGCCTTTACCAAACAACTCTGGATTATCTTTCCAATTACTCGGAAAGTCTTTAGCGTAATTAAAATAACCAACATTACTTACCATTACACCATTTTGAAAAAGGGCATAGTCGAAATGACCGTTATCCGCCACATTACTACTTTCATCAAAAAGCAAACGAGGAAGAATACTGTTGTTCAATTGTTCCTTTTTAACCAACTGAATTATTATATGTCCCACCACAGTATTGTAGCGCTCAATATCCATAAACACATAGTAGTGATTGGATATGGTAGGAAAGCGAAAACTTAAAAAATACACACCTTCTTGATCGGTTCGGTACTGGTCTTGGCTATATAGGTTATACGTTGAGTAATCGTTAGAATTGGAGTTATTTATAGGGCGGCCAGAACCGTTGAACAGCATAATTTCAATATCATACTTATCGAAATATTCCCCCAAGTATGACCTCCGTATCCTTTGTCGGATTAACTGTTTTGGCGAAAAAACACTTGAAATATTCGTTTGAATAAGTATATCATCTTCAATCTTCCTTTTCGCTTCGCCAAGCAGGTATTCTGCGGTTTCATCTTTGCTGGTGAGCAATTCTGTGGCAATGCTCACTTTATCTTGCCTGTCCACTTTTTTAATATCTTCCCCCAAAACCAAGGTACTTACCAAGGCCACTGCGAAAGATGCCGTAAAGAAATAGAGGAAGGTATTATAACTAAGCCTTTTGATCTCAGACGGAAATTTCAAACGGACAATTAACACCAAGTAAATAATGTAAATGGCCAAATAGGCAAATAGACTTTCCTTTAAAATCCAGCCTAATACCAATGAAGCAACTAAAACGATGGCCAAACCAACTTGAAAAGGAGCTTTATTTTTCAAGTTAATAAACCTTGTTGCTGCCAGTTGGGTCAGCAAAAAGAACATCACTCCTTGTATGAAAATCACAAAGTAGTTGATGAGTTTATAAATTGTTAGATTATTATCCTTGGCGATATCCAGCTTCCATTGCGAATTGCTAAGCATGGAATGGAGTTCATAAGTGAGGTAATAAAAAGAGAACATGGATAAGGCCAGTATTCCAAAGAATTTCCAGTCGTAATGGGTTCCCTCATTTCTATCGTGAAAATTTAAAAAGCCATACACCACTACCACCAAAAGGCTGATCTGATTAAGTAGAAGGTCGCCTAATGAGGGTTCAAAATAACTTGCGGCAAAATGGACAGGATCGAATAAACCATAGGAACGTACACTATAAGGCAGTTCATAACGGATCATGAGTGCCCTTAAAGCAAAGAACATTAGTGCAAGTAAACCTAATGCATAGACAGGCTTGCCTCTATCGTTGAGCAAAGCCGAATAAAAAAATGCCGATCGCACATAGAAAAATATACTCAGCGCGAACATTAAAATAATAATTGTAGAGTAAACAGGGTAATCGATTTTCATTAAATCAGTTCCTGTAAATGAAAAAAGGTAAACACCTTGCTGTGAGAAAATTAGATTATTTTCAGGCAAACTCTCATCTGCGCTTAAATCATAATATGATTTGCCGAAGATTTTCTGATTAAGTCCTGTATTGGCAAAATTTTCTGATATTGGAACATCAGACTTGAGCGGAAGAAAACCATAAATCTCTACAATTCTGTTTTGGGCACTATTAATGGTCGTCTTCTTTACGATGAATTTATCGTTTCCTATTTCTAAATAACGGTATTGGAATAGGCCTTCTAGAGTTCCGTATTTGGGAACAAAGCGGTTGGTGGACCAATAGATTACTTCTCCATTTTCATAAATAAAAATTGGAAACTCACCACTTACCTCTAATCGATTGAAAAGCCTGCTTAGGTCTACTATGGCTTTGCTTTCAACAGACCTTACTTCTTGGTCTAGAATTGAAAGTTGCACCTTTATATTGGCAGAAATGGTTTCTTGGGGTTCTACTCTCCTCTTCCTGTCCGAAAAAATCACTTCATCGATAATCAGCGTTAGGGCCAATATACCAATGCACAGTAAAAAGTACCTGTGCTTCTGAAATTCGAATTTTCTCTGTTTTGCCAACAATCCTTTTGCTATTCTTTTAGAACAGGCTTAAAGTACTAATTATTTTGTTTAGGAGAGTACTTAAAACCTCCAAAGGCATAAAGATAGAAAACGCGGCTGTAGCGATACATCAGAGGGTAGAGCAAAATTACCTCGGTAATAATAGCAATGAGGTAAGTATTCTCATTGGCGTCTTCAATTGTATTGTAGATAATAAATGCACTAACTAAAAAGAGGCCTACAGACATTGCGTAACTAATGTACATTGCTCCATCGAAAAAGCGTGGTTCTTTTTCAAACCTTACACCACAACAGTCACATTCCTTTTTCATGATAAGGAATTTCCGAAGGTTATAAGCTTTAGATATAAATAGTTTGCCTTCACGGCACTGGGGGCATCTAGCCTGTAATACTGCTGAGAGCTTTGTTCTTTTGACCATTACGTTTGCTAGTTCTATACCAAAAGTAGCCCAACACCGCAAAAAGGATATAAGGTGCGACAAAAAGGTAGAGTATACCTATGTTTAAATTAGATGCGGTGGTTGTATCACCACCTGCCACAGAAGATTCTAAAGTTCCTCTACACATGGCACACTGAGCATGCGCAGTAACATTAAAAACAGTTAGCAAAATTGCCGATAAGATAATTTGTTTAACTCTTCTCATGATGCGTCAAAGTTAAAGGTTTTATACTAAAACTGATAATAAGGACTAATCATTAAATAAACGATAACCCCTGTTACAGAAACATACAACCAAATTGGATAAGTGTACTTCACAATTTTCTTATGCTTATCAATCATATTGCTCCAAGCGTAGAAAAAGGCTAAAAGCACCAAAGGAACTACTCCTATTGATAATACAATATGGCTAATCAGGAAAAAGTAATAAACTGATTTTATTGCGCCTTCTCCTCCAAATGTAGTTGAAGGTGCAGAAGCATGATAAGTTACATAGCAGAGTAAAAACAGTGCACCTAAAACAAGTGCAGCAGTGTTAAATTTTCTATGTAGACCTACATTCTTTTTTGCCTTAATAGCAATCAACGCAAAAATTAAACAGAGCGATGTAAGCGTGTTAATTACCCCGATTACATGAGGGAGATTATACACCCAATCTCCTAAATCAAGCTTTTGTGGCAGCCCCAATAGCACTGCTACGGCCAACGGAATGGCTACGGATAAAACCCTTATCCAAAGCATTGATCTTTTTTGCTTCAAATCAACTTTATTCATTTTCCAAATCTATGGTTTGTAAAATCCTTAACTCAAGTATTAGCCTATCAGTTTCTTCTCTCTCCATAATATTATAGTAGCCTCGAATTCTATTCTTAGCATCTACCAAAACTACTCTATTGTCGAGGTCTGACATTACCATACCACAATACTTTAAATTAGACCAGCTAGTTGAATCAAGCTCTTTGAAGTGCCAGAACTGATCCATAAATGTGACCCGCTGATTATAACCCGTAATTGCATCGGTTTGGATTGAGGCTTGATTAAGATACGACATCATTTGAATGTCTGGATTGTTATAAAACACGTCCTGTACTTTTTCTAGCTCTTCCAATCTAGTTTTTAACACTGGGCCGTCCATCCTTTCAAAATGAACCACTTTTGTGATTCCCATTTCTAGCTCTGGACTTTTCACTATGTATTGGTCGGTATTTCTTTCTAAGCAGCTTACTTGACGCAAAGTATCTCCAATTCCATTGGAATAGTAGATTGGAATTTGAAATTTATTTTCCCCAAAACCTTTCAGAAAGAGAAAGATAAGTGCTGGTAATAAAATCAACAGAAATAAGTATATGCCTTTCTTATTCTTCATAATACTCTGATCAACAAAAAATCAGACCAATTGCTCAGTCTGATTCTATAATATTATTAGATATAGCTCTTATCACTAATGACTATCATCGACTTGCTCGGAACCAGCTGGATTATAATCCACTATTCCTCTGCTACTTTTTACCGCACCGCCTTCTAACTCTACAAGCGCTACAATAAGCCATACGATGAAAATCATAGGTAGTATTACTGAATATATTAAGCCTTTCACTTCGTGTCCTAAGTGCATAAATTCACTTACGATGTAAAAAGCCTTAAGAATAGTAAGACCTACGAAAATCACATTTCTAAGTAAGCCTGCATCCATTGTGAATGCAAATACATATTCGATAGCGGTGATGATCGCAAGTATACCTGCAATCTTCCAAATACCGCGAATTTTATTCTTATCTACTGGTTGTACAACCACGTTTGATGTTTGTTCCATAGTATATAAATGTCCTTAGATCAAATAGAAGAAAGTGAAAACGAAGACCCAAACTAGATCTACAAAGTGCCAATACAAACCAACTTTTTCAATCATTTCGTAATGGCCTCTCTTTTCATACATACCATTGGCTGCATTAAAGAAAGTAATAATATTGATGACTACTCCAGATAATACGTGGAAACCGTGGAAACCAGTAATAAAGAAGAATAGCGCAGCAAAAGCAGGCGGTCCGTATTGATTGAAGCTCAAACCTGCGCCCATAATTTCATAGTCCTCTACCCATCTGCCGTTTATAAAAACGTCACCGATAGTGGCAACACCACTTCCTGATATAAAGTGAGCCCATTCCCAAGCTTGGCAACTTAAGAATGCAATACCACCAATAATAGTCCAAAGCATCCATTTAACCACGCCCTTCTTATCCATTCTCTGACCAGCTTCTACAGCTAAAACCATAGTCACAGAACTTAGAATTAGAATGAAGGTCATTAAACCTACAAAGACTAACGGCCATTCTTGACCATGTACTCCTGGAAAGGCATCATAAACCTTTTCTGGAATTGGCCAATATTCGGTAGAAAACACGAAGTCATCTGGATTTCCTTTATAAGCTGGAGCACTCCATCTTATAAATGCGTATGCGATCAAAAGACCAGAGAAAGTAAAGGCATCTGAAAGCAGGAAAAACCACATCATGAGTTTTCCATAGCTCGCCTTAAGAGGCGCAACCCCACCTGCCCATAAGCTCTTGTTGCCGACTGTAGCTGTAGTAGCCATAGTTAATTGGTTCTAGTTAATGGTTAAGTAATAAAAATATAAACAAGTATATCCAAAGTCCGCCTAAGAAGTGCCAAAAAGTTGAGCACATTTCCATGTTCAACATGTTTTCAGAGTTCACCTTTAGCTTGAAAGACGAAATTAACAGATATAAAAGATAAATCACAGCGGCCACTAAATGTAGACCGTGTAAGCCTGTAAAGATGTATAAGAAGCTCCCTGCAGGATTACCTACAAAGAACACACCTGCATCAACCATTTGCCCCCAAGCCATAAACTGACCAATAAGGAAAGCCATACCCAGAACAAAAGTGATACTTAATGCTATTCGTACTTTTACAAAATCATTCTTTTTTGCAGAAAGGTATGCCCAATGCATAAACCCACTACTTACTATGATGACCACAGAGGTTGACCAAAAAAGAGATGGTAAATCATATTCCAACCAATTTCCGCTGGCCTGTCTTACAATATGAGCACTGGTAAATGCTGCAAATATCATTACCACAGTTACGATAAACAACCACATCGCAAACTTCTTTGGATGCATTGAAAGTGGTTGTTCCACTTGGCTATCTACAAATTGATAATTCTCTGTCATTATTTCACCATGTCCAATAAATAAGCAATCTGCACGATCGGTAAATAGAGAAATGAACCAAACATAATTCTCAATGCTGATTTTCTCGATTGATCACGCATCAACTTAATCGTCTGCGCTAAAAACAAAACTCCACAAATGGTGGCCACTACTCCAGAATTAACTCCAGTTATGCCAAAATAGGTAGGCAATAAACCCAATGGAATTAAGAATAGTGTATATGTCATTATTTGAAAAGCAGTCTTCATATCCTTCTCTCCTTTTACAGGAAGAAGTTTAAAGCCTGCCTTTTTATAATCTTCATCGGCTACCCAAGCAATTGCCCAAAAATGTGGAAACTGCCAAATAAACTGTATACCGAAAATAATCATTGCTTCATGGCTAATCGCTCCTGTAGCAGCTACCCAACCCAACAAAGGAGGTAATGCGCCTGGAAAAGCCCCCACAAATACTGCAATTGGCCCTACTCTTTTCAATGGTGTATAGACATAACTATACAGCACCATGGACAAAACAGCCAAACCTGTGGTTAATAAATTAGTAGAAAAATAAAGCACAAGAATACCAGCCACAGCTACAATGGCTGCAAATGTCAAGGCTTCATTTTTGGAAAGTCGATTCGTAGGTAAAGGGCGATTTTGAGTGCGTTTCATCATCGCATCAAATTCCTTTTCAGTTACTTGGTTTACTGTACAAGAAGCACCTGACACCAAAAAACCACCTATAAATAATAAAATCAGTTGGGTCCAGTCAACATTGCCTCCCATGGCTAAGGTATAGCCAAAGGCTGAAGAGAAAGCCACCAAAAGTGATAGTCTCATTTTAACCAACTCCAAATAAGCCTTGGCTTTTTGAGCGATTAACTCTCCTACTCCAATATTTGCAGAACTACCTGATATCATTCAGTTAACTAGTTTGTACTCTTCTATTTCCTAAAAGCAACAGCACATAGTACTGTACTCCTATAATTAATGTTCCTAACAACAAATGTATTGGTTGTATAGCCGCTGGAACTCCAAAATAAGCCATCACAACGCCACTCAACACCTCTATACCCACAATAAGTAACATTATTGCACCATAAAGCTTCAATTTCTGTGGAGTATCCTTTTTCATTGTTAAAAGCCAAACCAAATATAGGTGTAAGCCCAACAGCAAAATTGAATATGATCGATGCACTAAGAATTCCATTCCAAGCTTCGATATCCACTCTGACCTAGCAAAATGATCTGCTAAAAGGTCGATGCTTTCTCTTACTTGTGTACCCATTACGATTTGAGGCAATGTGGCAATAAAGCAAATCAATAAAACTGCCCGCAACTTGCCAGTTCCTTCCAAATTAAGGTTCAGCACCTCTCTTTTTGATCTATAATAAACATAGATAAGAAGGCATACGATTAACAAAGCGAGTAACATATGAATAGTAATCATCCAATGTAGCAAGTTGGTACTCACTACAATTGATCCGATCCATCCCTGAAACCCTACCAATACAAATGCAATAAAAGAAAGAACGGTAATGGTTCTATCGGTTTTCCAGTATCGAATAGACATTATAAATGTTCCGAAGATCAAAAGACCGATAACCGCACCCACTAAGCGGTTAATGTATTCAGTAAGCGTTTTTGTAGCATTAAACTCTTCCTCAGTTAGAATATCAGGATCGTTTAAAATCTGATCGGCCAACTCGTCAAAACCAAATGCTGTAAGGTAACTTACAAACCTTTTATTCTTCTCTGCCCTTTCTTGGGCGTAAACTTCTTTGTAATCAGATGGAAGTTGGCTGACATCTGTTGGTGGCACCCAACTTCCAAAACATTTGGGCCAGTCCGGACATCCCATTCCCGAGCCAGTGGTTCTTACAATACCTCCAATAAGAATCAGGAGATATACGGCAATTACCGTGACGGCCGAAAATCGTCTAAATGCTCGTCCGTTAATGACCTTTTGCCCCATCAACTACAATCTCGCTAGCGCTCTCCTCTTTCTCAATTGCAATCATATCATTCTCATGCGGAAGATTTGAATCCATAGTCTCTGAGAAAGGTACTGTTTGAGGAATAAAGTCATCCTCGGCACCTGGCTTAGAGTAATCGTAAGGCCATCTGTATACCGTTGGGATTTCACCTGGCCAGTTGCCGTGTCCAGCAACTCTTGGCGTTGTCCATTCCAAAGTAGTCGACTTCCATGGGTTAAGAGGAGCTTTCTTCCCTCTAAATATGCTGTAGAAGAAGTTGAATAAGAAGATAAACTGTCCAAAGAAAGTCAAAATTGCAGCCACACTAATAAAGGCATTCAAGTCTGTAAATCCACTGAAGGCATCAAAGTTGGTAAACGAATAGTACCTTCTTGGGAAACCTGCGATTCCAATATAGTGCATTGGGAAGAACACAGCGTAAATACCAATGAACGTAAACCAGAAGTGGATGTAACCTAATTTTCTATCTAACATTCTTCCGAACATTTTAGGGAACCAATGGTAAACCCCAGCCAGTAATCCGAAAGAAGAAGCTGCTCCCATTACTAAGTGGAAGTGAGCTACAACAAAATAAGTATCATGCAATTGAATATCAATTGCTGAGTTACCTAAGAAAATACCCGTAATACCACCTGAAATAAACACCGACACCAACCCTATTGAGAATAGCATAGCAGGCGTAAATACAATATTTCCGCGCCATAGTGTTGTTAGGTAGTTAAATACTTTTACTGCTGAAGGTATAGCGATAATCAATGTTAAGAACATGAAGATCGATCCTAAGAATGGACTCAAGCCCGAAACGAACATATGGTGTGCCCATACCACAAAAGAAAGCACCGTAATACCCAACATCGAAATAATCATGGCCTTATAACCAAAGATTGGCTTTCTTGAATTGGTTGCGATAATTTCAGATGTAATACCTAAAGCAGGTAACAATACAATATATACTTCAGGGTGACCCAAGAACCAGAATAAATGCTGATATAGAATTGGACTACCTCCTACATTTGGAAGTGCTTCTCCTCCAATATAAATTTCAGATAAATAGAACGATGTTCCGAAGCTTCTATCGAATACTAATAGTAAAGCTGCCGCGAATAAAACTGGGAAAGATAAAACACCAATTACAGCGGTTAGGAAGAAACTCCAAATTGTAAGAGGTAACCTAGAGAAGGTCATTCCCTTCGTTCTTAAGTTGATAATTGTAGTGATATAATTGATACCTCCCAACAATGATGAAACAATAAAGAACACAATGGCAACAAGCCATAAAGTCATTCCTAGTCCAGAACCATCCATTGCCTGTGGCAAAGCACTTAGCGGTGGATAAACTACCCAACCTCCTGATGCAGGCCCTGTTTCTAAGAATAATGAGATAAACATGATAACACTGGAAAGGAAAAAGAACCAGTAAGAAAGCATGTTCATAAAGCCAGAAGCCATATCTCTCGCTCCAATTTGAAGCGGAATAAGGAAGTTACTGAATGTACCACTCAATCCAGCTGTCAATACAAAGAATACCATTATGGTACCGTGCATAGTTACCAAAGCCAAATAGAATTGTGGATCTAAGCTACCTTCTGGTTGAATCCATTTACCTAAAAGCGGTCTTAACCAAGATAAATCTGCTTCAGGGAATCCCAACTGCAATCTAAAGATTGCAGAAAAACCTGCTCCAATAATTGCCCAAATAATACCTGTAATTAGGAATTGCTTGGCAATCGTTTTATGGTCAAGTGAGAAAATATACTTTGTGATGAACGTTTCATGATGCTCGTGATCGTGATCATCATGCGCGTGTGCATCAATATGTGTTGCTGTTGCCATCTTAATATATTGGTCTTATTAATTACTCGTTAATGCCCGCTGTAACTACGGCCAACTCTTTCAAATTCTCAGGTACCTGAGACATATAATCTGGGTTTTTTGACAACCAAGATTTCTGCTCTGCTTTCCATTTATCGTATTCTTCAGGTTCTAAAACCGTCACAATTCTACGCATAGCAAAATGTGATGTACCACAAATTTCTGCACAAGCCAATTCAAAATTGAAATCAGGGTTATTTTCCTCGATTCTCATTTCCTCAGTGGTCTTATTAGGCACAAACCAGAATTGAGTAGGCATACCAGGAACAGCATCCATTTTCAATCTCATATGAGGCATATAAACACTATGAAGTACATCCTTAGCTCTGATTTTCAATAACACAGGTCGCCCTTTAGGAAGTACGATAGAGTTGTTATTAAAATCATCGAAATTGGCCTTATCCGTAAAATCCATGCCCAAATCATTAGTAGCATCAATCAAACGGTAATCGTAATCTCCAACTTCATTGTCCATTCCGCCATAGCGGATCAACCATGTAAATTGTTGACCTGTAATTTCAATTTGTTCAGCATCTTCTGGCGCTTTGCTGGTAATATCGGACCAAGCTGCAAAACCAGAAATTACTAACCATGTTAATACAATAGCAGGTACACCAGTCCACAAAAGCTCTAATTTGTTGTTATGCGGGTAGAATTCGGCTCTATGATTCTCTCTGTATCTATACTTGTAAGCAAATACAAAAAGTAATATATGCGTAATCACAAACACAATTCCTGTGATCCACATTGTTCTCCAAAACAACTTATCAGTTACTAAACCATGATCAGAGGCTACTGGTGGATCATATGAATCGAAATGCGCAAATGAATACCACGCCATTAAGCCAAAGAACAATACCAAGAAAACCACCATCAATATGGCGTTTACATTGTTACTTCCAGTCACTGACTTTTCATCAGAACCTTTAACAACACTGATCAATCTACTTACTCTGAAGATCATTAAAAGGATCGCCAGTACTAAGAAAATCGCTAAAACTATATAAAACCCGAACATATCTTTAGTTTACTCTTATTAAATATGATGATGTTTTGCCTCTTCTAACATTGGATGATTTTTAGCCACTAATGCTGATTTAGATAAGGCAGTTAAGGTAACGAACAAGAAGGCGACTCCGAAAATCATGAACAAGCCAATCTCTGTAAAACCAAATGCTCCATTTTCGCCAAGCGTACCTGGTGTTACCATTAGGTAAAAATCAATCCAGTGCCCTCCTAGAATAACAATACAAACGATTTTCAAGAATACATTCAATCGTTTTGCATCTCTCGTCATGAACGTAAGTAGAGGGAAGATGAAATTCAAAATAAGGTTAATGAAGAAGAATGGTGCGTATTTGTCACTCAATAATCTTTCTACAAAATATACTGACTCTTCAGGAATGTTAGCATAGTAAATCAATAGGAATTGAGAGAACCATACATACGTCCAGAAAATACTGAATGCGAAGATAAACTTACCAAGATCGTGTAGGTGATTTGAAGTGACTTGAGACAAATAACCGGCTTCTTTTAATAACACTGTTACAAGTGTAATGAAAGCCAAACCTGTTACCCACCAGCTAGCAAATACATACCAACCAAACATTGTAGAGAACCAGTGTACGTCAATTGACATGATCCAATCCCAAGCTGAAACAGATGAACTCACTGCAAAGAATACCAAGAAGATCGCAGAGAATTTTCTCATTTTGAACCAATAGCTATCGCCACCCAATTCATCTTCTGCCAAAGCCAAAGACTTAATTTTCTTAAATAGGAAGAACCATACAGCAAAGAATACAACCATTCTAAGCACAAAGAACAGCGGGAATGAGCCTCCTTCTAAAGGCAGAAAGAAGTAGCTACTTTTTCCAGCAATTAGTGCATCGTAATGCGGGTTTAACTCTCCATTTGCTAAGAATTGATTATACAAATCACTATGCGTCCAGTGGAAAATATCATGACCAAAAATCATGAAAGTAACAATCATCAATACAAACGCGTAAGGCAACCAGCTTCCCATCGCCAACGGAACTCTCAATAAAAAAGCAGACCAACCTGCTTGTGAAGCATATTGAAGTGTAAAGAAGAATATTCCTATGATACCTAGTCCAACAAAATAAACATTGTTGATCCAAAGGTTTACGCCTAATCTTTTTAACCATCCGCCACCGTGATCCGCTTCGCCTGCACCATGATCTTCACCTGATTCATCAGATATCATTCCACCGTGGCCGTCATTATCAGCACCGCTATGGTTATCGCTAGCATTAGTTCCATGATCGTCAGAAGTACCAGCATCGTGTTGTTCTGTTCCTTCATGATCACCAGCCTCAGCTTCATGACCACCGCCAGGGAATATTGCACCTACAAGCAACAATACAAACCCAATGATGGCTACGAGATATAGCTTCTTTTTTAAGCTTGTCGTAAATTCAAATCTTTCTTTTGCCATTTTCTAAAAAATTTGTGGGTTACTTTTGTTGCAATTGTTTAACATACTTTACAATCTTCCATCTTTTCTCTGGACTGATTTGAGAACCGTGAGCTCCCATTCTTCTAATTCCATAAGTAATTACATGGAAAATGTGTCCTTCTGAAAGATTTCTTAGCGCTGGCGCTGTATAAGGCGGAACACCTTGAAAAACAGGTGATACCAACCCATCTGCCTGTCCAGTTGTACCATGACAATGGTCGCAATACAATTCATATAGTCTTTTACCTTCTGCCAAAATTTCTGGTGTTTCAGGTAGAGGATTTTCTACAAGGCTTGCCGCTTCAATGTCATCTTTTCCTAAACGATAAGGAAGTACACCATCAGCGGTTCTTCTTACAGTACCTGCTACTGGCAACTTTACATTTTGTTCATAGGCATTGTTTGGATTTGAATTATAAAATTCACCTAATCCATCTTCTCTATTACTCAGCCATTCTCCTCTATCCTTTTCCTTGATTTGTGTTAATGGCTCATAAGGTATTGAATGATACATCTGTGGTGCATATTCTGTACCTGGGTTATCGCCACTAGCATTACAAGAAGCCAGAGCAAAGATCGCTATGAGTGGTAAAAATGCTTTCAATCTATTCAACATGATCATCTTTAGCTTAGTCTTCAACTTCTTTATCGTTCACTTCAATAGCACCTGAATCTTTCAATACACTATTGATTGTTTGAGCATCCACAGATTTGTTTTGACCTAAATCAATTGCCATTACATGCTTATCATCTGTAATTCTCAAATCAAGCATTTTAGGGTCTTTCCATGGTTTTAAATCAGTACTTACGAAGAATGTACCCACCATACCAAAAGCAGCGAGTAAAACCGTTAGTTCAAAAGTTACAGGGATAAAATCTGGTAGTGGAGTAAAGTCTTTACCACCAATAATCATTGGCCAATCCACTCCTAGCATCCAAAACTGCATTGTAAGCGCTAATGAAGTTCCTAATATACCGAACATGAAGGCGGCAATCGGAAGTCTAGATCTCTTATAGCCTAATTCTTCATCAAGACCATGAACAGGGAATGGAGAATATACCTCGTCAATTTTAACACCGGCACCTCTCACCTTTCGTACCGCGCTTAATAGTACGTCCTCGTCATCAAAAACACCGAGAACAAAATTTCTAGAATCGCTCATAATTATGCAGTCTGTTTTTCTGATGAAGATTTCACAATACTTTTAATTTCAGCCATATTCACTACTGGGAAGAACTTAGCAAATAATAAGAATGCTGTAAAGAACAATCCGAATGTGAATAAATAAACTCCCATATCGTACACAGTTGGGTAGAACATAGCCCATGATGATGGTAGATAATCTCTATGCAATGAAGTAACGATAATCACAAATCGCTCGAACCACATTCCAATGTTTACAATAATTGAAATAATGAAAGTAGCGGCAATATTGGTTCTGATTTTCTTGAACCAGAATAACTGTGGAGAGATTACGTTACATGTCATCATAGACCAGTAAGCCCACCAATATGGCCCTTGCATTCTATTAAAGAATGCGTATTGTTCTGCAGGAACTCCAGAATACCAAGCTACAAAGAACTCAGTAATGTATGCTATACCTACAATTGAACCAGTAATTGTAATTACTATGTTCATCAAGCCAATGTGCTCAATAGTAATGTAGTCTTCTAGTTTAAATAGTTTTCTAGTTACCAACATCAATGTCAGTACCATCGCAAACCCTGAGAAAATCGCTCCAGCAACAAAGTAAGGAGGGAAAATCGTAGTGTGCCATCCTGGTATTACTGAGGTAGCAAAGTCAAATGATACAATGGTGTGTACTGAAAGTACGAGTGGTGTTGCTAAACCAGCCAAAATCAAGGATACACTTTCGTATCGGCTCCAAGCTTTAGCAGCGCCATTCCAACCAAGACTTAATGCTCCATAAATTTTCTTTCTTACTCCAGTTGCTCTATCTCTAATGGTAGCAAAATCAGGAACAAGCCCTATGTACCAAAACACTAGAGATACAGAGAAGTATGTAGAAATTGCGAATACGTCCCAAAGAAGTGGAGAGTTAAAGTTTACCCAAAGTGAACCGAATGTATTCGGTAACGGTAATGCCCAATAAGCTCCTAACCAAGGTCGTCCCATGTGAAGTACCGGGAACATAGCAGCACATATTACGGCAAAAATTGTCATTGCCTCTGCAGCTCTGTTAATTGCCATTCTCCATTTCTGACGGAAAAGTAAAAGTACTGCCGAAATCAAAGTTCCAGCGTGACCAATACCTACCCACCATACGAAGTTTGTAATATCCCAGGCCCAACCTACGGTTTTGTTCAGACCCCACATTCCAATTCCTTCCCAAAGTGTAGCAGCTACAGCGATGAAACCAATGCCAAAAGCAGTAAGTGCCATCCCCATGCCTAATAACCATGATTTGGAAGGCTTGCCCTCTACCTGCCTGCAGATATCCTCGGTAACGTCATGGACAGTCTTACCGCCAGTTATCAAAGGTGTTCTTACGGATGAAGTAACCTGCATAGTGTATCTCTTTTAAAAATTAAGCTTCAGTTGATTGTTTTTCCTTATTTCTAATTTTGGTGAAATACCAAACGTTAGGGTTAACGTTGATTTCCTCCAACACGTGATAAGCTCTGTCTTCTTCCACTACACGCTCGGTAGCTCCTTGACCGTCTTCTTTCTCTTGAATTTTCAATGCTTGAGAAATTCTAGAGTTTTTGTCGTTCAAATCGCCAAAGATGATCGCATCTGCAGGACAAGCCGAGGCACATGCCATATTAATATCACCATCTTTTGGTCTTCTATCTTCACGTTTTGCGGCAAGTTTACCCGCTTGGATTCTCTGCACACACATTGAGCATTTCTCCATTACACCTCTAGCACGAACGGTTACATCTGGGTTCAATACCATTTTACCCAAATCATTGTTCATTGAAAGGTTCTTATCGAACTGCGTATTATCGTGGTACTTGAACCAGTTAAACCTTCTTACTTTATAAGGACAGTTGTTAGCACAATATCTTGTACCAATACATCTGTTATATGTCATTTGGTTAAGTCCTTCTGAACTGTGCGTAGTAGCTGCTACTGGACATACAGTTTCACAAGGTGCGTTATTACAATGCTGACACATCATTGGTTGGAATGTAACTTCTGGATTTTCTGAAGCTTTCTCTAAAGCTTTCAAATCATCTACAGGAGCATCAGAGCTATAGTAGCGATCAATTCTGATCCAAGCCATTTCTCTTCTGTTCAATACTTCTTCCTTACCAACAACTGGAATATTGTTTTCTGCCTGACAAGCAACAGTACATGCTGCACAACCCGTACAAGAGTTCATATCAATGGCCAATCCCCAGTGGTGATTGTTATATTCGTGACCTTTCCAAAGCGTGATTTTAGAAGGCTTGATATACTCTCCTTCTTTGTAAATCAACGGATATTCTCTTCCCGCTTTAGTGTCCTTTTTGTATTCACCTAAAGTTGACTCCTGAATTACATTGGCTCTGCCCATGTAAGTCTGGTGTGTTTGTGTTTGTGCAATTCTGTATGATTCGCCTGTTTTTTCTACTGTTACTCCAGCAAAAACATCGTAAACATTTGCACCATTTAATTTAGTAATGAAAGGATAGGCATTCACCCCTACTTCATTTCCAACTCTACCCGCGCTAGTTCTTCCGTAACCTAAGGCAAGCCCTACGGTTCCAGCGGCTTGCCCTGGCTGAATCAAAACTGGCAAACTAACAGATGTATTACCTACCGAAAGTGTTACTTTCTCAGTGGTACCATCATCCATTTTGATTCCCCACTCTTCTGCTTGGGCTTGAGAAACTGTTAAATAGTTATCCCAAGTAGTTTTTGTAATTGGGTCTGAAGCTTCTTGTAACCAAGGGTTATTGGCCATTGAGCCATTACCCATAGTTACTTTTTCGTATAGCGCCAATTCTAGACCAGTTCCATTGCTCTTGTAATTCTGAGCAATGCTAGTGGCTGCCGCAGGTACTGCGCTAAAGTCAAATATATATGCTTGTGAGTTCCCTCCTGTTTCAAATACACCATCAAACAAAGTTTTATCCCAGAATGTCTGGAAATTAGAAGTATCTGTTTGTTTGGTGAAGAAGTTCTCTCTCCAGTTATCTTGTAGGTAAGTATAGTATTCTACCGTTTTTCCAGACCACTTCAAAAACGTTTCTGGTACCTGACGAGTATCGAATAGTGGAGCAATTGTAGGTTGAACTAAACTGAAGTGACCAGTTCTTAATTCAACATCGTTCCACTGCTCTAAATAATGATGATCAGGAGCAACGTAGTCTGCCAAAGCAGCCGTTTCATCCATTCTATCTGATGTAGAAATCTTCAATGAAACTTTAGCTAATCCAGCCTGCAACGCTTTTCCATCGGCTGAATCGTAAACTGGGTTACAGTTAAAGAAGATTACAGCACTGATTAAACCAGCGTTGGTATCTTTTACAAATGAACTCATGGCTTGGTCATCTCCTTGACGGAAATGAAGCGGTGCATTTACATTAATAGTAGCACCGTAGTTACCTAACATGGCGTTGATACCATTTACCAAAACCTGAACAACTGGATCGTTTGAGCCAGAGACTACAAGCCCAGCACCACGGTTTGTCCAAAGCTCATTGATTGCTGCTGTTAAATGCGCAATATCTCCAGCATTTCCACCACTCACTTTAGCTTGACCAGCCTTAGCCGCAATACCATTATATATGGCTGCTACTAATGGGCCAGCTTGTGAAGGGCGAATGCCTGTTCTATAATCTGCGTTTGCACCCGTTAATGAAAGGTTAGACTCAAATTGATAGTGTCTAGACATTTCACGGTGCTCCGCGCTAATTTTTCTTGTTTGTGAATACTGCTTAGTAAACTCAATTGGTGAAATCCAAGTACCTAAAAAGTCGGCACCTACACTCACAATAGTTTTGGCTTTACTAAAATCATATGATGGCACCATTGATGTACCAAACGATCTTCTGTTTCCTTCAGAAATACCATAAGCCGATGATGAATCGTAGCTTATGTGTTGCGCTGTTGGATAATTAGCAGTAAACTCGGCTATTGCTCTTTTTGTAGTAGGACTTAAAACAGAATTACTTACAATTCTAATTTGACCACCCTTAGCAGAAATCTCACCCAACTTGGCAATTACTTCTTTATCTAAAGTTTCCCAGTCAGTTTTAGAACCTGCTTTTTTAGGGCCTACTAGTCTTTCTTTATCGTACAATGAAAGTACAGAAGCTTCTACTTGAGCATTAGTACCTCCCTTTGTCATTGAAGAAAACTTATTTCCTTCAATTTTAATCGGACGACCTTCTCTAGTTTTCACCACTACACTTACAGCGTCACCGCCATTCACATAGGTAGAAGCATAATAATTAGGAATAGAAGGATCAACATCAACAGGTTTGTTCAAATAAGGGATTGCCTTCCTTACCGGAGCCTCACAAGCCGCTAAAGAAGCTGCTGCGATACCAAAACCCATTAATTTTAAGAAGTCCCTTCTGTTACTGCTTCCCTCACCATTTTCGTTGATAGGAAGGTATTCTGGAAATTCCTTCTCGGCATTTTTAACAAACGAAGGTTCGTTGGTTAATTGCTCTATCCCTTTCCAGTATGTTTTTTGATTTTCTTTCATTGTATATCAATCAGAAATCGAAATTCTATTCAATAATTAATAGTGACATTTAGCACATTCCAAACCACCGATATCGGCTACTTTCATAGGTGTTTTTGAGGTTGCGTTATGCATCTCCACCAACTTATCGTAGTATCCGTTACCTTGCGTATTTACATCTGTATTTCTATGGCAGTCAATACACCAGCCCATTGTTAGAGGGGCAAACTGCTCAACAACAGCCATTTCCTGAATTTCACCGTGACAAGTCTGACATTCAATCTCTCCTACCTTTACGTGTTGTGAGTGATTGAAGTAAGCTAAATCAGGCAAGTTATGAACACGTACCCACTCAATTGGCTTTCCGCTTTCTTGAGCTGCATATAATTTCTGTATCTCAGGAGAATCTGTCTTGATTTGACTATGGCAGTTCATACAAATATTCACTGATGGAATGTTTGCACTCTTTGCAATCTCTACACCTGTATGGCAATACTGACAGTCAATTTCGTAAGTTCCAGCGTGTATTTCATGAGAAAAAGCGATTGGTTGAGTTGGCGCATAGCCTTGTTGCACACCTACAGTGTACAGACCGTCAATCACGTTTTTAGCAGCTAAGGTTACTACAAGGAAAGTAACAATACCTATAACTGTTGGGCTTCTTAGGAAAGCAGAAACACTAAATTTCTCATTAACAATCTCTTCATCTTCTGCAGAAAGTTGCTTTTTATCCTTTAAGTAACGGCTAACGAAATTGATGATGATAACCAATACTACTAATAGTAGTACCAACACCACAATCAAAGTAACCATAATTACATTCAGATATTCTGAAGGAACACCGCCTGATTGAGCAGCACCTTCGGCACCAGTTGCAGTAGCTACTGGCGCAGCTTCTACTGGAGGGTTTTCTTCAGTATGCAGAACATAAGCCATAATTGACAAAATCTGCTCGTCTGAAAGATCTTGATTAGGCATCACCTGATTATACTCTTTAAATAGAGCTACAGCTTGAGGATCGCCATCATTAATCATTTTGCCTGGGCTCTTCACAAAAGATAAAATCCAGTCAACTTCTCTTCTATCGTAAATTCCAGCCAAAGCTGGACCTACAACTTTTTTATCCACAGCGTGGCAAGAATTACATATGTATTCTTTAAAGAGACCTTCTCCTTTTTTGATGATTGCTTCATCGGTTGGAATTTTATCTCTCTGGGCAAAGGCTTGTTGGCCAGAAAAAACAAAACAACATACAAACATGCATGCTGTCGCGAAGCGGACTAATAGTTTTTTGGATAACATGTAATCAGTAGTTAGAGTCACAGATTGTCTCATCACGTAAAATCGAGACAAAGGTAGTATCGGAATGCTTTATTTCAAACTAAAGTTTAGATAGTACACGAGTGGTCAAAAGAGATTAAAAAACCACATACTTCGTTCATTAACAGTTGTTTACGCACTTAATTCTAAGGTGGTTTTTATTTAGAATTATTATAAATAGCCTAAACAATTTAAATTAGCGTAACCCTGTATACGAATCCATTTTTACAAGAGATATACAAAGATAAATCAGCGCCATTATTTAAAATAATAACCCCATTTACAGCTATATAGGCTATTGAAAGCGTATCTAATTGGTTGTCAGCAAGATTAGCCTAACTGTACATTACAGCTACATTTTCGAAGTATATACTCCTCTTATTTCTATATTATATAGTGTACTACTGAGCACTTAGAAACAATTTCATTTTAATTAATAAAAATTTCGAAAGACGTGTTGTGCAATAAAAATTATCCCTATATTTGCACTCGCAATTGAGACAACGGCCTCAAAAAAGAAACAAAAACAGTCTTGAATTACTTAATTTAGATTGAAAAAAATTGGGTTTTGAACTTCCCTTAAAATAAAAGTTCGGGGTGTAGCGTAGCCCGGTATCGCGCCTCGTTTGGGACGAGGAGGTCGTAGGTTCGAATCCTGCCACCCCGACTAAAACCACTGACTT
>NZ_JSVA01000017.1:0-188342 GCF_001267955.1 Roseivirga seohaensis subsp. aquiponti
TATTCACCATTCAAGGCACACACACTCTGTATATTTCATGGCTAGTTAGTGGTTTTCGAGGCTTTGGTTCTTCGTAGAAATCCCGTCAATCTGCAAGATTGACTGGCTATGAAGAACAAATTTAGCGAGCCAATCTTGCAGATTGACTCCGTGGTAAACCGAAATTTCACTACTTTGAATTCAGCCACGAAAACATACAGTAACCGTTGCCACCATTTGAAGACGACTATCATACATACTACGAAAAAGTTAGAAAAGCAGATAAAGAAAATCATTTGCACTGAAGACATTAGCGATGATAGCCTGTTAGGCAAATGGAATGCAGCTTTATTTCATGTTCATCTTAAGAAATGTTGGTTAGTTTCAAATGGCCTGACCAAATACAATGTTATTCTGACAGACATAAATGCGAACAATGTAAACGACATAGATATTATTTTCAAATCCACATTCTACAATCAGCTGATTTATGACGGAATAATTTTGGACTCTAAGAAAGCTGAAGAAATTATTGGTGATCTAATCTTTCGACCTACAGACAATGACAGAAGTACGACTGCTTTTCAAAACCAGCGAATACAAGATTTTGAATGGTGGAAATATGATTTCGACAGTTTGAAAGAAATGCCAATTAGAGAAATAAACAACAGAATGAATACAACACCAATACATATCGGAAAATCGAAGAAAATGTCAGACTATACAACGTCAGTCGAAGAAATGAAAAAAACGGTGTTTATTTCTAACCTTAGTGACCACCACTACACATAAAATGTAATCATTATTTCACCTTTAGTCTTAGCGAGACGCCAAGACTAGTGTAGAGTTACTATTTAAAACAATTGAGGCAAAAAGTAAAATCTCATTACACTAACACTATCGAAAAATCAACGTTCCTCTCAAACAAAAAAGCCCTCGATTTTCATCGAGGGCCAAACAACATAACCAAAATGAACGATGAACTATTTCATCATGCTCGGAGGCAAAATCACTTTATCAATCACATGCACTACTCCGTTGCTCGCTTTCACATCGGCAGCCACTACAGTAGCCCCACTAATCATTACTTTACCATTGGCCATCATCACTTTAACTTTCTCTCCTTGTACGGTAGCAGCTTCCTGACCATTAGAAAGGTCGGTTGACATTACTTTACCCGACACAACGTGGTAGGTTAACACTGCTACTAGCTTATCCTTGTTTTCTGGCTTTAGTAACATATCTAGCGTTCCGGCAGGCAAAGCGGCAAATGCGGCATCGGTTGGGGCAAAAACAGTGAAAGGACCAGTGCTTTTCAAAGTCTCAACCAAGCCAGCAGCTTTAACAGCGGCTACTAGGGTTTTTAGGTTGTCGTTCCCTACTGCTAAATCAACGATGTCTTTAGATTGCGCTTTAGCAACATTGATAGTAGCAAATAAAGCTACAACTGTACCTAAAATTAGATTTCTTAATTTTTGAGTTTTCATAATTAGAATGATTTGAAAGTGTTTTAGTTTAAATTCACTCTAACTACGACCAATAAGGTGGCTATAGATTTTTGATGCCTAACTTTTTTTCAAAAAACCTCTGGCATAGGTTTGATCTACGGTAGCAACAGGTGTACCCCCCTGTTCTTCAAGCGTAATGGCAAAAGCTTGCACCTCTCCTTTGATCACTTTTAATTCTTGCACCAACTGGTTATGGTCAAAAATTCCGGCATCGATTGGAGCTTGCCCAGGTTTGATGGCCCAAAGCTGATATTGATGTCCTTTTGGTGGCTCAGGTAAATTATCTACACTGATAAATACGGCATTGGTGTTCTTATTCCAGAAAACATTGGCAAATGATTTTGGTGAGAGTTCAGAACCATCCAATCGCACATGTATATTATCATCATTCAAAAAATGAGCTACACGTAATTCGGCATAGTCTAATTCTTGTTGAGTAGACTCAATTTTATAAGCCATTTTTGAATTTTCTGCAGCAATTCTACGCACATCGTCTTTTGCGCTTTGCATTCTTAAAAAGAAATAAACATTGAATGCGATGCTCAAAAACAACAAAACAGCTGCCGCGGTTATCCATCTAGGAATTACTGTAATTTTCTTTATTTGAGTTTCGGGTTCTTCAATAGCCCTTAAAAAGGCTTCTTTTTCCTCGTCCCGAATGGTGCTCGTCACAAAATCAAGTACGGTCGAATCTCCAGCACCTGCCTGGCTATTGGCCAAATTGATAAGTACATTCCTCAATTCATCGAGTTCTGCCGCTATTTCTGGATAACGCACTGCCATTGCATCTACTTTCTGCATTTCTTCATCACTGAGCTCACCTGCCCAATAAGACTCCAAAATACCTGATGCTATGTACTCTTGAATATTCATTCTACTACTGACCTTAAATGTTGTAGCGCCATTCTAATGCGCGTTTTCACTGTTCCTAAAGGAATACTTAGTCGCTCAGAAATTTCTGGATGGCTGTATCCCTCAAAAAACGACATACTAATAAGCGTACGCTGTTTTTCAGGAAGTTGAAACATTAATTCTCTGACCGATTCATCATTTACCTCAGATTCGTTCCCAAACGTTTCCGAAACAAATACGAGGTCAACCGATTGTTCAGATTTTTGCCTTTGCTTAAAATCTTTAGATCGTGTCTTGTCTATCGCAGCGTTTCTGCAAACTCTGACTAACCAAGTAAACAAACTTCCTTTCGAAGCATCGAAATTAGTAGAATTACGCCAAATTTTTAATAATGCGTCTTGAAGTACATCTTTGGCGACATCCTCATACTTTACTATTCTTAAAATTACATTAAGCAAAATGGGCGAATAATTTTGGTATATAAGCCGAACAGCCGTTCTATCACGGTCAGCCAATAGCATTGCTATCCTTTCTTCAATGGGCGTTTCAGATGTTAGATATTTGAGTTGAGTTGGCAAAATCAAGGATTATAGAGTTGAAACTAAAGTATAATGCAATTGTTTAGCCACGGAAAAAATAAGTTGATAGCCTCAATTAATTCCTTCAAACAAACGGCTCAGTTCTAAGCGAATCAATTAATTTGCGTTTATGAACTGGAATGCCCTTCAATCTACTCTTCAAGGCGAATTATTTACCGATACTATTACACGGAAACTTTACGCTACTGATGCTTCTGCTTACCGTGAGCTTCCTTTAGCAGTAGCTGTTCCTAAAGGCCAAAAAGACCTTATCGCCTTGGTCAACTTTGCTCGGGAAAATAAAACAGGGCTGATTCCAAGAACTGCTGGCACCTCATTGGCAGGCCAAGTAGTGGGCAATGGTATTGTAGTAGACCTTTCAAAACACTACGGCAAGGTGTTAGAAGTAAATACCGAAGAAGGTTATGTATGGGTAGAACCCGGAATTGTTCGGGACGACCTGAACAAACACTTAGCACAATATGGGGTCTTTTTCGCACCAGAAACCTCCACCGCCAATCGCGCCATGATTGGCGGAATGATTGGCAACAATTCATGCGGGTCAAATTCGGTGGTATACGGAAGTACAAGAGAGCATTTACTTGAAGTGAAAACCATTTTAGCCGATGGTAGTGAAGCCCATTATGGCCCTGTGGAGGTAAATGAGTTACAGCAGCAGAAATCGCTTCAGGGTAAAATCTATGCTGAAACACTCGAAATGTTGCAACAACCTAATAACCAAAAGGAGATTATTGATGGTTTTCCCAAACCAGATGTACCCAGAAGAAACAACGGTTATGCGCTCGATATGCTTTTGCGTCAGCAGCCATTTACCGAAAACGGTAGCCCCTTTAATCTTAGCAGCTTAATAGCGGGATCAGAAGGCACCTTATGTTTTATTACCCAAGCCAAACTAAAGCTCACTCCACTCCCACCCAATCACAAACGTTTGGTCTGTATTCATTCCCAAACTATTGATGATTCCCTTCGGGCGAATTTGGTGGCGCTAAAATATGCACCATCGGCCTGTGAGCTGATGGACCATTATATTTTAGAAGCCACCAAGCGAAACGCCATGTACAAGGCCAATCGCTTCTTTGTTCAGGGCGACCCGCAGGCCATTTTAGTGGTGGAACTTAATGGAGAAACAGCGCAAGAAGCCGATACCAAAGTATTGGCGCTTATTGAAGAGCTGAAGACTACTGGCCATGGCTATGCCTACCCTGTAGTAAAAGGTGATGAAATTAAACTAGTTTGGGATTTACGAAAAGCAGGTTTAGGACTGTTGTCCAATATTCCAGGCGATGCCAAGCCTGCACCTGTGATTGAAGATACCGCAGTAGATGTTAAGGATTTGCCCGCCTACATTCGTGAATTCAACCAAATTCTTGAGAAGTATGGCCTGTTTGCCGTACATTATGCACATGCAGGTTCGGGAGAATTGCACTTGCGCCCTATTCTAAATTTAAAGACAGAAGAAGGCCAAAGACTCTTCCGCACCATTGCCGAAGAAATTGCCACTTTGGTAAAGAAATACAAAGGATCGCTTTCTGGCGAACACGGTGACGGGCGTTTGCGCGGTGAGTTTCTACCTCAGATGATTGGTGAGCATAATTACCAGCTGGTAAAGCAAATGAAGCGCATTTGGGATCCTGAAAATATTTTCAACCCTAATAAGATTGTGGACACTCCTCCGATGGACACTTTCTTGCGCTACGAAAAAAATCAGGTCACGCCTGAATTTGACACCGTTTTCGACTTTTCGGAACATGAAGGCATTTTGCGCTCCGCTGAATTATGTAACGGTTCGGGCGACTGTCGAAAAACAGAACTGAGTGGCGGAACGATGTGTCCGAGTTATATGGCCACCCGCGATGAAAAGGACACTACCCGTGCTAGGGCCAATATGCTTCGCGAAATCCTTACGCATTCCACAGAGGCCAACCCCTTTGATAATCCTGAGATTAAGGAAGTAATGGACTTATGTCTGTCGTGCAAAGGCTGTTCTTCAGAATGTCCTTCTAATGTAGACATGGCCAAACTAAAAGGTGAATGGCAGCATCAGTACCACAAAAGCAACGGAATTCCTTTTCGCACCAAACAGATTGCCCACTTTTCTAAAAGCATGAAACTGGCCAGCAAAGCGCCTTGGGCTTATAATTTAGTGTTTGGAAATCGCCTTACAGGGAATATTGCGAAGTCGATTGCGGGCTTTGCGAAAGAACGAAGCATGCCCGCTTTGGCCAAGCAGCCTTTGGCCCAGTGGTTGAAAAAGGAATTTAAGCCGAGAACCTCAAATCGTAAAGTCTATTTCTTTTGTGATGAGTTTACCAATTACAATGATGCTGAAATTGGGAAAACCACTGTCTTGCTATTGGACAAGCTAGGCTATGAAGTCCTATTTGTTCCTCATGCCGATTCTGGTCGTCCTCAGCTTTCTAAAGGTTTGTTAGACGAAGCCAAAGTTTTGGCAGAACAGAACGTTCAGCAATTCAGTGTGCTGATCGATGTTAATGCTCCTTTAATTGGCGTTGAACCATCTGCTATTCTGACCTTTAGAGATGAATACATCAGCTTAACGCGAGGCGAAATGCAGGAAAAAGCAAAGGCACTTTCGGCACATGTGTTTACGATTGAAGAGTTTTTGGCCCAAGAAATTGATAAAGGAAATATTACTTCCGAGCAATTCAATACCGAAACCAAATTGATTAAAGTACACGGACATTGTCACCAAAAGTCGCTTTCGTCTATGGTGCCCACCAAGAAAATGCTTTCGTTGCCCAAAAATTTTACAGTACATATGATTGCTTCGGGCTGTTGTGGTATGGCAGGTTCGTTTGGTTATGAAAAGGAGCACTATGAGGTATCGATGAAAATTGGCGAATTGGTGCTCTTCCCTACCGTACGCCAGCAACCGAAAGAGGTGATCATTGCTGCTGCAGGAACGAGTTGCCGTCATCAAATCAAAGATGGCACCAGCAGAATAGCCAAACATCCAGTGGAGGTGTTGTGGGAGGCTTTGAGGTAAGGGAAGCCCTTAAATTATTAATTCCTTCGCTGCATTTAGGATGAAAAAGATGCTTAGTCAGTTTCCAGAATCACTGGAATCTCTGTGCATAAGGGGATGAACTTGCCGATTTAGTTAATTATGTCAGTCATCCGTCTGTTTCTTTCCCTGAGAGAAACGAAGGGTCTATCACTGCGTAAAGTATGAAAGCATTATATCCTGCTTACCTCAATTTCTTCGCTACGTAAAAGGCCTTGGCCTTATAAGCACCTTTCCAAAATATTTTCTTCCCTCTCCAACCTTGTATTTCGATTTTGGGTCTAGGGATCATTGTTAGTTTATTTTTCAAGAATTAACAGGTCGAAAACTCAAAATTTAATTTATATGCATACCACTAAATGGTCATTTAGGCTTATGCTTTTATTTACGCTAGCCTTCATTTCATCCTGCTCATCAGATGACAGTGCGGTACCCGACAAGCGTTTATTACCAGAAACCTATTCGGAGCTAAATTATAGCCGAACACTTTATTTTGATAGCCAGTATAGGTTGATCAGAATTTACATGGTTTCTAAATATTCAGATGAAAGCTGGGGTGAATCTACTCAAATTTACTTCTACAATGATGAAGGTGTATTAACAGAATCTCATGTTGACAATGGTTGGAGAATGGTTTATACCTACGATGATGACAAGATTGTAAGAACGGATGAATATGTTTATTCAAGACATAATCAAATCCATACGTTTGAATACAATGAAGAAGGAAAACTTTCCAAATCTGTTACCTTTCAAGATATCCCAGAGGAAGGTGGGGTAATTCCGGTAAGTGGTGATAGTTACGATTATGATTCAAAAGGCAATTTAACCGAACATCGTCTTTATTATTATACCCCCAACGAAGATGAACCACAGCTCATTACTACTTTCTCGTATAGCGGGTATGATGATAGAGTCAATGGAGAAAACATGTTTTCAATCAATCCCTTTAATCCACTTATAAAGTTGAGTGAGAATAACCCAGGGCAAATGTTAATAAAAAACAACAAGGGTGAAGTATCTAGCACGAACACCTACACTTACCAATATCATAAAAAGGGGTATCCAGTGAAGAAGATTACTCACATAGAGTTATACAATGGGCAAGTCAATGACTATGTAAGTACCTATAAGTTCAAAGATTAAAATCAGCTCGCTTTACTACTGTTAAAAAAATCGGGTGTAAGAGCTAAATGATTTGTGACAAAAACGCCCTTGCTGATCAAAATCAACAAGGGCATTTTTAGAATAGAGTTAATTATTTTTTCGCTGTAGGGAATTTTGCCATAATAGCTTTTACTCCTTTTTTGATTCTTTCTTCTGCGTCTTTAGGCGGAACATCATTAAGGGTTTTACTGCCAATGCCCTGCCAAACCAAAAGCTCTTTTTGATTATCTACCATATGAATCACGATACTACCTTGGTTAAACGTATAAGATTCTGCCTGATATTCTGACCAATATTTCACATCGTAGGGGTAATCGTTATGAGTCAGAGAGCTTATTTTCTGGTCTATTACAATATGAAAATCAAGTATTAAATCAGGAGTTCCTGTTTTTTTCTTAATGCCGAGTATCTCCATTTCAGCTTCTACCGCCTCCATAATTCGCTTACGATTGAGCTCATTATCAAACATTGGATTCGATTTACCAGGTTTTTCTTGACCTTCTGCCCATGCAAAACTTTTATACTGGGTAAAGTCAATGCCCTTTTCTTGGTCGGAGGTTACATATAGTTTTTCTGAGCAACTAAGTGCTAAAAAACACAGTAAAAACAGGGGTAAAATCTTCTTCATGTCTATTTTATTTAAAACAAAAATACCATGATTATTCTGCTCGCCTAATGATAGGAGTCAATGAATAACCTGACTTAAGTCAGGTTAGTATTTGGAGTATAAGCGAGCCGTACAGTACCGTATTCTGGACGTACCGTTTGAGTACCTTCGTGACCTTTGCTATTTAACGTTTCGTTTGTGTTACTGAAAAAGACCTCCGAAGTCTAGGAGCAGAGTGACTTTCTAGCCAACTTACCTGATACAGAAATGGCATTGGCACAACACCCAAAGCTAAGTCATGCTGTAAGCATCCTTTCACGTTTCCCACATTCAAGGGTTTTCCAAACCTGTGATTACTTATTATCAAAGACTGCACTCGTTGTTTTTTAGACCCTTCGTGCTTCAGGGAAAGAAAGCAAGCGTTTTCGCTTTGCTTGACCTTCAACACTTAATTATGCACATGGCATTTTGGGGTATTTAATTCGGTAAATCTCGGCATCCTTCTCAGTTTAGTGTTTCTATCTGTGTTTCTGAAAAAGACCCTTACAGGGTGACTTTCTAGCCAGCTTACCTAATACAGAAATGGCATTGGCACAACCCCCAAAGCTAAGTCATGCTGTAAGCATCTTTTCACGTTTCCCACATTCAAGGGTTTTCCAAACCTGTGATTGCTTATTATCAAAGACTGCGCTCGTTGTTTTTTAGACCCTTCGTGCCTCAGGGAAGGAAAACAAGCGTTTTCGCTTTGCTTGACCTTCAACACTTGATTAACCCTACTGCGTTCTGGCACTCACTTTCCTACCCTACCGAAGCCACCAATAATATTAAAACTCCAGCGTCAGGTCGCTTACCCTTTTATAGCCTTTGATATGGATGGCTTGGTCATCAATTTCTACAATGGCAAAGCTGTTGTTTTCCAAGCCTTGATAATCTACCATTCCCAACTGGGTGACATAGTGAATTCCATTGATTTGAGTGTGCTCTTCTGCATGAACGTGACCATGGAATACGGCCAATACTTTACCTGAGGCTTCGAACAATTGCTGAAATCTCTGGTAATCGTTGACATGAAACTTAGCACCTTCTTTATTGAATTCATAAAGCGGATGATGACAGAAAACAATCGTGGGTAAATCGTTTTCTTCTAAATCTTGCTTGAGCCAATTGAACTCCACTTCGGGAATATTGGCATCCTGCCAATCTGCTCCTTCTTTGTAAAATTGGTCTCTCCCATCGGCATGGTAATTCGCATCCAATACCACAAAATGGAAACCTTCTTTATCGAAAGAATAATAACTCTTCGACTTATCAATGCCCGTGTTTTCTATATGACTTAGGAACTGTTCTTTCCTTATGCTGTCTACATCGTGGTTGCCTACACAGTGAAAACGAGGCCCATCAAATTTTGCATAAGCATTCTCTAGCGTTTCTAAATAGCGTAGCGTATCTGCTTCTTCCTGTTTTAGGTCTTCATCTTTAAAATCGCCTAAATGCGCTACAAAATCGACTTTTTCGCTGTTCATTACCTCCACAAACTCATTCATTTTCGCAATAGAATCGCGGTAGCAGCGAGTGCCAGAGTTTTCACGATCGGCATAGTGTGAATCGGTAGTGAGGCCAAATCTGATTTTCGAAGTTTTGTCTGGTTGACAGGCATAGATTGAAAGCGGTAAAAAAGTAGACAGCGTTACTAAACCGCTGTTTTTCAAAAATTTTCTTCTGGAATTATCAACCACTTTACCGTTCATTTTGGATTACTTTAGATCTGCTTCTAAAATAACAAAAGCCTTAATCGATAAGAAAATTTTTGACTTTAAGTTTTCTATATCAAACTCTGTCTTCTGGCCTTTTGAACGGCCTCTAGTTTGTTGTGCACTTGTAGTTTTTTGTAGATATTTTCGATGTGCTTTCTTACTGTACTGGGCGAAAGGAATAGGTTATTGGCAATTACAGTATAGCTAAGTCCTTCGGCCAACTGCTCCAATACTTCTTGTTCGCGTGTACTTAAGTCTACAATATCTTCTTCTATTCGGAGTGAGTCTTGTTTTTCTGGATAACGAAGCAGTTTCAAGGTTTTTACCGCAATGGACGGGCTCATGGCTGCACCTCCTTCAATGGTTTCTATAATGGCTTTATGAAGTTTATCTCCTTCAATTTCCTTGAGTAAATAGCCGTCTGCCCCTACACGAATGGCATTGAAAATATTCTCATCATTATCGAAAACGGTGAGCATAAGCACCTTGATATGTGGGTATTTCTGCTTGACAATATTGACAGTTTCAATACCATCGAGCACGGGCATTTCAATGTCCATCAATACCAAATCAAGGTTATGGTTCTTCTCCAATTTGGCTAAAAATTCGCTTCCGTTGTGTACAGTGTATTTAATATCTAAATCACTGTAAGGAGACAGTTTCTCATTAATCGCCCTCGCTAAAAAGGTATTATCATCTACTATAGCCAATCTTAATTTCATAATTCTAACTGTCTTAATTTCTACATTTTAGGCTTCCACAGTCAATTCTACTTTTGTTCCCTCTCCTACTTTACTGCTTAGCTTATATTCAATCCCGGCTTTTTCCGCTCTACTTTTCATTATATAAAGTCCGTTTCCAGCAGATTCTGCTTTGGTGTCAAAGCCTTTTCCGAAGTCTTCAATCAGGATTTCAACCTTATTTCCAACTTCTTTAAAAGACACCACCACTTCACTAGTTCCTGAGTGTTTTACGGCATTATTGATCGATTCTTGGATAATCCTGAACAGGTTCATTCCCACAAAAGCATTCAGTACTTTATCGCTATTGTCGCCAAATGTGCGTACGCTAATGGCATCATCAGTGGCATCATGAATCGTAGCGGCCAATTGGTTTGTACGCTCCTGAATATCTTCTAAACTGATTTCATCTTTATTCATCGCCCAAATGGTATCGCGCAATTCAGCAATGGTTACTAAGGTAAACTGCTTCATTTGGGTTAGTTTTTCGGCCATAAACACCTCACCTTTATCTATATTCCGTTTTGCGGTATCTGTAATTGAGGTAATATAGGTAAGTTGAGATCCGATATTATCGTGTAAATCGCGGGCAATACGAATACGTTGTTCCTTTAAATTTTCTTGTGCTTGCGCTTCTACCATGGCCTTTTGCAGTTCGGCCTCTCGTTTTTGCGCTTGTGCTTTCAACTTCTGATCTCTAAAAACCCCATAACCTATCACAAGAATAAGTATGACCAAACCACCGCTGGCCAAAAGCAAGTTGTTTCGTTTTTTAATAATCAGTTCGTTTTCAACCAGTTCATTTTGTTGACGAAGGATTTCGTTTTCCTTTTGTTCTGTTTCGTATTGTTGTTTTAGTTTTAAAACTTCTTTGGCCTTATCGGTAATAAATAGGCTATCCTGAGCCGCATTACTCTTTTTCAGGTAAACTAATGCCTTTTGGTAGTTGCGCTCATTTTCATAAATGCTAGAAAGCGTGAGTGCTGTTTTTTGTTGAAAGATAAGCAGGTCATCATCCACCGCTCCTTGATATGCTTCTTTACCTAAGTTTGCCGCTTCGGTATAATTTCCCCTCTTATTTAATACATCTGCTAAATGCATCTTCAAGAATATTACCTCGTATCTATCTCCCCTTTCTTGCTGAAGTGCCAAGGCATTTTTAAGAGATTGCTCTGACTCATTTAACTGGCCAAGTCCTTTTTGCGCAATACCTAAGTTGGTATAACTGTAAGCTACGACCAACCTTTGCCCAATAGACTGCCATAATTCCAGTGACTTTTCTGCATGCTGAAGTGCTTCTTGATAGCGTTCCTGATCATTATTGAGCAAAGCCAAATTGTTTTCAATTGCCGCTTGAAAAAACACATCGCCCAAAGCGCGGTACATTTCTAAAGACTCCATATTCACTTTTTCCGACAACTCATACTCCTTAATGGTTCGGTATTGGCTGGCAATATTCAACTTTACCGATGCGATTCTCTGCGAATCATTGGCGATTTCATACCGTCTAAGCGCCTTTAAGGAATAGTAAATTGCGGTATCTATAACGCCAGTGCGTTCATAGGCATTGGCCATATTGTGATATACAAAGCTCAGCGTTTGCGAACCATTGGTAGAATCTACCAAATTCATGGCGAGTTTATAAGACTTGATGGCATCCTCGTAATCTCCGGCCTCGGTTTTCAGAATGGCCAGGTTCATTGATATTCTACCTTGAAGGTCTTTGTCTCCAAAAGCCTCTGCTTCTTTATAGGCTTGGCGAACGTAATGCCATGCACTGTCTTTATTAATGGTTCGGTACTTGAAACCGATATCTCCTAAAAACTCAATTCGCTCTTTTCCACTCTTCACAGAGAGGGAATCTTTAAGGGCATCGATAACCGATTGAGGTGTATTCTGTGCCTGTAAACAGACACTCGCAAATAGTAACAGCGAAATGGCTATTAGAAAACGAAGTTTATGGAATGAACGCATGGAATAAAAATAGAGAAGAATTTTAATTGGAAGAGTTAGGCTTTAAAGTATTTCAAATATTTTTTTATTCATAATCAGATCAAGTCTTTAATAAGAATGTAGCCAATTTGATTATTCACAAGTTTTGGGTTGAAACATGCCTGAATTTCTTCCTAAAAAGCGCTTAAAGCACAAACACAATCATACAAAAAGAAAGAGAAATTAGAAATGGCGATAGAAACTCAAAAGGCAAAGCCCGCGAGTTCTGAATAAATTGAGAACCCAACGAGCTTATGCACATCACCATAAAAAGTATTCTCAATTGGCCTTTTTCACCAAAAACTGAATGCTTTCTTTCAAAAAAGCATTTGCTCCAAGCTCTGTACCTTTTAAGTATTTCTCGGGATTACATTCGACAGTAGAATAATTTTTCTTTTCCTTATCATCAACTTTCCAAATACGTAACACGCCATAGTCCGTACCAAGTTTATCCCTGTCTGCATTTTGTCCTGCCTCAAACTTCTGTTTGTTAATTACATCAGATACCTCAACCCCCCCTCTTGGAGAAATGGTACCCATGCCAAACCAAACCTTGCTTTCTTCACTTATTTTGAAATTAGTCTCTGCTTTTACCTGTGCAGCTTTAGCATGCCTATTCAAAGTTTTGGAGAGTTCTCCTTGGCTGTCCTCAAAAATAGTTACCACCAAAGACACACTGTTATAAATAAAGTCTCTTTCCTTGTTGTTGATTTTGCCAACAGTTGCTCCTACATACATTCCGTTGTAGTTTTTAGGTACTACAAACTTTCCGTTAGTTGGCCTCGTAAATATAAGCCCGTATTCTCCACTGTCCCCTGGACCGTACCCTGGCACTAGTTCCCATCTTTCTTCACGGTTTTTTTCGTAGGCTTCATGATTCCAAAGTTCTTCAGCAGAGGCTACTTCAAAACCTTGTGCTTTCAGCTCTGCCACATAAGTGTCGTACAGCTGATCTGTCAATTTTTGTAATTGGTCTGGATCTAGGCCATCCAACACAAGATTCAATGAAGCTTTAGCATCTCCTCTTAAACCTCCTCTCCACATTTTGCCTCCCTTTTGTGAATCTTTGAGTTCTAGCGCCACCTGATATTTAACGTGGAAGTCTGAGATAACAACTCTTTTAGAGTGCTTTCTATAATTCAGGTTCCCAGGCCCTGCTGTTCTGATTTTAAAGTCTTCTACCGTTTGTGAAAATAGGCTGAGGCTAGTGAGCATCGAAACTAGCATAGCCAAACATATCGTCCTTTTCATATTATTCTTTTAGATATTAAATACATTGATAAAACAAAGCTAAGATCTGGCCTTAACCCACTCAATAGGGCAATTGACCTAATCTGTTTATTAGAAGCAATTCAACATTACGAGTTTTATAGTTCAAAGTGAGTATTCACAAACCTATTCTTATTCTCTTTCAAAAGGCTTGGAGTTAAGGGCTTTGTGAGTAGCATAGACATTAATCAAAATGGCTAAAGCTAAGGCCGGCAAACTTAGATACAGATTAAAAAGATAAAACAAGCACCAGCTAGTCCAGAGTCCCCAAATGGCTAGTACGGTGGTGAAAGCTGGGATAACTTTCAGCATTTTCATACTTCCATTTTCCGAAAACTGAACATAGAAAAAAGTAAAAGCAGGGCTCAAAACCCTGCAATTACAATCAACCTAGAAAATCCCCCTGTGATTCAGTATACATATTGTCCGAAGAGTCTATTGACCACCTCCATTATTTAACTCAAGAAATGCTTTCATAGCATCCTGGTCGCCTTGCTTACCTGCCAGTCCAAACCAATACTGAGCTTTGGCTTTGTCTACCTCTACTCCCATTCCTGATTTGTAAATCACACCTAAATTTTTCTGAGACTGCAAATGCCCTTGTTGCCCCGCTTGTGTAAAAAATTCAATGGCTTTCGGCATACTCTTTTCCACACCTTTTCCTTCCATATACAAAGCACCCAAATTAAACTGTGCCATTGCCATACCTTGGCTTGCAGCTAGTTCATAATACTTCTTTGCTTCATTATAATTCTGTTCAACACCAACTCCATCCATATATATGTTGCCCATATTATTCTGTGAATCGGCATAACCCTTATCGGCAGCTTCTTTAAATAATTTAATAGCCTCATCCATAGAAGGCTCAACTCCCCATCCATTCATGTAGAATACTCCTAAATCATGCTTTGCGGGCAAATAGTTTTGTGCTGCAGAGGCACGCAAAAACTTGAGTGCGACTGCACTATCACCCTGTTGCTGGCTCACCACTCCCATAGTATATTGCGATGGTGCATGATTACTAGCTGCCGCAGCCTGTAGATACTCAAATGCTTTGGCGCGATTATTTTGTCCCATGTAATAGTCTAAAAGACTCAACTGAGCCTCTACATTTCCATTACTGGCCAAAGTGGTTAAACTATCGATATTTTGCGCCTGAATACTTAGACTTAACAGCAGTAGTGAACTAAATAAAATTGCTCTCATTTTTCTATGATTTTTCATACTCAAATATCCTCCAAGATTCAGAGCCATTCTATAGGGCAATTGACGTAATATTGGTCATTGGTCATTGGTCATTGGTCAATAGTCATTGGTCATTGGTCATTGGGGGATTAGTGGGTCAGTTATCAGTTAATCGGAAAAGAGGAAGCAAGCTCCTAGTTTATAGTTCATGGCTAAAAGTTGGGGTTAGCTCAAAGCCAGTCATACATCGTCCTGCTGAATTTATTTCAGCATCTCTCACGGCATTGACTAGGAAAATTGAGGATTGGTGGATCAGTTATCGGTTAATCGGAAAAGAGGAAGAAAGTTCCGAGTTCTTGGTTCATGGTTAAAAGTTGGGGTTAGCTCAAAGCCAGCCATACAGCGTCCTGCTGAACTTGTTTCAGCATCTCTCACGGCATTGACTAGGAAAATTGGTCATTTGTGGATCAGTTATCAGTTAATCGGGTTTGGAGCTGAAACGCAGGCCTGTGACAACTAATCACTCCCCTCTCTTGTAATTATTCTTTTAAATTCTTTTCTTCCGAGAAGAAAAACACACACGTACTTTTTTAAACTTCTGTGCTTTTCTGGAAACAAAAAGTCACGATAGCCATAGAATAGTAAAGGCTATCGTGAATAAAACTGAATTATATCGTGCATAAAAGTGCACGATAGCTAATGTTATCCACTATAATCCTTAAGCATGCACAAGCCAGAATTCAATGAGAAAGAGTGGAAAAAACAACTTGAAGAATTAGTTATTAATAATCAAAAAGATGTTGAATACTCCCTCAAGAGAATTCAAGAACTTATACCTCAAATCGGTTCATTCAATGTTATCGCCAATATCAGCTATATAAATAATATTAAACCAGCTGACGATTACAGAGATTATCAACCAAACACTCTTCCTATAGTTGCCGAATACATTTCTCTTTTATGTTTAAAACAACCTTTCCATATAGGTGATTTAGAGCTAACTGACCCTGCTAAATTCTATGAATCAATACAAGAAATTCAAACCTGTGGATTATCAATAGTTTCTAAAGTTCCATTTATTAAAAACTTCTCTCAAAAGTCTGAAAGAAATAATGATCTAGATTCCATGGAAGAAATAGCTAGAAACTTTGAGAGTGAAGAATATTACGTCAGAAATCCAGCGTTTGATACTCATCATTGGGAAGTATTTGAGGAGTTATTTTCACAATTCAATACAGAAATCGAGCATTATCTAGGTTTCTCCGTAGTTGAAGCAATTGAATTATGTTTATCAATTGGTGATCTAATTTTGGATAAATCCAAAAGCTGTATCACACAATCCATTCAAACTTCTGAAAAGAAGTACTTTGAAATTTTGAGATACAAATCTAGCAAAGTGCCTCCAGCTGAATTCTACTCCAAACATTTACTTGAGAAAATATCAAAACTCTCTAAAAAAGACCTTAAAAAACATTTCAACTCTCATGCCGAATTATATGCATCAGTTACTTTGGGGTATTTCTACTCTTTTACAGCTGCTGAACTTTCAAAATTCAGTAAAATTCAATTGACTAAAGTTCAATCATTTCTAGATGCTTTAAGCATTACTTTTCAATCAATAGAAAGTTCTTTTTGGGAACCACAAGCGATACATCCATTAAAGGAAAGACCAATTATCAGTGCAGAAAACAGATATATCGTCCCTGCACCTGCACTATTAGATTGGTCTCTAGATAAACTTTTTGAAGAAACTCTGTTGAACACCTCTAAAAAACTACTTAATAGATACACTTCTACAAAGCATGACTATCTAATTGATAAATCAGTATCAACTATAAAAGACATAATCCCAGATTCTAATTTTTACAAAGAGTGTGAATACTCCTTCAATGGCAAGAATGGTGAAACAGATGGAATAGTCGTATGGGATGATTGTTTATTTGTATTGGAATCCAAAGGGAATAGGATTACAGATTCGGCCAAAAGAGGTGGAGTTAGTAGAGTTGAAAAACACCTTGACGAAATATTTAAAAAAGCATATTCTCAAGGCATTAAAACACTTGAATATATTGACTCCAAAGATGTTGTTGAGTTTAAACCAAAGAATCAAAAACCGATAAGTATCAAGTCGAATGATTTTGAGCACAAATTTATTATTATAAATTCTTTCGCTCCACTAGGACACATCGCTCCACTAATCAAGAAGTCGAACAAACTAGATTTTTTTCAAGGCGAACATTATCCTTATATAGTGAGCATATATGATATCCTAGTACTGAGAGATATTCTTGATTTTCCTTCCTTGTTCCCTTACTACATCGAACGTAGATCTAAGTTTTTCGAAGAAAAAAAATACCGGATAACTGACGAAATAGATGTGTTAGGAAATTTCCTGAATTATGGACTTTACTTTGAAGGAATAGACCCTGAAAATGAGATGGATACAATTACCCTACCTCAGTTTTTGGATGAATTTAATCAGTACTATTTTTACTTGGAAGGCATAACGAAAAAGACTTATCCAAAACCAAGCTACAAGCTTGATAGAAAAATGAGACGCCTAATTGACATAATTGAAAATAGCTCAGTGCGTCACAGGACAAGTGCAACACTATTTCTTCTAGATTTAAGCCCAAAGACTCAAAAGGAGTTTATTTCGAGACTCGAGATAATTAAAAAGGCCGTAAGAAAAGACAAAGAAGTTCACGACTTCACCTTAGTTGGCAGGCATGAAAACAAAAAATGGGGAATTACCTATATGACTCATCCTGACAAACATTTTCTAACCAGGAAGCTAAAAGAGTACTGCCATTTTAAGATGCTTCAACAAGGAGCGGATAAATGGATTGGTATAACCGACTGTGGTTTAAAAGAATATCAAATTGATGAAATATTAATTATAAACGGTAGGTAAAATAATACGGCTAAAGGTAGTGCCGAAGCTTCTCTGCTTACACCCTGCCAAAGCTGCGCTTTGACGTTTGCGAAAATGAAATATAACTTAAACCACAGCTTTGGCTCACATCGTCCGCAGATGGAAAACTATCGCATTTCAATCCCCACTCATCATACCCAAACCGTCAACAAAAAAGCAGCACCATACAGTGCTGCTTTTTCAACTAAACAGGTATACACCTGAGACTCAACTAAAGACTACTATTTATCTTATCAATGAAATACCAGCTGTTTATACTGGCTTGCAAGGGCTTTTATACTTACAATTCCTTCGCCATGGCAAACCGGACAGGTTACGGTTTCATAGCCATCTAACACGGTTTCTTTTACGGTATATTCTATCGGGTCGCTCTTGCGGGTGGTGTAGTAATAATCTACTATGGCTCCATTCACCTTTCGCACCGTGGTGGTGTTGCGCGGTATAGATTTCTTCACATTAATCTCCTTAAACTTCTTACGAGTAATGGTTCTTGGGCAGAAACTCGTTGAAGCACTATTTACAGAGTAGAGCCAATAAAGCGGCCCGGAGTTTTCATCTAGCCAAACGGGTTCGTCATAGTCGCCCATTACTTTAAGGGCCTTTCTGGTGGTGTCAATTTCCAGCACCTTTATTATGCGCTGAATTTCGGCTACATAGATATTGGCCTTGTCCTTAGGTAAATCGGTGTAAGGCATATCGCCATAATAAAGACTTCCTTTAAAGCTAAGTGGCACATTGCCAATAGAGGCAAAACCTTCAACTGGAATGTGCTTCCAGCGGTTACCGTTTTTATAGGTTTTGCGGGCATTGTCAATATCCAGCACGCGACCATCTACCAATTCACCATTGTTAAAAACCCCAGCAGCACCTTTTACACGAGCAGCAAAAGCATCATAGTCTTCGGTTTCGTTTTTCGGTCGGCTTGAAAACTTGTTGTTATAAAGTCTGGTAATGTTCACCCTATACCCCATTCCATGCAGTTTTCCATTTTGAAATGTGCCGACCTCTAGGTAAGAATGGTCGCCTCTAAAAGCAGAATCAGCCGTATGAAACTTGATGCCATAACCATTGAGATTGGCGGTGTCTTTACTTAGCATTTGTCCCGACATGGTTGGCCACCATATGGCATCCTTTTTCTCCTTCTCATCCAACATATAAATGGGGTACGGATAGTAGGACATATTGACCTCCAGGTTATTCAGCAGGCTATCGACTTGCGGCTTTTCGGATATATCGGCAGGAATAGTCATTTCCACTTCGCCATCTACCACCAAAGCCCATGAATAAGGCTGTTCTGCCCATGGTCGCTCTAGAAAGAAGACGCCTCCGTTGCCATATTCCATAAAAAGTGTGGGCATATAGCCGGTAAAAGTACCCGAGCCTCGCGTGTCATAAGTTCCGGCAGTAGAGAAGCCGATGTACTTATCTCCATTCTCAAAATTGATCAGTGAAATTTCTCTGGCCTCTGGCGAAATATACTGGGTACCACCGGCACTAAATGGATAAACCATATTAGGGCTATAGACCCCAAATTTATCGGCTTTGTCTCTTTGCGAACCATTGGGTGAGTACAACATAAAGTCGTAGTCGCCATTTGGTTTTATAGCCGTCCGGTAAATGTATTGGCCGGTTTCGTCTAGCTCTTCGCTATAAAAAACGCTACCATCTTCGTTGTATAGATTGCCTGAAGATTTGATGATACTGCCTTCGATATCTTCTATACTCGCGAACAATTTACCACTACCCTGATAGCGTATATCTGAGTTCGGCACTATGGATACACCACCTATTTTAGGCACGTAATATCCATTGCGCTCAACCGTGCTCTTGCTAAAATATACTTTGCCCGAGGTTACCAGCTTTCTACCGTCTAAGGTGAAGGTGAGTTCATCGTACTTCTTTTTGCTCCTCTGTGCAGCCAGATATTCGCCTTCTGCTTTTACTAGGGAGACATCTACCAACTTACTGTATTCTGACCAGGCTAGTCTTTTGAGTTCCTTCATCTCCTCTAACTTTTTCTGGTTCATGTTATAGTAACGCTGAAAAAGTCCTCCCTCTACAATTGCTTGTGCCGAAAGATTGAAACTCATTAGCATGAGCATGGCCACACCAAAAACTGTTTTTGTCGATTGCTTTAGTTGTTTCATGTTCTTCATCGGAATATGGTATTTAGTCATCACAAAGTTACTCAAACTCAAGCCGGGAATAAATAGGGTAAATAATGTAACACTGGTCAATAGTCATTAGGCATTGTTCATTTGGATTATTGAGTTTTGAGTTTTGAAGTTTGTGATTTGTGATTTGTGATTTGAAAATTATTAGCCATTCCCTTTATCCTAAATGAAACTCTTCTTTGTCTAAAGTGACCAAACTTAAGTAATGTTTACCCTGCTTTGGAGCGAATAAAATAACTTTATCGCCCACGGAAAGCTTATCGTAAAGAAGGGTATTTACATTAATAGTGCCCCTGGTAGTAACTACCCTATTTACATTGCCCGAACGGTTAGAAGTGAAAGTCAATTTATCTTCTACCAAGGCTGTGTATCCTATTTTGTATCCGTAAAGCTTTGCATTGTTGTACCTCATGTAACTTCTCAACACCCTATAAAACTGATATAAGGGCACAAGCAGAAGCGGAAAAATCACCAACACGAAAGTCCATAAACCATTAGCAATTAACATCAGGTCAAAAATTAGCACAGGCCCCATAAACATAAACCGTCTATTCTTTTCGGCAGTATAAATACCCTTTATGGCCTCTAGGTCGCGGTCGCTAAGGCGAACTTCCTGAACTGTGCTTTCTAAAAACTTTCTATTCTCGGTTTTCTTTTCTTCCGCTACTTTTTGATCGAAATCTGCTGGTTGTTCTTCGGTAAGTTTTAAAGTAAGTTTAGATTTTGGCGCTTGGTCTAGTACCACATGAGAACCAACTTTGGTTCGCGTATATTCTTTATATTCTACAGAATACTCTTCTCCATCGATGTATAAAAAGTAATTTCTGGTGGTTTTAGTACTAGTTCCGCTCGCCCCTCTTGAACCACCACTGCCTGTAGTGGTTGACGTGGTTACATTTAAGCGTTTGTCGGTAACTTTGCCTGTAATTCTATATTTAAAACCTCTTTTTAAGTCAACTGAAGCGGACCATATCATATAACCGATAATCCCGAAAAAGAACAAGCCAAATACAGCCAGCATAATTTTTCCGCTGCTGTCGCTACCGAAAGTTTCAAAAATATCTTCGAAAACAAAGGAGGCGAAAAGGCCAAACATAACCACCACCATGATTGGAAAAATCATCATGGGAATAAGGTGCTTTCTCAGCCTCTTAATGTCTTCTGGCGCTAAAGGAAGTTGTTCTTTCATTAGGCTTAGCGAATGCTGCTCGACAAGTAAATACCGTCCAACGTATTGAATACAAACTCATCGTTAGCTGTTAAGGTAATTTCTTCATCATGCGTATACATGTCAGAAGCATCGAAACTCACCTGAAGTACTTGATCTGTGCATCCACCTGTGGAGCTGTCGCAAACTGAAATCCCCATTTCTCCACTAAATTCGAATACAATGGATACAAACTTCCCTGTGCTCAACTCAAACTGACTGGTTTTGAAACCGTCAGGCAGTGGCTCATCTTTAGTCAAGTTTCTACCATTTAATATTCCTTGCCAGCTTGCACCATAGTCTTCACTCAATTTGGCAGAGCCTATACTTCCTGCATTCGTGTCTTTAGTATAGACCACACCATCTGAACTGATGAGGCGCGGTCCATAGCCCAAGTGATTCGCAGCAGAGCCGGTTACTTCCGTCCAATTGATACCATTGTTAGAGGTATAAGCTTTTAAGTCCACCGAATAGGTTCTGGCTTGGGTACTAGGTGATACATAAACTTTTAAATGGACCGTCAATGCATGATAAATTCCATCAGTTCCTTTGGTCACGAGTTCTGGAGCAGGCTTATCTGTCGTCTCCAGGTTCCAGTCTCTTCCGTTGACAGTCGTATATGTTCCCGATTCGGTGTAAGCAATAGTTCTTCCACCATCATAGAATATGCTGGTAATCTCGCCTGTCGGAGAAGTGGCATATTTTCCACTTTTGGTATCGAAAACCTTGTCTTCGGCATAAGCATAATCACCTACCAGATAAGTTTTTCCGAACATATAGCCCGATGGATACTTATAGCCCATATCTAAAGGAAGATATTCTAGACGTGCGTTCACAGTTTTGATGATTCCACCTCTGAATCGGTCACCATTCTCAATAAAACCTTGTGTATAGGTTGTTTCTCCTACTCGGCAAACGGCAAAGTCATGGTCAACTGGTTCTACGGTGGTGCCTGAAGCTACATATACCTTTTTCGCACCCCACCTATCGAAAATATTTACATAAGCATGGCCGCCAAAGAGCTTCATACCGCCTTCGGTGTTTTGCCAAATCTGATAATCGGCTGGGTAATTATAGTACCGAATTTCTTGGCTTGGGGTAATAATAATTACCCCGCCCTCTTTCGCATAAGCAAAATGGCCATAGCTATAGGCTGTTTTTACTTTATTCCGGCTATTTCCAAGTCCATATAGGCTTGAATAGTTTAAGTCTGCTAAAGTAGTTTGGGTGTAGGTTTGTGTACTCACATCGAATTCAGCAATAATTCTGTTCCGCCAATCGAAAAAGCCCATTTTTTCGCCTGAAGTACCGAGGTAGAAATCTTCATCCATGGTTAACTGAACTCCAGTACTTTCATAAGTACCATTATTATCGATAAAGAAAGTTTTGCCATTGGCACCCTCATTCTGAATGTAGATTAACTTTCCAGAATCTGTTACTCCAGTAGCATAATGCACAGCCGCAGAACCTGACCTGATATTGTTGAGGTCATAAACTCCTCCATCGGAAGTTACAAATAGACCATTGTTACTAATATTGGTTTGAATCGGCTTGTCTTTGTTATTTCCATAGATAAATAGCTCTTGAACTGATTCCCCTCCATCTTTGGAATAATAATTCTTTACCGTGGTATTCTCTCGGTATGAAAATATCATGTATTTCTCATTAGGGCTTACACTGATATTTTCCGCAGCGGCAAAGGGAGAAAGCTCCATAATCTTCTTGAAGGAAATATTAGCCAGGGATCCTTGAGTAGGGTCGCTATCATCGGTAGTATCGCATGCGACAAACGATAAAGTGAAGATAAACAGGCAAATGAACCAAAGCTTTTTGTACATGAGTTTCCAGAATTTAATGTTCTACAAAGCTATTTCGGAAGTACTAGCAGTTCAATAAGGCAATTGACGTAAGTTTAGGTATTGGTCAATGGTTAATTGGTCATTAGTTGATTGGTCATTAGTCATTGGGGGATTGTGAAACAGGAATCAGTTAATCAGGGATCGGTGGATCAGGGGAATAGGATAATGTTTTATTGCTAGACGGTTCAACTGACATAGCTCATTCGGAGCGTCATTGCGAACCTGCTAAAGTTTTTCGAAGTGATGGTGCTTGCGTGAAGCAACCTCAATCTCAAATAACATACCCTGCTTGCTAGAGACTGCTTCGTTACAGTCCATTGCTATCGCATGGTCTGTGCCTCGCAGTGACGCTCCGATTTGGCATTTGTGGTGATTTTATTCAAGAGTAATATGTGTATGATGCTAATATTAACAGAATATACTTGCGGTTACCGTCATTGCGAGGAATGAGATTCGCGATAGCGGAAGATCATGACGAAGCAATCTCTAACCATTTCACCAATCCTTAATGTGATTATAGAGGTCTTCCCAGTCCGGATTCATAGATTCTATCAACTCGATTTTCTTCGCCCTTGAGCCTCCTTTAATTCTTTTCTCTTCTTCTATTGCCGATTCTATATGACCAAAGGCCTTATAATACACTAGCTTACAGCATTTATACTTGGCAGTAAAGGAATTTGGAAAATGTTTCTCGCGATGTTGAATTGTTCGTGAAATCAAATCAGAGGTAACTCCTGTATAAAGAGTAGAATGGTTTAAATTGGTTACTATATAGACAAAACCTCCTTTTGACATAAACTCAAATTAATAAAATTCATTAAAATTGCTTCATTTTATCCTTAACTCACGTTACTGCAAACGCTCATTCGGAGCGTCATTGCGAGAAATAAGCGTTGCGATAGCAAAAGCTTATGACGAAGCAATCTTAAGTATTGCTTAACGGGACAGTGAGATTGCTTCACGTAAACACCACCACTTCGAAGAGTTGTAGCAGGTTCGCAATGACGGGTAACGCAGGTATATTCGGTTAATAACAGTCTCATTCACACATTATTCTTGAATCAAAACCACCACAAACGCCCAATCGGAGCGTCACTGCGAACGCTTACACCTTAGCTTCAGCGTTGGCGCAGAAGCAGGCCATGCGGCAGCAATGGACTGTAACGAAGCAGTCTCTAGCAAGGAGATTATATAATTTGAAATTGAGATTGCTTCACGCAAGCACCACCACTTCGAAGAGTTGTAGCAGGTTCGCAATGCCCCAAATCAAAAAAACCGTGAGCCATAAGCCCACGGCAAAACATTGAATATTAAACTTCTAAACAATCAATACCCAGTATAGATAAATGGAGCCCAGAAGTATGGGTGGGTTTGATCTCCGTATTCACCTGTAATAAAATTGCGTTTTACTTCGGCCAAAGCGGCTGTAGTCGCCATTTTTTGATTGAACATTCTGCGGTAAAGCTCTACACTTAAATACATGGTTCCCGTGTCACTTACACTCCATAAAGAAGTAAGGCTGCTGTTGACGCCTGCATTGAAAAGGGCCTGATTCAAGCCTTTAATGCCATCGCCTGGCGACTCTACTCCTAGCGCAGTTTGACAAGCACTAAGCATTACAAAATCAACAGGCAAATTCAGTTTTTCTAGCTCTCCTACTACAAGCATTCCGTCTTCTCCGTTTACTGGCGTTGGCTTTACCGTCATGGCAATAGAGCTTAAATCAAAAACATAAGGATGTACGCTGGCGTGGCTCGACAAATGGACAGCCTTGAACTTGCCTAGTTCATTCGCTTTGCTCATGCGCTTCAGCTCCTGCTCAGTCATCATATCGTCTAAGCGAGTTTCGCTATTTGGAATAAGGTCGTTAATCACTACCACTTCCTTTCTTCCTCCCTGCAAGTATGCCATAGGCTCTTCTCCTTGAAAAGTGGCAAAAGCATAGTCAAGCGGTTGGTTTTTTTGTAAATCTTCGCGCACACGGTATCGCAGTTTTTCTAAATCACCCAGTGAATTCAACGGTGCCTTAGCGGCAGTGTAGTTAGCGTAAGTTGCACCTCCAAAACCTAGTACGTTTTTCTCATAAGTCTTTTTCGGTTGACTTCTCAAAGTAGCAAGCAATGCGGCATTGGGGATGTAACCAATCTCAAAGCGTTCAGCCAAATAGCGTCCGTTAATATCAATTAGGGCATCAAAGGGAATAGTACTGATTAAGCCTTCTGGGCTGATGGTGAGCTTGGTAATGCCTTGCAGTTTTTCTTCCAAACCATCGATAAACGTGATGTGGAAGCGCTTTAACAGGTCAGGTACTTTCTCTTTCTGAAAGAAAACATATTGTCCATCCACTACTTTGGCTTCCATATGCTTGCGTAAATACTGGGTCATCAGTTTAAATTCGCCTGGAGCAAACATATTGAGTTTGCGGGTTTTCTCGCCTGTTAAATAATCTAGGTTCGGACTTCTAAACTCTTGTTTTGCCAGTTCCTTCTCTAAAACAACCAGTTCAGGATCGTTCTCTAATAAATCTACAAAAGCCCCAGCCGATCTGTTGTATCGGGTAAACACTTCATTTTTGGTAACCAAACACATGAGGTAAGTACCTTCGTAGGTTGTACCTTTAGAAACATCGATAAAAGAAAGGTAGGCTTCTTTTTCACCCAAAATAGACTGAAGTTCCTTTAAGCTCAGTTGTTTCTTTCCACTCCTTTTGTCATTCAAAAGCGAATAAGATCGATTGGACTCAATCACATCATAAATTTTATCGAACTGCTTGGTTTCGTAATAAGTTGAAGCCAAAAAACCATTAATACGCTGAAATTTATCGAGGTAACCACGCTGCGCCAAAGGGTCTAACTTTTCTAAAGCAGATATTTCTTCTGCTCTGGCCTTTTCAAACTGCTCAACTGCTTCGGCATATTGTTTAGCGTCCATCAATCGAACACCATCATTGTAGGGATTGCCCGTGAGTTCCAATGCTCCTCCACCCCCAAGAATATTGGCCGTGGTAGAAATTCCGTTTTTCGCAAAGTTTACATAATCGTATTTTTCGACTCCCGGAATTTTAAGGAAGTTTTCGGCACGCTGAACTATGGCCTTACCCTTTTCCACTTCCTTATTGAAAGCATAGGCCCTTAAGATTACATAATAAGCCTCGGCCAAATATTCTGGCGATTTTATCTTCGGTAAAATATTCACATAGGCATCGGCCATTCCCGAAGCGTCAGCAAGCTTTCGCTGCTCGGTAAGCGACATTGTAAGGTAGAAGTAAATTTTGGCCAATACAGCGTTTGAAGGAATGTTGCCTTTCAAGTCGGCCAACATTAGGTTGCTGGCAGACTCTACTTTATCCCAACGCTTTAACGATGCTTGAAGACTGGCTAACCTTACATATGCACGGTAGCGCGAAGCAATATTATAGTTGGCCTGATCGAAAACGATCTTCTCTAAATGCGGCTCTAACTTTTGCCCGAAAGTAAAATTCACTTTTTCGGCCATACCTACAATACTCACAAAGGCATCTGCATATAATGACCTGGAAATCAAACCCTCCTTCACTGCAGCTTCAGCAGCTACCCAATCGGCCAAAATCTTATCGGCAGTGGTGTTATTTGCTATACCTTCATATGTTGCCCCAAGGCTAGATGCCAAATTTTCGAAAGTAGCTTTGGCCCTAGCTATACTTTCTTGGCTAAAGTTTGTCAGTGCAGCCCTAGCCCTTTGCACCGAATTGGCCAGTTGAGGATAATTTGAAAGGGAGTTTACATAAGCACTTAGATTTTCGTAATTCCTTTGCATGGTGGTAGCATCTGCCCCCATGGTTTGCATATTTCTTAAAAACTGTTCTGCCTCTATTGGCTGATTTGCAAAAACAGCATAAATAAACCCATAATAGCTATTTGGAATATCGTAGCTGTTATAGGCCACCGACCATTGGGCCAAATCGACCGCATTGGTGGGCTTACTATTATCGTAAAGCGCTGTAGAAGCCAAAATAAAGGCTTGAGAGTTTTCTGGATAAACCTCTAACAGATTGATTGCAGCATTGAGTTTAGCGCTAATATTTTTTGATTGCTTGGCCTGTTGATAGGCTGCGTAACTAGGGTGAGCTTCTATTTGCGCTGGCGGAACACTTACTTGAGCTATAGCCAATTGGTAAAATAAAATAAGAGCGATGGATGTGAAATATCTTTTCATAGTGAGTGAATTTTAAGCTTTATGAATGACGCGAGGCCTTAGAATGATTTTACCAATGTGCCGTCCGTATAAGTTGCCGCCTCGTGCTTGTTCTCTGTATTTCTTTTCAAGAAATTTCCGTGCTTCAGACCGTTCTTCATCTGAGCTATTTCCGCGGTTTGGTCGAAATACCAAGTCATTTGAACTCCATTTGCAATTCCTTCAGTGTATTCCGCAAAAATTATTTTACTTTCAGAGATTAGAAATTGCATGGTCATTCCATCCATTTTCCCGTTTTTCCAAGTGCTATACACCGCGTCATTTCCGTTGATCGAAACTCCTTTTCCGTTGGTGCAATTCCCCATAACACAAGGTGCGGTGCCAGTTGTTGGCAAAGGGCTATTACTCACATGAACATCGTTTTTATAGTCTTTAAACTCATAACCCGCCTTAGTTCTGACCACGTGCAGCCCCTCCTTCTTCCCTTCTATATATTGACCAAAGGCATACAGGTTTCCATCACTTTCATAACTGAAGAAACCGTGCTTTTTCCCATTTTTAAAAGTGCCCCAAAACTTACCAAAATCGCCTGTTTGGTTGGCGATGCCATTGAGCTGACCGTTTTCGTAAAACCCTACCTGATAGCCATAATCTTTGCCATCGGCCCCAAGTAGTTTGGCAAATGAATAACCATTCTGGCAGTCGCCTTTCACACACTCAGTACTGTTTTGAGCGAAAAGGTTAAAATGAATGAAAGCAATAATAATTGTGAGCTGTATTCTTTTCATGGTGAGCCTTACGTTGTTTGTTGGATTCAACAAAGCTATTCAGCTACACAGGCGAGTTCAATAGGGCAATTGACGTAAAGTTAGAGGTCAGTTGATCGGAAATCAGTATATCAGGAAACAGGAGGAGCCTATTCTTGCCGTCATTGCGAGGAACAAAGCTTTTATCACAATTCATTGGGGTAAAAGGTGTGACCTGGCAATCTCCATGGCTCTGGCATTCCTTTCCCCACTGACAGATTCCTTCGTCATAAAACCTTACTAATTCTCTTAAAATAAACCTTTTCTAAGGTTTCATTTCCTGCCTAGCGGCAGGCAGGCTCACAATGACTATGACCAACAAGACGCAGTGCTGAGCATTTCATATTTGCTACTGCTTAAAATCCACCAACCTATATTGATCGGTAGTATAGCCTACATTATAGGATCCCTCACCATTGCACTTGGGGCAAGCGACCTGCTCATAACTATCTACCACCGTCTTTTTGGTAGAATACCTGATGGGGTCATAGACAGTGGTAGTATAATAAGTGGTCATGTACACCCCTTTCACTTGTCGATAAGAAGCGGTATAGCGCGGAATTTCATGATTGACATTTACCTCTTTGTAATTTGCCCGTTCCACAGTAGTTGGACATTTGTATGTGATGGTCTGACTGCTTTTGTATCTCTGGAATACCCTGCCTGATTGCTCATTGATATATGTTTTCTGATCATCATCATTCATAACCACTAAAGCTTTTAAATCGGCATCGAAGTCTATAACCCTGAGATGTCTGTTCAATGCTTCTACATAAACCTCTGTATTACGAATGAGTGGGTAGGAAAAAGGAATAGTTTCATATTCGGTGAGCGTATCTATCGGCACTTCTCCCCTGCCAATCCAATGAAAACCTTCAATGCCCGGCTCAGACCATTGGTTATAGAATTTATACATTATATCATTCGGAATGTCGATCACTCTTCCTTCCTTCAGATTTCCGTTTTCAAATATTCCGGCTTCTGCATACACCTTTTTGGCATAAGCTTTATACTCATAATCAATTGAAGCGTGCGGAAACTCAGGATTATATGTGTGCACCATTTTCACCCTGTATCCCAATCCATCGAGCTTCCCGTTTTTGAAGAAACCTACTTCCAGATAACCATGATCGCCCTTAAACAAGGAATCTGTTGTGTGATACTTCACGCCATATCCGGAATGACTTTCAAATTCTCTCGTCTGGAATTCACCGAAAATTATTGGATAGGTTAAACCAATCTGCTTTTTGGCTGGCGCATCCATGGGGTAATTGGGGGTTACCACAGAAACCCGGCTGTCCAGGTTGCTCATCAATTCATTCAGTTGTGGTTTATCTGCCTCAGTAGCAGGGAGAGTCATTTCAACGGCACCGTCTACCACGAGCGCCCACTCATATTGGCCATTGAATTCCCTGAAAAGCACCGAGCCGTTGCCTATTTCCTTCAGCAATGGCAACATATAGCCAGTAAATGTTCCGTAAACTTTTGAATGGTAGATGCCCGTTGTAGGGTAACCTACATATTTGTCTTCATTCTTTAGCGTAATCACAGCCGTCTCATAAGCATCTGGCGCAATGACTCGATCACTGGATAAAGAGGAGTTTGGATAAAAAAAGCCAGGTTTATAATAGCCAATTTTGGGGTCGGTAATACCTGGCCTTGATGAACCAATGGTCTGCATTTTAAACAGGTATTCACCAGAGCGGGTCACCGCCTGTTTGTTCGCAAACCGCCCTGTAGAGTCTAATTGACTGGAATAAATATAAGGCGGCACATTCTCTCTGAAATACTCTACCGAACCGTCTTCAAAGGGCAAGCCACCCTCATAAGTCACCACTTCATTGGTGATATTTTCTTTTTCGGCAAACACCTTTCCGCTTTCCAAAAAGCGAATATCTTTCTCAGGCCAGATATTGAAATAGTCCATCACATACTCATGAGCCTTCTTTTCTTGATTATATACTTGAGTCCTGGATATAATAATCTTGCCAGAAGTAATCAACTTTCTTCCCCCTATTTCAAAGACTATTTTCTTATACTTTTTCCTGTTTTCGATATTAGATTCCAGGGTCAACTTCATTCCATCGACCTCAATTTTATCGAGTTCCAGCATGCCTCCATCCTCAATTAATTCGAGGGTGAATTTCTTCTTCATCTTATCCATCAGCAGCGGATTCATTTCATAATAGGTCTCGAAAATTTCGACATCGGCTGTCTGCTGTTGCGCGAAGGAAAAGGAATAAACTGCGGAAATAAGAAGTGCTACAATTGAGAATTTACGCATGGCCAAAACGGTTTAACTCTACTACAAACTTAGCTTATGTCATGGCAAAACTCGATAGGGCAATTGACGTAAAATGTCAGATGATTTGGAAAATCAATTAATGGAAAACAGGCTTGACTGTAATCGGTTAATCTCTAGAAAGTGATTAAAGGAATGCGTATTTGGTGGGTTCCAATTAATAAGTCTGTAGTTCAGCAAAAAGCAGTTCAAGCTCCGACCTCGTTTTTTTGAGTTTCACCGAAAGTTTATCCATCATACTTTCTTTTTGTCCCTCCTCAAACTCGAAGTCCGCATCATTAAGCACGGAAAACCTATTTTTTAGCATTACTCTTTGCTCTCTCCAACTTCTTGTTACCTGCATATAATAGGTTCTCTGTGAATATTTAAAGCTAACCACATTGTGGTTGTGGAACACTACCCATGTACTATTAGTTTAAAAGTAATTCTAAAAGGCTCTGAGTTATTTAAAGACCAGTCAGGTATAAAAACCTGACTGGTCTAAAGTTTATTAAGCTTGCGGAGCTATCCAATGTAGAAAGTCTACAGTTTGACCTTCTCCACAGGCATATGCCACAGGCGTACCATCATTGAGTAATAGCGCACCAAAGTGCTTCCCAAATCCGGGACATGGATCACCGAAACTATTGTTATTGATAGTCACTATCCCTCCTGATTCATCAATCAGTTGCTGTAACCGTTCCGTAACATCGGCTGTTTGATCTTGATTTTCATTGCCGTCCCTAAGGGCTCCATAAACTGCGAATTTTACTTGAATTGACATGGTATTAAAATTTGAATTGATTCCTACTCTCTTTAAAACAGGCTTTTCGGATACCGCCTTATCTTATCATAAATGCGCATTATTTAAGACATACCAAAGTTGAAGGAAACTGAAAGTAAATATGTAATAATAAAGAGGTGTTCTCCATTTTAACCTTAAAGAGGTATATGCTTAGGTGATTGACTTAAGAAGATAGAACATATAGTTAAAGCTCACAGACATTCATACCAAAGTATTCCAACCACACTGTTTAGCTTAATAGATATTAAATAGAATAGTATCCGTATTTCGCATTATCATGCTTCTATTAACCAATAGATGAATATGAGTCAATAATATAAAGCCTTGAATTAAAAATAGTATAACAAAACATATATAACATTTTGTTTTTTATGTCGAAATTTATTTCTAAATTTTCATAGAACCAATCAAAACGACATGAAAAACCCTATAAACCAACACATTGCATTAGGTGCCAGGCACTTTTTAGCATGTTTATTCTTTCTAGTTTTTTCCGCTCCTCTTTTTGCTCAAACCTCAACCATAACCACAAAAATCGAAGACATAGATTACAAAATTGAAGCAAGCACAGATAAAGGCACTTATGAAATAAAAATCTCTGATGGAGACCAGTTCGATGTTACAAGAACCACCAACTACTTTACATTAAGTGCCTTCAAAAGCATGGTAGTGAATGAACACATCAATAACAAAAAAGCGAGAAAAATCGCTGCGGGAGATTTAACCCCACTTGTAGTTAATATTGACACAATACTAGCGGCTGAAAACCAGAACCTCTCTGATTCATTTCTAGAATTGATTTCAACCCTGTATAATACGCCAGATAGCGGTCAGAAGATTGCTGAAATCACTTTGATGGACAAGGTTTACCTAAGAGATAAATCGAATAATATTGTGGATAGCCTAAGGGTGGGTTCTGCACAATTAGTTTTCGAAGATGGCACAATAAAAAACATAATCATTGAGCTAAGCAACTCAACTGGAGAAAAGGTTATTTTTTCAAATATTTACTCCATAGGCGTTAGTACAAGGGCAAACATCCTCAATTTCAACAATATAAGCTTGAACCCTGAACTATCTAAGGAGTATGACCCGATTAAGCTGAGTGAAGTAATAAAATATGAAAGAAAGGTGGATCTCAGAACCAATGACTTCAGCCCTGCCGATGTTGCAATATTGCTTTACCCTAAAAAAACGCAAGAGTTATTTAAAGCACCTTCCGCAAAACTTTTTCAGCTGAATTTCTTTTCAGATTTTGTTGGGTTAAACGAGAATAACCCTAATGGTTTGGTACAATTGGAGTTTACCAAACGCATTAATTTATGGACAAAACGAACTGACGCTTGGTTTAATTCTGGCAAAGGATGGTTTACTCACTTACTTCCAAGCCTTGAGATTTCAAAAATTGAGGAAAATAACAGAAGTATAGAGCTTTCGCAGTTCAATGATGGCGGCCAAATCACTAATTATTTAAATCCACTTGAGCTGTATCGCTATAGCTATGCACGAATCTCTAATGAAATTAATATTTATGATTTGCAGGGGCCGTCAGTCTCAATTCACCTGAATGCTTTTGGAGGAATTGGAATTACTAATGTTAAGGATACTGTTTTGGTAAACACCGTAGAAACAGCCTATGATGAAAACGTAAATACATTAATGTATGGGGCAAATATTAAATTTCTATTTAACCCAGAGTCTCGATGGAGTTATCAGTTGTCATCTAAGTTCACAAAACTCAAACCTCTAAGTGATAATTTCAATTTTGCCTCCGTAGAAAAGAACGTTTATAATGAAAAAGCCAATGACATGATAACTACTTGGGAATTTTTGTTGTCGTGGAATACAGGTTCTGACAATCAGATTTTCGGAAGATTCAGATTCAACCACGAATTAAAATATTTGAACAATAACTTTACCGAATTCCAAATTGGTTATTCTGTTTTTCTTAAAACCTCGCAGGTCAGTAAAAAATAGAGACCAAATGAACTATAAAAGATCAATTTTAGCTTTCGCGAATCTTTTATTCAAGACAAAAGACTGTGAGAAAAGTTAAGGCAGCCATTTTATGAGTCTTCTATCGGCTCTAAAGCTTGGGAGAAACCAATGACTTTATACACCTTAGGGTATAAAAAAAAGAGTCACATTTCTGTGACTCTTTTGAGCCTCCTATCGGGATCGAACCAATGACCTACTGATTACAAGTCAGTTGCTCTACCAGCTGAGCTAAGGAGGCAATACTCTTTTTTCGGTACTCATACACTAGTAAACTAGCGATTTCTAAGGAGGTTCCGAGATGCTTTTCGTTCAAAGCGAGTGCAAATATAGGCCTCTGTTTTTATAATGCAAAAGTGAAACTGAAATTTTTTAAAATTAATTTCAGAGGCCAAAATTACATACTGCGCACCATTCTCAATTGCTTCTTCAGATGGTCCATTTCTTCTTTTGCCTTCTCTATTTTTTCATCAAATTCTGCCTTTAATTTATCGGCAGTTTTAGAATTGGCAAAGAATGAAAGGTTGTTATTCCAAAGCGCGATGTTATTTTCAATCTCTTGAATTTGTCTACGCAAATCTCCTTCTTTCTTGTTCAGTTTTCGATCGGCATTCGGTCCATTTTGCAAACCTCCTAGTTCAACCTTAATCATCAACTGCTCTTCTTCCTGTCCTTCTACATCAAGTCCTTTCACGTACTTGGCAAGGGCCTCAGAATATTTTTGTTCGATAGACTTCATCGCCCCTCTTGGCACAAAGCCTATGGCTTGCCATTGAGCTAAGAATTCATCCATTTCTTTTTCAGAGCCTGTACCTTTAGCCGCTGCATCCAAAATAGATTGAATAATAGCTTCCTTTTTCTTTAGGTTCTCTGCATACTCAGCATCTGCTTTACTTAGATTTGCTCTTCTATTATTAAAGAAAGCATCACAAGCCGCTTTAAATCTCTCGTAAATTGAGTTTCTTACCTTTTCCGGAACTGGCCCAATATCTCTCCATTGTTGTTGAAGCGCCTTTAACTTATTGGCAGTTGAATCCCAATCCGTGCTTTCTTGCAATTCAATAGCCTTCTGTATCAAAGCTTCTTTCTTCTCTAAGTTTTCTTGGCGCATGCCTTCCAACTTCTTAAAGAAATCATTTTTGTTACTGAAGAATTTCTTAAAATCTGTCCAGAAAAGTTTGTTCACTTCTTTGGCGTGCTCTCGTGGCAAACCACCTATAGCATCCCATTTTTTCTGTAAAGCCAAAATTTCTTTGGTCTTGGCATTCCATTTATTAATGCGGTCTGAATCAAACTCGGTAAAGGTTTTCAGCTCGGCAGCCAATACCTTTTTCTTCTCTAGATTCTCGTTTAGCTCACCTTTCAGGCTGTCTAAATATTCTTTACGTTTATGATAAACCTTATCAGAAGCAGCTTTAAAACGTTGCCAAAGTTCTTCTTGCACCTCTTTAGGTACAGGTCCAATATTTTTATACTCCTCATGGAGTTCATTCAATTGAATGATTGCTTCCTTAAGGTTATCCATTTGATCAAGCGCTTCAGCTTTTACACAAAGCTCAGTCTTGGCCTCTTGGTTTTTCTTTCTATCTAATTCTTTGAGTTCAAAAAGGATATGACGGTTATTGTAGAACCTGTCAATAAGCGCATTATAATTGGCCCAAAGTGTTCGGTTGTGCTGATTTGGTACCTGCCCTACTTTTTTCCATTCTTCCTGAATTTCCTTAATTGGATTCAAGCTGGTAGTCGCTTCTTCGTCTACCAATTCTCGAAGTTTGTCTAAAAGCTCAGTTTTCTTTTGGTAATTTTTCTCCTTAGTGGCTTCGCGTTCCTTGTAGTAGTTATGCTTTTTATCTTTGATTAGGCGCAAAGAAGCATCAAAGCGATTATATAATTTATCGTGGCGGTATTCAAAATCAGCCTCTTCACCACCATCAGCAATGAATTTATCTAGTGCTTCCTGACGAGCAGCATCTTCTGTTTCTTGAAACAATGGCTCAATTTGAGCAAGAATTGCGTCAATCTTTTTGAAATTGGTTTCAGAATTTAATTCTTCAATCACCTCAGCCAGCTGTTCTCTGGTATGATTTGAGTAATCAATTACCTGATGATCTTCTTCATCATCATGGTCGTGATCTTCCTCAGCATCCACCTCTTCAGATTCTTCCGAGGCCGATACACTGTCTTCAGATTCAACCTTAGGTGTGGAAACTTCCTCTACATTTTCGGTTGGAGTTACCTCAGTGTCGGCAGACACTTCTTCCTTAGCTTCAACTACAGGTTGTTCTTCAACCTTAGTTTCTTCTTGAGGAACATCAACCTCAGGCTTAACTTCAGCGGCTGATGCGGCAGCACCTTCCTCTACTGTTTCAGAAACTGCTTCCGTTTGAGGGGTTTCTAAATTTTCGGTATTCTTATCAGTTTTCGAATTTTCGATATTCTGATCACCTGTCTGCATACTCTTTTCTTCACTCATAAATTCTAATCGACCACAGGGTCGCTCCGTAACAAACCAAAGTTAACAAAACTATTAATTCAAACGCGGGTCTGCGGGGTAATTTGAGAACACTTTATACTTTCCGCCCATTTCTTTCAGAATAGACTTCCAAAGTTCGTCTTCATTCAGATCAAAAATTTGGCGAGCAGTAGCTTTTGGCTTCACAAACCAAGATTGGCTGTCCAACTCTTTTCTCAGTTGTCCTTCTGACCACCCCGAATAGCCCAGAAAAAACTTAATTTCATTTTCAGCAACCTCTCCATTAGAAATCATCGCTTTTATTTGCTCGTAATTACCCGACCAGTACAAGCCCTCTCCTATTTCTATCGCTCCTTCAACTGGTGTTTGAATTCTGTGAATATAATGCAGCGTGTTTTGTTCCACCGGCCCACCAAGGTTTAGTCGACCATTAAAGCCGTTTAGATCAAAACTTTCGTTCATTACTTCATCCAAAAGCAAGTCTGTCATTTTATTGACTACCAAGCCAAAGGTACCTTCTTCTCCGTTTTCACACACCAAAATTACCGTGCGGTCAAAGTTAGGGTCATGCAAAAAAGGTTCGGAAATCAGAAGGTCTCCGTTTTGCGGGTCGGGAATATTTTTATCGTATTCTAATCTCATTGCTGTGAGTTTTGAATTTATAGAACGAATTTTGGAATGCCTAATTTAGAAAACAAAGATTCGTTTTTAGGCTGTTATATTTGTAAGAACAGAAGCTTTTCTCTATGACTAACATTGCTGATTTAAGACAGGAATATACCAAAGCCAGTTTGGATTTAGACACCGTTGCCCCTTCACCATTTACCCAATTCAGAAAATGGTTTGATGAAGCAATCAAAAGTGAGGTTTTAGAACCTAACGCCTTTGTATTGAGCACTGTGGCAGAGGGTGGAAAACCCTTTCAGCGTACAGTTTTAATGAAAGCTTTAGACGATACTGGGGTTGTTTTTTATACTAATTACAAAAGTAGAAAGGCACAGCAGATTGATGCGAACCCTCAAGTTTCGATTCTTTTCCCATGGTATGCGCTTGAACGACAAGTGGCTATCACTGGAAAAATTGAAAAAGTTACTAAAATGGAGTCTTTGGCTTATTTCACTTCGCGCCCGCATGGCAGCCAGTTAGGTGCTTGGGTTTCTCACCAAAGTCAGGTAATTAAGTCGAGAAGTATTTTGGAAATGAAGCTTCAGGAAATGAAAGCCAAATTTATGGAGGGGAAAGTACCTTTACCTGATTTTTGGGGTGGTTACCGAATTGTTCCAGAAACTTTCGAGTTTTGGCAAGGACGCCAAAGCAGGTTACACGATAGAATAATGTACCAGAAATTAGACAACGAAGACTGGTCTACTTTTAGAATGGCACCTTGATTACCCTTTATTAAGTGAAATGAATTATATGGCTTTTCTATTCATTCTCATCGTTTCAATACCTATTTACATGGTATGTAAGTGGTCTTTAAGAAGATTAAAGTTTGGAAACGATAAAAACAGAAAATACCTAGCCGTATTACCAACGATAGTACTTAGCCCACTTGTTTATGTAGTAATTATAACGCTTTGGGTATTATCCATTTCCTACTATTCAACAATAGATTTCAATCAAGAAATTTGGAAATCAAATACAGAAGAGCGTTTTAAGATGTCGAAAAACATTATCGAAAGCGAAATGCTCGTTGGTAAAACGAAAGAAGAGGTCATTGCCATTCTAGGCGATAAATACTATTTAAATAATGAAGACGGTCTTGCCTATGGGTTAGGAGTTCTTCCAGGTTTACTCAGTATTGATCCTAGTTTTCTCTTTATTGAATTTGAGAACGGAATCGTCAAAAAAGTCTATCAATATGATAGTTAACTTCATATATGTAGTGTTGCTTTGAACTAAGCAGGTCAAAGCAAGTCAAAAACATCTCCTACTCCTGTCATTCGCTCCACATTGAAGCCTTCACCGTATTGCACTCCAATTTCATGACCATAATGGATGGCCCTGGCTTCTACCATCTTCATGAATTCGGGGGAAGAAATGTAGGTATTTGCTTCGTTGCTATTCGGGTCGAAGAATTGTGAAGCAAAGGCTCTGATTGAAGCAATCTTCTTTTCCCAAACTTCTGAAACATCCACTACAAAGTCTGGTTGTGTCGGAATGCTTTGAATATAATGATATACCACTTTAGGACGCCACGCAGACTGTTCTACACCATCTATTTCTGTTTTAACATTCTTCAAACCAGAAAGAAAACAAGCTTCTTTAGATAACTGAGAAGCTCTTCCGTGATCTGAATGCCTATCATCAAAAGCATTAGCCAAAACGATTTCCGGCTGATACTTTCGGATCATTTTAATCACTTCCAGTTGGTGTTCTTCATCATTTTTAAAGAAGCCATCTCGAAAGCCTAAATTTTCTCTTGCACTCAAACCTAAAATCTCAGCCGATTTATTGGCCTCTTGTTGCCTAATTTCTGGTGTGCCACGTGTCCCCAATTCACCTCTGGTAAAATCTACAATACCTGCTTTTTTACCGTTAAGAATTGCTTTAAGTAAGGTACCTGAGCATGAAAGTTCAACATCATCAGGGTGGGCAGCGAGTGCAAGAATATCTAATTTCATAATCTTTAAAATAATAAGAGGGCTTGATCAAATTCAAACCCTCGTTATCAATTTATTTTTTTTTTAGTTTTTAGCCTCTTCTAGCTCTTCTTCTTTCGCAGTCAAGAATCGCTCAGCATCTAAAGCTCCCATACAACCAGTACCAGCAGCGGTTACAGCTTGACGATACACTCTGTCCGCAGCATCACCCGTAGCGAATACACCTTCAATATTGGTTTTAGAAGTACCAGGAATTACTTTCAAGTAACCTGTTTCGTCCATATCAAGGAAGCCTTTAAAAATATCGGTGTTTGGCTTATGACCAATGGCCACAAAGAAACCTTTGATATCAATCTCTTTCTTTTCACCAGTTTGGTTATTTACTACCCTTACACCTGTTACACCAGTATCATCGCCCAAAACTTCTTCAGCTTCGGTATTCCAGTGTACTTCAATGTTTTTCGTATTCAATACACGTTTCTGCATAATTTTAGACGCTCTCATTTCGTCTCTTCTTACAAAAAGGTGCACTTTGGGACAAATATTGGCCAAGTAAGTAGCTTCTTCGGCAGCAGTATCACCCGCTCCTACAACAGCTACATCCATTCCTTTGTAGAAAAATCCATCGCATACTGCGCAAGCAGACACGCCTTTATTGGCATAAGTTTTTTCTGATTCTAAGCCTAAGTATTTTGCAGTAGCACCTGTAGCTATAATTACAGCATCAGCGGTTATCAAATGTTTGCCTTCATCGATCCAAACTTTATGAGGATAGCCAGAAAAATCAACTTTTGTAGCTAAGCCATAACGGACATCGGTATTGAATCTTTCTGCTTGTTTTTGAAAATCAATCATCATTTGAGGGCCATTCACTCCTTCTGGGTAACCAGGATAATTTTCCACATCGTTTGTAGTGGTAAGTTGGCCGCCCGGTTCGCCACCCGTATATAAAACTGGGTTTAAACCTGCTCTAGAAGCATAAATGGCTGCAGTATAACCTGCAGGACCCGAACCAATGATTAATACTTTTACTTTTTCTTCAGTCATTTTTTTCTTGCTTGATTTTCAAAACTAAACGATTAACAGCACTTGGGCAACCCTTGTTCCCTAGTCCAAATAAAAAAGGTCTCCTTCTCAAGAGACCTTTAAAATAATGTATGTTCTACTTAACCCAAATAAGGTTTCAAAGCTTTGCTTCGTGACGTATGTCTTAATCTTCTGATTGCTTTTTCTTTGATCTGACGAACTCTTTCTCTGGTCAAATTGAATTTCTCACCAATTTCCTCAAGGGTCATTGAGTGCTCACCATTCAAACCAAAGTATAAAGAAATAACATCAGCCTCTCTTTGAGTAAGTGTTGAAAGTGCTCTTTGAACTTCTCTTCTCAATGAATCATTCATCAAACCAGTATCTGGCTTTTCATCCATGTCATTTTCGAGAACGTCCAAAAGACTATTTTCTTCACCTTGAACAAATGGAGCATCCATTGATACGTGACGACCTGAAATTTTCATGGTGTCAACGATTTCATTGGTAGTTACCTCCAATACTTCCGCAAGTTCATCTGGAGATGGTTCACGTTCGAATTTTTGTTCTAACTCAGAAAAAGTTTTCGAGATTTTATTTAAAGAACCTACTCTGTTCAACGGCAACCTTACAATTCTAGATTGTTCGGCAAGTGCCTGAAGAATAGATTGACGAATCCACCAAACGGCATAAGAAATAAACTTAAAACCTCTGGTTTCATCAAATCTCTGAGCTGCTTTAATCAAACCAAGGTTACCCTCGTTAATTAAATCGCCCAAAGAAAGGCCCTGGTTCTGATATTGTTTTGCTACCGAAACCACAAACCTCAGGTTTGCCTTAGTAAGCTTCTCCAACGCCAATTGATCTCCCTCACGAATTCTTTGAGCAAGTGTTACTTCCTCATCAGGAGTCAAAAGATCTACCTTACCGATTTCCTGTAAGTATTTATCTAGAGATTGAGACTCTCTATTCGTTATCTGCTTACTAATTTTAAGCTGTCTCATTCAATTAATTGTGATTTAAAACTGTGACAAGGAACTAAACATCACGGAATCTATGAAAAGTTCCTCTAATATTAACGCCTTTATGCTGCTTTAGTTAATTAATCTTTTGCAGGCTTTGGTAGAAGTGCCTTTCTAGACAATCTATACTTTCCTGTTTTCTTATCAACCTCAACAAGCTTAACGGTAATTTCTTCTCCTACTTCCATTAAACCGTCCATTTTTTCAACGCGTTCCCATTTAATTTCAGAAATATGAAGTAAACCATCTTTTCCTGGCATAAACTCAACAAAGGCACCAAAAGGCATGATTGATTTCACCTTACCTTCGTAAGTTTCACCTACCTCTGGAATAGCAACAATGGCCTTAATTCTAGCCAAAGCAGCATTCATAACTTCTTTGCTATCAGCAAAAACTGTTACCACACCATTGTTAGCTTCTTCTTCAATAATAACAGTTGCTCCTGTTTCTTTCTGAATTTCTTGAACCACTTTACCTCCAGGCCCGATAATCGCACCGATCTGGTCTTTTGCAATAATCACTTTCTCACTTCTAGGAACATGAGGTTTGTAATCTTCTCTTGGCTCGCTTATGGTTTTCTTCATTTCGTTAAGAATATGAAGTCTACCTTCTCTTGCTTGGTTCAAGGCCTTCTCTAGTACTTCGTATGAAAGTCCATCTACTTTAATGTCCATTTGACAAGCAGTAATTCCCTTTTCAGTACCAGTTACCTTGAAGTCCATATCTCCTAAGTGATCTTCATCACCCAAGATATCAGAAAGAATAGCATATTTTCCTGTTTCAGCATCTGAGATCATCCCCATTGCGATACCTGAAACCGGACCAGAAATCTTAACACCTGTATCCATTAATGATAATGAACCTGCACAAACGGTTGCCATTGAAGACGAGCCATTTGATTCAAGAATATCTGATACTAAACGAATGGTGTAAGGGTTCTTATCCGCAGGAGGTAACACTTTTTTCAATGCACGCATTGCAAGGTTACCGTGTCCTACTTCTCTTCTACCAGGACCTCTGTTTGGTCTTACTTCACCAGTTGAGAAACCAGGGAAGTTATAGTGTAGAATAAATTTATTTGTGCCGTGCTCTGTAGCACCATCAATCATTTGCTCATCTAACTTGGTACCTAATGTACAAGAAGTCAAAGATTGGGTTTCACCTCTGGTGAATACTGCTGAACCGTGAGCAGAAGGTAAATAATCTACCTCAGACCAAATCTGTCTGATTTCATTGAATTCTCTACCGTCAAGTCTTTTGCTTGAATCTAAAACGAAATTTCTAGCAGCAGCCTTATGTATTTTTTTGAAGTACTGGCCAATCAAGAATGAATCATACTCATGATCTTCAGGAAGAGCCTCTACCCATTCTGTTTTGATTGCCTTTACATCACTACTTCTGATGGATTTATCAGCAGTTTGTTTTGCTACCGAAGCGTAAAGCTTGTCGTAAAGCTCAGACTTCATTTTTTCGTAAAGCGCTTCATCATTATTTTCATGAGAATATTCACGCTTTTCCGTTTTGCCAGCCTCAACTGCTAATTCGATTTGAGCTTGGCATTGGATTTTAATGGCATCGTGAGCAATTTTCATTGCTTCTAGCATATCGGCTTCAGAGACTTCGCTCATTTCACCTTCTACCATCATAATATTATTGATATCGGCAGCTACGATAATCTCAAGTTCAGATGCCTCGGCAATTTCTTTACTTGGATTTAACTTGAACTGACCTTCGTGTTTTACTACTCTAATTTCAGAAATAGGTCCGTTAAAAGGAATATCAGAAACAGATAGAGCAGCAGAAGCAGCAAGTGCAGCAAGTGCATCAGGCTGTACATCTTTATCATAAGAGATCATTGAGATCATTACCTGCGTTTCGGCATGGTAATCATCAGGAAAAAGAGGACGAAGTGCTCTATCTACCAAACGGCAAATCAATACTTCATGGTCTGACAATCTACCTTCTCTTTTCAAAAATCCTCCAGGAATTTTTCCTGCAGAAGCAAATTTTTCTTGATAGTCGACAGAGAGAGGAAGAAAGTCGACATTTTCTTTAGCATCTTGAGCAGATACAACTGTGGCGAGTAACATGGTGTCACCCATTCTTACTACAGCCGAACCATCGGCTTGTTTCGCTAGCTTACCCGTTTCAATCGTTATGATTTGACCATCAGGCATTTTGATGGTTTTAGTTATTACATTCAGCATAAAATATTTTTTGTGTAGTACAGCGCGGGGAGATCAAAAACAACCAGCAGTATGCGAATAAGTAAAGAAGGGAATCCGCATTGAACTCCCTTCTTTAAATTACTTGTATTACTTACGTAAGTTCAATTCAGCAATGATTGCTCTATATCTCTCAATATCAACTTTGATAAGATAATCCAACAATCTTCTTCTTTTACCTACTAATTTAAGTAGTCCAGTTCTTGAAGAGTGATCTTTTCTATTGCTCTTCAAATGTTCTGTAAGGTGATTGATACGGTAGGTAAAAAGTGCAATTTGAGACTCAGGAGACCCTGTGTCATTTTTTGCCTTTAACCGACCATGATTCTCAAACAACTCAACTTTCTTTTCGCTTGATAAATACATGCTTAGCTAAAATTTGATTATTAAAATTTAAAAACAGCCGCAAAGATAATTTATATGCGACTAGTAAACAAGTTAGGCCGTTTTTAATTCCTTCTTCCTAGAGAAGAATTTCTTTGCTTTCTCTGTCCATACCGCATAAAAATCGGCTTCGAATAAACGGGCATCTTTACTGGCTTGACGTAAAAAGAAAAAACCAAAAGGTAAAAGGATAATATTAGACAACCACATGGCAAACAAAGGATCTACAACTCCTTGTTTACCCCATTTATCTCCGAGAGTATTTAAAGTATAATAGATTAAAAAGAAAACTACTGAGATGATAACGGGTAAGCCAAGGCCTCCTTTTTTAATAATAGCACCTATTGGTGCCCCAATTAAGAACATTACCAAACAGGCAAAAGACCTTGAAATTTGTTGGGTTCTAGTAACTCTAAATTTATTCTTATCTCTCTGAACGGTTGCCAAGGTGCTAATATTAGCATTGATAGTAGCATTACTCCCCCTCGCACTGTTGAGTGCTGTTGCATAAACATTCATTTTTTTTGCCCGAGTATTATAGAAAGCCTCAACTGCCATAATTACTTCATCATCCGACATTACTTTACCCTTAACTTCAGTTTTTTTCTCTGCACTCGGGGGAGCGGGAGTTCTCATAAAGGCAACTTCTGGAAGATCATCTACTGGAATATCCCTTGAGTTCAAATCTTCTACTTCCGACAAACCTGTGTCAACATCCACATTTTCAGCTACGACCTTTCTTCTCGCAGTTCGAAGAGAATCATAAAAACTAAGCTCTTTTTCTATTTGACTTGGGGTTTCCACATCTCTAAGAATGTGATAAGAAAACTTAGCCCCAACTTGCCTAAAAAGTGTTTTCTTACTTCTCAGAATATCCAAACTCATAGAGTCTATTCCAACCTTCAAGTCATCTCTTGTTTGTACCAGTCGACTTCTACTAAAGGCATTCTGATCGGTTTCACCCATATCAAATGAGGAAAGATCGAACCTTATAATACTTTTTTCAAAACGGTTTCTTACGAACTGGCCTCCATCAATTTTTTGGTCGTATTTGTCATTACTCCCTTCATCGTATTTGATTCCATTATAGAGCTCTAAGGCTAGGTACCTTTGATTCATAAAAGTGTACATGCGGCCAGAATCTGCCAAAATCACTTCCTTATTTCCTCTTTTGCTACGATTTGTATGGTCGTAAATAATGATATCGAGCAAACGTTCATCATCAATTTTCTTGTTCACTTTAATACTATAACCTGGAATTCCGTTGTAAAAAACTCCTTCTCGTATATCTAAAGCAGGTTTTTTAGAACGCATATCCCAAAGAAGGCTGTAAGTTTTAAGGTTGATTTTAGGAACAAGCTGGGTATTGAAGTAATACGTAAAGCCGGTAAGGAAGAGTACAAAAACGAAAATGGATGCTAAAGATCTAACCAAAGATATTCCGGAACTTTTGACAGCCGTCAATTCTGAGTGTTCTCCTAAATTACCAAAGGTCATAATAGCGCTAAGGAGTACTGCTAAAGGAAAAGCATCGGGCGAAGCAGATATTGAGAAATATGCGATAAGTTCTGCAAAAACAGAGAACTCTAACCCCTTACCCATAATCTTATCGAAATACTTGAGCAGAGTTACTAAGAGCAGAATAAAATCTACAACAATTAGAGTAAGCAAAAAGGGCCCAATGAACGAGCCAAACACCAATTTATCAATCTTCTTCATTCTTCGCGATCTCAGGCCTTGCTCACAAAGATCATGCCTTGCAGAACTAAAAGCAAATACCGAAGCAAACCTAATTGATTAACCTCCAATAATCTCTTTCAAGTTATGTACAGTATTTTCCCAAAGGTCTTGCTGCTCTTCTGGATCGTCTATATCTGAATAATCAGTAATTTGAATAAATACTGACTGGGTTAACTCCCCAATCAACAGCCTTAACTCGATATAGGAAGGATCATCCTCATCCTCTTCTGTTTCTGGGAGAAATTCGAATTTAACAAAGTGGTTCGTCTTTTGAGAGGCCTTAGTCGCTTTAAACTCTTCTCCATCCCACAAAAAGCTATAGACTTTATCTTCATTGATATTTACATCTTCAGCAAACCATTGCGCCAACCCGCTTGCCGTGCTCAAATACGGAAAAAGTATTTTTTGAGAGGCATTCACTTCAAACTCTGTTACAAACTTATTCTTTGCCATATTAAAAAACTTATGTCGATAATATAGAACTAATAAAGGAATACAACAAACTAAAAAGTCGACAAAGGAAATTAAGAAGGTTGAGCATTAATCCACCTCATTATTGGGTTGTTAAATCACCCGTTTTTTAGCACTCTAAAACCTTTCAATAAAGTTGAATAAAATTCTTCAATTCCTATTGCATTTTCTTTACTCTAATTCGTATGTTTGCACTCCGATTTTGAAGGCGAGGTAGCTCAGTTGGTTAGAGCGCAGGATTCATAACCCTGAGGTCACGGGTTCAACTCCCGTCCTCGCTACAAAAAAGCCCAGTTCATTTATGAGCTGGGCTTTATTTTTGCCCAAAACTTGATCATTGCCTTAAGGCTGAATTCCCATTAAAAATTGGGCAATAAAAAACCCCAGCCTAGGCCGGGGTCTTCCACTCTATATCTTATGGAGTTTATCTTACTTCACTTTCTCTACTACTGCTTTGAAAGCTTCTGGGTGATTCATAGCTAAATCAGCTAAAACCTTACGGTTAAGTTCAATGCCTGATTTACCAATAGCTCCCATTAACTGAGAATATGACATCCCGTGCAATCTTGCACCTGCATTGATTCTTTGAATCCAAAGTTTTCTAAACTCTCTTTTCTTTGCTTTTCTATCTCTGTATGCAAACTGAAGACCTTTCTCTATCTGGTTCTTCGCTACTGTCCATACATTCTTTTTTCTACCAAAATAGCCCTTGGCCATTTTGAGTATTCTTTTCCTTTTTGCTCTTGACGCTACCGCGTTTACTGATCTTGGCATAATTTTAATTTTTTTGACCTTTGGTGTCTCATTTTACTGAGTACTTAAAACCAAACATCTGGTGAAACAATAACCTTAATGGGTCTTAAATGTTGAGCATTGCTTTAACGTTATTCTCATCCGACTTATGAACAAGTCCTGTGCCGGTAAGATTACGTTTTTGCTTCGTTTCTTTCTTGGTTAGGATATGGCTTTTGAAAGCATGCTTTCTTTTGATCTTGCCAGACCCTGTCAATTTGAAACGCTTTTTAGCTCCTGATTTAGTTTTTGCTTTAGGCATTTTAAATTTATTTAATAAATACTGGTTCTACTTTTTTATGGCCTTAGGAGTAAGGTAAAGAAACATTCTTTTTCCTTCCAATTTAGGCAGCTGCTCAACCTTTGCATATTCTTCTAAGGCTTGGGCAAACTTCAATAATAAAATCTCACCTCTTTCCTTATACACAATAGTTCTTCCTCTAAAATGAACATAGGCCTTAACCTTTGAACCGTCTTTTAGAAACCCTATAGCATGGTTAAGCTTAAAGTTGAAATCATGATCATCCGTATTGGGACCGAATCTGATTTCTTTAATCACAGTTTTAGAAGCCTTGGCCTTTATTTCCTTTTGCTTCTTCTTCTGATCATACTTAAACTTAGAGTAGTCAACAATCTTACAAACAGGCGGGTCTGCCTTGGGAGAAATCTCTACCAGATCAAGTCCTTGATCTCTAGCCATTTGAAGTGCTTTATCTATATCATAGACGTCTACTTCAACGTTCTCGCCAACTACCCGCACCTTAGGTGCAAGAATCTTAAGATTGACTTTGTATGGCTCTTCTACCCTGCCTCTCGGGGGGTATTTTCTCCTCATTTTTGCGATGTTAACCTCCTTCTTTTGTTAAAATGACTGCAAATATCGGTATAATTTTCTAATAATCAATACTCCGATATTGAGCAGGTAAAATTATTGAATATTTAGCGACTTGGATTTCTCTTTGGCAAAATAATCAACAAATGATTCTATGCTCATAGTACCTACATCACCTTGACCATGTCTTCTCACGGCCACTTCGTTGTTATCTCTTTCCTTTTCGCCAACGATAAGCATCAAAGGTATCTTTTTCACTTCAGCATCACGGATTTTTCTTCCAATCTTTTCATCTCTGTGATCAACAAAACCTGTAATATCTTCTGACTGAAGCTTATTATATAATTCTTGAGCATAATCGGCATACTTTTCAGAAATAGGAAGAATTGCTACTTGATCTGGTGTTAACCAAAGTGGAAATTCTCCTGCACAATGCTCAATCAATACTGCTACAAATCTTTCTAAAGAGCCAAAAGGGGCTCTGTGAATCATTACTGGTCTATGCTTTTGGTTATCTGAGCCAGTGTATTCTAATTCAAAACGTTCAGGAAGGTTGTAATCTACCTGAATTGTTCCTAATTGCCACTTTCTACCTAAAGCATCTTTCACCATGAAATCAAGTTTAGGCCCATAAAATGCCGCTTCACCTAATTCGGTTACTGTGTTTAGATTTTTTTCTGCGGCCGCTTCTACAATGGCCGACTCTGCCTTATGCCAAGCTTCATCGTTACCAATATATTTTTGCTTATTTTCCGGATCTCTTAAAGAAATTTGTGCCGTAAAATTCTCGAAACCAAGTGATTCAAAAACATAAAGTACTAAATCAATTACCTTAATAAACTCTTCTTTTACCTGATCTTCGGTACAGAAAATATGAGCGTCATCTTGAGTAAAACCTCTTACACGGGTTAAACCATGTAACTCTCCACTTTGTTCGTACCTATAAACAGTACCAAATTCGGCTAAGCGCACTGGCAGCTCCTTATATGAGCGTGGTTTTGATTTATATATTTCGCAATGATGAGGACAGTTCATTGGTTTTAACAAGAACTCCTCGCCTTCGTTAGGCGTTTTTATAGGTTGAAATGAATCAGCCCCGTATTTCTCATAGTGACCAGAAGTTACGTATAAGTTTTTAGAGCCGATATGAGGAGTAACCACAGGATCGTAGCCAGCTTTTACTTGTGCCTTACGCATAAAAGTTTCTAGTCTTTCGCGAAGCTTAGCTCCTTTAGGTAACCAAAGCGGAAGCCCTAACCCTACTTTTTGTGAAAAAGTAAAAAGCTCCAATTCCTGACCTAGTTTTCTGTGATCACGTTTTTTTGCTTCTTCCAACATGTGAAGGTATTCAGTCAATTCCTTTTGTTTAGGAAAAGTAATTCCATACAAACGTGTGAGTTGCTTGTTGTTTTCGTCACCTCGCCAGTAAGCTCCGGCAATGCTCAACACCTTAGCAGCCTTTATAAAGCCAGTGTTTGGAATATGAGGTCCACGACATAGGTCAGTAAAATTACCTTGTTGGTAAAATGTAATTGAACCGTCTTCTAAACCTTCCAAAAGGTCTAGTTTATATTCGTCATCCTTTTCCTTGAAGTAAGCAATTGCATCTGCTTTACTTACTTCTGATCTTTTGTATTCATTTTTCTGACGGGCCAACTCTAACATTTTGGCCTCAATTTTTTCTAAATGAGAATGGTCAAATTCTTGATTTTCACCAAAATCAACATCGTAATAAAAACCATTTTCAATTGATGGGCCAATCCCGAATTTAATCCCAGGATAAAGAGCTTCTAGCGCTTCGGCCATCAAGTGCGCAGATGAATGCCAAAAAGTTGCCTTTCCTTCATCATTATTCCACGTCAATAGTTTTACATCCGAGTCGGATTCTATCGGTCTATTGGCATCTCTTACCTCGCCATTTATTTCGGCTGCCAATACATTTCTGGCCAAACCTTCACTAATACTTAAGGCTACGTCCATTGCTGAACTTCCTTTGGCAAATTCTTTTACAGTTCCGTCTGGAAGGGTAATTTTTATACTTTCTGCACTCATAATTAATTTCACCAAATGCTACAAACCATTTGGATTTGATTCATGATTCTTTCGAATCGCAAATATGCAATATTATTTAGGTTAATCCTTTGAACCAAGCCCCAAATCTCGGCCAATTCTTACTAAAGTGATTTTTAGATTTCTTGTTTAAAGTGAAAGGTTAAAACTCACCTTTATTTGCCTTTTCTTAATATCTGGATTATCAAGATAGGTAAGTCGTTGGAAAAAATCGACTCTAAAAAATTTAAAGATGTTTTCTACTCCAATTCCAACCTCTGAATATGGCTTATTTGGATCTAGGCTCAAGAAATCAACTGTGGGTTGTGCGGCCAAAGTACTCTCACTAATATCTCCATAAAGTATGTTACCACTGGCTACCATTCTCCATTTAAGCCTTTTTAAGAGTGGAATTCTGTTTAAAATAAAACCTTCGAAGAAATGCTGATAGCGCATGGAAACATATTGCTGACTTACAAATTCGTAGAAATTCATGGTATTGAAAGCAAAACTGGCATAAACGGGTTGCTCATTACCAATATGAGCCGTTAACAAAGGATACGGAACATCTTCAAAAACCTTACTGGCCGTAATTTGATAATGCGAAATACCCCAAAAACCCATCTTCAGCCGTTGAGAAATTCCAACATCGAGTTTATTATAATCAAAATCACCACCTAAAGGCCCCTTAAAACCACGCGTATACCCCACAATGAAGGTTGGCCAACGTACAGTTCCCAAACTAATTCTACTGTTATCGTTTATGATAAAGGTTTCGTCTTTAGCGTATTTTAGCTTTAAAGTAGCTTCAGTGCTGATAAACTCGGTTCCAATTGGCGATGTAATATCTGAAGGCTCGGTGTAATAACTAAAACCATCATACAGCGGAGTGAAGTCTTGGTTTTTCAACCTTAAACTAAAAGAAAAAGGCTTAGACAATTGACTGGTCAAGTCGATCTGATAGGTTTCATAGGCAAATGGGCGAATAAGGTTTCCCAGCTGACTTAGTGCTACAAAAGCATTTGCATTGTCGAAATCTGTAATTCCGTCTGGTTGCAGGCCCAGTTGATCAATATCTTTTCTATAGTTGGCTGATATGGTAGTCCACTTTTTTCTAGAAATAAAATGGGTGGCGCCTAAACCATATTTAAAGTTTTTGTCTTTAAAACCATAAGCCAAATATCCATTGAGTTGCCATTTTAAGCTGAAATGTTCATTTGTTCTTCCGCCAATGCGGGTTCTAAACCCTTCTACATCATTTGAAGAAACCAACACTGGCCAAGGCCCTAAGTCTAATTGCCCCACTTCTACATAACCTCTAGCAAATGTTTTGAGCAACTCTGTCCAAGTTTTTACAATGGGAATTTGCTTTAAGGAGTCGATCATTGCAATTACACTGATCTCGGTTGTCGTCAGTGAGTCGTGTCTATTTTCTATCCAAAACTGTTCATCAGAAATTCGCGCATCTTCTTCTAATTCAATTGTTCGTTCAAAAAACTTATTGGGTTTAGGTTCTGTAAGTGCAAGGTTTTTATTTGAAGAATAGAACTTAGCCAAAAAACCAGCTGATTTCTTTGTGATTTCTGATACATCAATCAGAATTCTTGACTTTACAGGAAGCCAAGCTCCGCCTTCCATTCGTTCTAGCTCTTGCTGTATCTTGATCTTCTCTATAAAATTAAGGTTAGCGGTCGGTTGCATTGTCGCATCCATTCGCTTCAAACCAAAATCTTCTTTGGCAATCCACATGGTGCCTACAAAGGCCAATTCCTGATCATTTTTTGGCTTGAAATCAAGCACGTAGCAGAACTCACCATCTAAACTCACACTGTCTGTTAAGTCGTAGTCGTAGATCAGTCGCCAGCCATCTCCTATTGGTGAGGCGAACTCTTTTTCCACGATGTTCATCCTGTTTTGGTAGAAATTATATTCCTGAAACGATGAACCTATTACTTGAGAAATGAGTGAACCGTCTTCGATTCCGATTCCGGTGATTTTGGTTTTGATTATTTGTTCTTTCTGTAGCCTAGGGTTAGACCTGAAATAGAATTTTGAAAGTGATTCTGAAATAAAAAGCGGCAGAATAGGCTTGCCATCTTCTCCAGCAATAATGTCGATACTATCGAGTACTGAAGTCACTTTTTGCATGTACTTCTTCTTTCTGAACTCTTCTGTAATATTATCTACATCGATTTCAATCTTGTTATACGACTCGTATTCGTATGCCTCTAGTCTTCTTTTATCATTCTTGTTTTTATTATCTATTACGCTGCGCATAATTGCAAAGGCAGGGTTTTCGGCCCTACCTGACAGCACCACGAAGTCAGCCAAACTAGTGGCTTTTGGTTGTAACTGAACATTGATTACTTGGGTGACTCCTTTCTCGTAGCGTTTCTTACGGGTTTCGTAACCCACATAAGAGAAAAGGACTGTATCTGATTCAGCTTGCCCTTTAAGCTCATAGTTACCGTCAAAATCGGTAGCCATTCCAATCTGACTCCCCTGAATAACCACCGTAGCAAAAGGTACTGGGTCACCAGTTTCGGCATCGGTTACTTTACCTCGAATAATGGTTTGCTGCGCAAAGACGAAACTTGTGGTAAAGCAGAATAGCAGTGTAAAAATGTGTTTTGATTTCAAACTCTTGAGTTTCTGAGGTTATTAGTGCTTAACGCTGGTTGGCTTAAAAAGTATACTGACCTATTCATATTCTGTTGTCAACCATTATTATTAATAGAATGTTCCTTTATATAATTTTTTATATGGAGATCTGACCTCTTCACAATGCGTTGGTACCATTCGAATTTAAGGTCTTCTTTTTCTTGTTCTGTCAAATGCCATTGCACATCGCTTTCGCGAAGTCTTCTGACCAAATCTTGTAAAACCATGGCCACGCTTACCGACATATTAAATGACTCTGTAAAGCCGTACATGGGAATGTGAACCAGTTCATCTACTTCATTTTTGGTATTGTCTGAAATACCTTCCAGTTCTGTCCCAAAAATGATGGCGGTTTTTTCAGTAATATCTAACTCATGTATAGATGTAGAATTCTGGTCTGGGGTTGTACCTACTAACCTATATTTTTTTTCTCTTAAATCGTTTAAGCAGTTCGAGCTACTTTGTTCTCCCCTGTCGTATTTGTGCAATGTAACCCAATTGGATGCGCCACGCACAATATTTGGGTTGATGTGGTAGTCGTGAAGCTTCTGACTGATATGTAAATCTTGTACTCCAAAGCAATCGCAAGTTCTTAAAACGGCACTGGCATTGTGCGAATGATAGACATCTTCTAACACTACGGTTAAATGCCTTGTACGTTCAGAAAGCACCTTGTTGATAAGGTTAACCTTATTTTCGGTAACGAATTCTTCAAGAATTTTTATAAGTTCTGCCTGCAAAACACTTATTGAATTAGATCGCAAAAGTAATGAAAAACAAAAGCTACCAGCGTTTTACCGGTAGCTTTTAATTTCACAAACAATATCCTTCAACCTTTGGCACGTTTTAACATGCTTACAGCTAAAAAACAGTTATTCAGGGATTTACCCCTATTATTTAAAATAGATCAATGGTTTCGCCTACATTAAAACCACCGCCTTCTTTACCCTTTGGTTTATCTTCTTTGGTCTCTTTGGCCTGTTCTGGCTTTGGAGCATCTGACTTCGGTGCTTCAGTTTTCACCTCATTTTGGTCAACGGCTTTTGGCGTTGGGTTTTGGTCAGAATTATCAGTCTGTGTTTTGGCCTTCGACTTATCCTTGCTGTTAAGCAAAGTCACTTTTTTCACTGAATGTTGAGAAATTTTATTCCCCATGGCCTTCCAGCCTTTCACATCAATCACCATGTCCAAATCAACAGTCATGGTTTGTCTTTCCTTAGCGCCTTTTACCGTATAAGTTACCTCCACCTGAGGCTGCGGCACCGTAGTGGCTAAAAGCAACTTGGCTCCTTTTTCTTCGCTTATGAAACCAAATTTTTTATCCATTGTGCTGGTTTCAATTTGAAAACGTTTTACCAAATGATATTGGGCATCGGGATCGTAGTGAATAGCCGAAATAACACCTTCTGGATCGAATTTTTCAATCAGCATGATTTTATCCGCTTCATAACGATTGGTTAATTCAAAAGAGGTCAATTCATATTCTCCCGAGTCGTAGATTACAAGAATTTTGTCCTCACTTTGGAAATTACCTAAGTATTCACCACGTTCGTCACGGTTAATTCTTCCGATAGAATCGTCATACCAAATATCTACTCCACCCAAAGTAGATTTACCTTCCATTTTGAGCTGAATTTTGCGCACAGGGTATCTGGTTGCTATATTTCCTCCAGCGCCTCTTCCCTTGATCTCAATTTCAGAAAAATCAAAGTCGAAAACTTTCACCCTAGCTTTACAACCAGAGGTAAGGTAGATCGTTACAAGCTCAGCTTCGCCATTTGGATTGGCGGTAAAGTAAAGTACTTTTGATCCTCGTTCACCCTTTGTGAGGTCATATTCCTTGTCGCGAGTAACGCCCAACACTTGGAATCGCTTAACCATACTTCGGCCAGTTTTTCCATCGAGGTAAATCATATTATACACCATGCGCTCGTCATTCTTATTGAATACGCCTACATGAATAATATCTTTGCCTACAAATATTTTATCGGAGATTCGAACCACCTGGAATTTCCCATCCTTACGGAATACGATTACATCATCAATATCGGAGCAATCGCAAACAAACTCGTCTTTTTTCATTCCGTAACCGATAAAACCTTCGGCACGGTTTACATAGAGCTTGGCATTATTGGCCGCAACAACAGTTGCTGCAATACTTTCGAACGACTTGATTTCGGTTCTACGCTCTCTGCCTTTCCCGAATTTTTCTAGTAATTTTTCGTGGTAAGCAATTGCATACTCTACTAGGTTAGCCAAATTATATTCTACCTCAGCCAGTTCATCTTGAAGACGTTTCATCAATTCATCAGCTTTAAAAGCATCGAATTTTGAAATTCGTTTGATCTTAATTTCGGTAAGTCTTACGATATCTTCCTCAGTAATTTCACGATAGAAATCAGGCTTAAATGGATCTAAGCCTTTATCGATTGTAGCAATTACGGCCTCCCAAGTTTCACATTCTTCAATATCGCGGTAGATTCTATTTTCGATGAAAATCTTTTCTAATGAAGAGAAAAGAAGCTTTTCGAGGAGTTCGCCTTTTCTAATTTCTAGCTCTCGTTTTAATAAATCTACCGTCTGATTGGTACATATTTTCAGCACCTCTGTAACCCCTATAAAATGAGGCTTGTCTTCAATAATTACACAGCAGTTTGGAGAAATGCTCACCTCGCAATCGGTAAATGCATAAAGTGCATCAATGGTAATATTAGGCGACTGACCTGGTGCCAATTCGATGTAGATTTCTACGTCTTCGGCAGTATTATCCACCACCTTTTTAATCTTGATTTTCCCTTTGTCGTTGGCCTTAATAATCGAGTCAATCACGCTCGTGGTTGTTGTTCCGAAGGGAATATCTTTAATAATTAGGCTCTTCTTATCTTCTTCATGAATTTTGGCTCTTACCTTAATTTTACCTCCTCTAAGGCCATCGTTGTATTCTGAAAAATCGGCCATACCACCCGTAGGAAAATCAGGGTACAGCTTTACACTTTTGCCCTGTAATACCTTAATAGTGGCTTGAATAAGCTCAATAAAATTGTGCGGAAGAATTTTTGTAGAAAGGCCTACTGCGATTCCCTCAACCCCCTGCGCCAAAAGCATTGGGAATTTAACAGGCAATGTAACTGGCTCTTTTTTACGACCATCATAGGAAAGCTGCCAATTGGTGGTTTGCGGATTGAAGACGACCTCTAATGCAAATTTAGAAAGTCTGGCTTCGATATACCTTGCCGCGGCTGCACTGTCACCTGTACGGATATCGCCCCAGTTTCCTTGGGTTTCAATCAGTAAATCTTTCTGACCTATGTTTACAATGGCATCACCAATGGAAGCATCCCCATGCGGGTGATACTGCATGGTTTGTCCAATAACGTTGGCCACTTTATTGAAACGGCCATCGTCCATCTCTTTCATAGCATGGAGAATCCTGCGTTGCACAGGTTTATAACCATCCTCAATGGCTGGCACAGCCCTTTCCAAAATTACATACGAAGCATAATCGAGAAACCAGTCTTCGTACATGCCAGAAACCGGCCTTACTTCCTGTAGCCCTCTCTCCTCTCCGTTGTTCAATTCTTCAGTATTCTCAGTCATATTCATCTTGGATCAGAATTATACAGAATCTGAAAATTTTCAAGATTCACAGCTACCCAAAAGCTATTTCTGATCTTGGTATTTTGGGTTAAACATTAATTTGTATTCAAGGCTTTTGCCACCAAAATTGATAAGCAAGCCTTTCGGAAAATCGTAAGCCACAGTATAGTTCTTCGCCTGAGCCAAATGAGCATCTTCCAACCGAACCAAAGCTTTTAACTCTACCACCACCCGATCTTCAATAATGAAATCTGCTCTACGAGTCCCGACTTCAATTCCATCATAAAAAACTACTTGTTCCTGTTCTCTTTGATAACCTATACTTGCTCTTTCCAATTCAATAGCCAAACAGCGTTGGTATATGACTTCTTGAAAACCAGGACCTAAAGTATTATGAACTTTCATAGCGCAACCGATAACTGCATATGTCAGCTCATCTTTCTCCATTCTGTAATTTTTAAAATTCTTTAAATTCTGATTTAGACATATATTCTTAAACAGTTTCTGTCACCAAGTCTTTCTCAACTTTTAGTCGGTCGATGATGAAGTTTTGACGATCTGGTGTGTTTTTACCCATATAGAACTTTAGTAATTCTTCAATGCTAGTGTCCTTTCTTAGAATGATAGGTTCTAAACGCATTTCGGCATTAATAAAGCCTTTGAATTCTTCGGGCGAAATTTCACCTAAACCTTTGAATCGCGTGATTTCAGGCTTATTGCCGAGCTTAGACACAGCCGTTTGCTTTTCTTCTTCGCTATAGCAATAAATTGTTTCCTTCTTATTTCGAACCCTAAACAAAGGTGTTTCTAAAATATAGACGTGACCTCTCCTTACCAAGTCGGGAAAAAACTGAAGGAAGTATGTTAAGAGTAACAGACGAATATGCATTCCATCCACATCGGCATCGGTGGCAATTACGATTTTATCATAGCGCAAACCTTCTAGCCCATCTTCAATATTTAGTGCATGTTGAAGTAGGTTAAATTCTTCATTTTCATACACTACCTTTTTAGAATATCCGTAACAGTTTAAAGGCTTTCCTCTCAAACTAAATACGGCCTGAGTTTGCACATTTCTAGATTTTGTAATTGAACCACTGGCAGAATCTCCTTCGGTAATGAACAATGTAGTCGCGTTTCTCAAGTCATCATCACCCTTCTTATCATCGAGGTGAATACGGCAATCTCTAAGCTTTTTATTATGCAGGTTAGCCTTCTTTGCCCTTTCATTCGCCAATTTCTTAATTCCCGCTATCTCCTTTCTTTCACGTTCTGACTGAAGAATTCGCTTTAATAGCAGGTTAGCAGTGTCTGGGTTTTTGTGTAGAAAATCGTCAAGTGCTTTTTTCACAAAGTCGTTCACAAAAGTTCTCATGGTTGGGCCATCAGGCGCAACATTTTGCGAACCTAGTTTGGTTTTGGTCTGCGACTCGAAAACAGGTTCTTGCACCCTAACGGCAATTGCACCTACGATAGAAGCGCGAACATCGGTGGCTTCAAAGTTCTTGTTATAGAATTCTCTAACGGTTTTCACTACGGCCTCTCTAAAAGCCGCTTGATGCGTTCCGCCCTGAGTGGTATATTGCCCATTTACAAACGAATAGTAATCCTCGCCATATTGATTGCTATGCGACATAGCGATTTCAATATCTTCACCCTTAAGGTGAATCACGGGGTACCTTAAACTGTCGGCATTGGTTTTTCTTAACAACAGATCGTAAAGACCTTTTTCTGAATGGTATTTGGTTCCGTTAAAATTAATGGTGAGTCCAGCGTTCAAGAAACTGTAGTTCCAAATCAAATCATCAAGGTATTCTGGAATGAAATGGTAATTCTTGAAAATGGTATCATCGGGCCTGAAAACAATAAGGGTTCCGTTTCGGCCACTGCTCGTAGTTTCGGGTTCATCATTCTTAATTTCTCCCCTTTCAAATTCGGCTACTTTGGTGCGACCATCGCGATAAGATTGTACCTTGAAAAAACTAGAAAGTGCATTTACAGCTTTTGTACCCACTCCGTTAAGACCAACAGACTTTTGAAAAGCACCGCTGTCATATTTACCACCCGTGTTGATTTTGGAAACACAATCGACCACTTTACCGAGTGGAATACCACGACCGTAATCGCGCACTTCCACCTTAAGTTCAGATACTTTCACATCGATGGTTTTACCAAAACCCATCATGTGTTCGTCAATACTGTTATCGATTACTTCTTTTACTAGTACATAAATACCATCGTCTTGGGCACTACCGTCTCCCAATTTACCGATGTACATTCCTGGTCTAAGTCTGATATGTTCTTTCCAATCGAGGGACCGAATACTATCCTCGGTATAATTCGCTACTTCATTCGCCATTCAAAAACTCCAATAAGATTCAAGTAGAAATTCTGTGCTGTTCCGCACAAATTAAGGCGGAAGTTAAAATATAAAAACTAAAAAGTCACTATTGACTTTGCCCAATAAAAACCTTAAAACAGCTTAAGGAATTGAATGTCAAGTAATGATAAATATGAGGTGAGTTATTTTTATCTTTTAGTTTCTTCGTACCGAAAGAATTTTAACCAAATAGAAAAACCAAAACACCAAAAGGATTGGCCCTATGTAGAGATAAACGCTTAGAACATCTAGTTTGAGTTCGTTCATATTCATGTAGCCTATGAAGAATACAATTGTGGTGAACATGATATTCAAAATTCCGGCAAAACCTCTTACCCATGTGATTACATCTGTTTTAAGTCCTTTATTTCGAATCCCAACACCTTCATCTGAAGTCTTAATTTTCTTAAGCACTTTGATAAATGACACACAGATTACATTGGCCACCAGAAAGATAATTACACTTGAAAAAAAGAAGGTGTTTCTATCTACAAGCTCTAGGGCCGACCCATCACCATCGAATCTATAAGAGACCTGACCAGCTAAAGAAGCATAAGCCCAGATAAGGGCGGCCAAAAAGATGAGATAACTTGCCGTTCTTATAAACCCAACTAACTTGTCCATTCGATTTTAATTTGGCGCGAAGATAACAATTGTTATCATTTAAGGCATGGATATCAGCGTATATTGACTGTATTCATTCAGAATTTAATTACTGAAAACAAAAAGGAAACCTTCTGAGTAATTTACATGTTGGTACATCTAAATAAGAAATTATGAGCAACTCTATTCTATCCGTTCAACCTTTGACATTCCCATGGCAAACGAGCGATCCCTTTCTTTTCTGTGCTTTTCATAAAGACAATTACCCAAAAGGGAATGGTCAAATGGGGCCAAACGCAAGCCTTTCGGGGCGGAATTTAGGTTCGGACTTTGCAGGAAAGGATGGCTGGAGTATGTACCACGGACAAAGCGTACCCGGTTTTCCTGCCCATCCGCACAGAGGTTTTGAAACTGTTACGATTGCAGAAAAAGGATTAGTAGATCATTCCGATTCACTTGGTGCTGCCGGCCGTTTTGGTAATGGCGATGTGCAATGGATGACGGCAGGCAAAGGTGTTCAGCATTCAGAAATGTTTCCATTGCTGAATGAAACTGAAGAAAATCCATTAGTACTTTTTCAGATTTGGTTAAATCTGCCCAAAGTCAATAAATTGGTGGAGCCGCATTTCGCTATGCTTTGGAGTGAAGACATCCCTGTTTTTACACACACAGACGCTCACGGAAATATGACTAAAGTGAATGTTATCAATGGTAAAATTGAGCATTACGTTTCTCCCTCTCCAGCCCCTGACTCTTGGGCAGCAAATCCAGAAAACGAAGTAGCTATATGGACAATTGTGCTGTCTCCAGATGCAGAATGGCAATTACCAACAGCTTCAGCAGGAGTGAATAGAAGTTTGTATTTCTATGCTGGTGAAGACATGGAAATAGATGGTAGCACAGTAAAAAGAGGCAACACGATTAAACTAGACGCCACCAAAGCAACAACAGTATTAAATGGAAAAGAAGAGTCTAAACTCTTGATGTTGCAAGGAAAGCCAATAGGCGAACCAGTAGCACAATACGGTCCGTTTGTAATGAATAGTAATGCCGAAATTCAGCAGGCAATGCAAGAATACCAAAACACACATTTTGGGGGTTGGCCATGGCCTACACACGATCATACGCACGACAAAAGCAAAGGACGCTTTGCCCTACACGCAGATGGAAAAGAGGAAATTAAATAGAATTGGTGGTCAGAGAATTAAACCTCCCAGTCCTTTTTGTGATTGCTAACTTTATTGTTTGGAAGGATCATTGGAGAAATGATTGCAAATACGAACAACACCAATACAAAACCGATAATCAACATAGCTTTTTAATTTGACGCGAAATTGGTGAATTCTTCTTTATAAGGAAAGTAGAATTTAAGTTTATTCACCTCACGTAATCAAATTTGTTATCACCGTGTTCTTCTTTAGTTTTGGCGGATGTCTACACTCGAACAAGTCCGAATTAACTTTAGCAATGACAGCGTTGGCCTTCTGAATTTTTGTCTAGGGTTTATCATGTTTGGCGTTGCCCTAAACCTTAAAAAAGACAACTTCATTAGCCTAATCAATAACAAAAAGGCTGTTTTCACTGGTTTGGCGAGTCAGTTTCTTTTGCTTCCCGCCTTTACCTTTTTATTAATCTTTTTAATTAAGCCTCATCCTGGGTTAGCCTTGGGAATGATATTGGTAGCAGCCTGCCCTGGTGGTAATGTTTCTAATTTCTATTCAATGGTAGGGAAAGGGAATATCGCATTATCAGTTACCCTTACAGCAATTGCTACGGTTGTTGCTGCATTCGCTACCCCGTTTAACTTTAGTTTTTGGGGTAACTTATCTCCTGAAACATCTGAAATCATAAAAAGCATAGGCTTGAGTTTTACAGACATGTTTAAAACGGTATCTATAATTTTAGTATTCCCCCTCCTGCTTGGACTGCTTGTAAGTAGCAAAACACCCAAAATTGCAAGCATGATAGAAAAGCCTGTCAAGGTAATTTCCTTTGTTATCCTAATGGCTTTTATTGCGGTTGCTACCATAGATAACCTTGATGTTTTCAAAAACTACATTCATTATGTAGTTGCACTGGTGTTACTACACAACCTGATGGCTCTAGGAATTGGCTATTTTACTGGCAAACTCTTCAAAAACAGCGAACAGGATTGCAGAACTATATCTATTGAAACTGGGGTTCAAAATGGAGGGTTGGCCCTTGTACTTATCTTTAACTTCTTTGACGGAAATGGGCCAATGGCACTTATTGCAGCTTGGTGGGGAGTTTGGGATATTTTCTCTGGCTATATCATAGCCTCGCTTTTCGCCTACCGTTCAAAGCGTTCAACAAATAAATTAAAACAAGTTATTAAATAAACATATTTAAATAACATCATATATTAATTATTTGTTTTGAACGACCTTCAAACTGTTTAATACTTCTTGTTTCCAACGGGCTTGTTCCAACTTATGCTTTCCGTGATTGCTTTCCCGATCATACTGTCTTGAATAAGCATTGAACTCAGCCAAAATACGACTAATCTCTGCTCTGTATACAACAGCATTTTTCTCTTGACTCTGTTGAAGCTTAATGATTTCGTGCTCTATTTTTCTTCGATAAAGCTCCGCTATATCAAAATGTAGCTGTTCATGTTTAAGCAAATCCAAATTTGTAGTATCCGATGTCCATGAATGAGGCTTTCTAAAAAGCACCTTAATTTCAAACTCTGGCAAACCATTTCTCATGTAACCCTTCACAGAATGCTTTACCTTTGTTAAGGCCATACTTCCTTTAAGCCGAATACGTCTGTAAGTGTAATCTTTCCATTCTAATGGACGCGATTCACTCCATTCAATCATTGTCTCGGTCTCAATTACCTCTTCCATTTGACCAAAAACTGGCATTGCAAATACAATGAAAACAAATAGGCAATACAGCTTTGACAAGCGACCGTTCATACCGAAAACTACTTTAACCATTTCACATCTCCAATTCATTTATAAATTGACAAAGAGTAAATTACTTTGTTATCTGTTATTAGAGTTCTATTCACTAAATTAAAACGACATTATTTCCAACATGATTGTTTTAGAAACAGAACGCTTACGCCTCGAAGAAGGCTCTCTAAATGACCAAGTGTTTATTTTCAATTTATTGAACAGTCCTAACTGGATTGAATTTATTGGCGACCGAGGGATTAAATCGCTAACCGATGCCGAAAACTATATTAACAACACACTAATCAAAAGCTATAAGGAGGTGGGGTTTGGGCTTTACAAAGTCATTTTAAAACAAGACAACTCCCCTATTGGTCTGTGTGGATTTTTGCAACGTGATTATTTAGATCATCCCGACATTGGATACGCTATTCTACCCAAGTATGAAGGAAAGGGTTATACTTCCGAAGCAGCTAAAGCCATGCTTGACTATGGAAAAAGTACACTGGGCTTTAAGACCATTTTGGCCATTACAAGTTCAAAGAATACTGCTTCCCAACATCTATTACATAAAATCGGACTGAACAGAAAGTACAACGAAAAGTACACCAAGGAAGGCAATGAACTCTTATTTAGTATTGATTACTGATAAATTCCCATAAAATACTTCAAGCCCAAATCGAAGATCTTGAAGTACTCAATTGTATCTCTTTTGCAGATAAACAGATTTAAAAAATAAAGTCAACTAGCTCCCCAAAAGCATGTAACAACCCTTTGACTCCTCACTATAATTCAAAATATTCCGGACTCTATTAGGATAGAAAGAAATCATTTAATTCATCGAACCTCCCTCTTCCTATAAATGTGAATATCAAAATCTAGGATTCTCATTTATTTTAAACACACATTTAAATAGATTAATCATTATTTAGTACTATTATATTTAATTTTAAAATTACATTCTCATATATTTAACAAAGAAGGCACCTCAACATCCTAGGTCATGAGTTGACTTTGAGTTTAATGTCTAATGAAAATCAAAAATTATGAAACCCATTAAGAGAAAAATTAGAGTAGCTTGTTTTTAACTAGCTATCGCATTAGCATCCTTATTCTTAATATCACCATTCGCCACTGCTCAAGTAAGGTTTGCGTATGCTGGTGACATGAAAGCTAAGTATGAAGGGAAGGAGTTTTACATCTACATTTACTGTAACAAGTACGAGGGAGATACTTGCACGTCTGCTGATGGAGCAACTTGGTTACATATCCCTAATCCATCTAGCTGGTTAAAAATGCTTGTTCGAGAATAACAACCAGATTCAGCTAGTTACGGATTTAAAAACCTTAGGTTGAACTAACCTAAAAGCGGAAAATAGTGGTGATTTCTCAGTTGCCCTTCTTATGAGTAACGAGAACACCACTACTTAGTATTTAAAAGAGCAATAAATCAATGCATTATGATTGTTTAGAAGTTAAAAAAGCACAACGAAGCCCTTGATTTCAACCTGACTAACAATTAATAAAAACCCCAATTGTACCTTCTTATGTTGAACTATCAGAAACTACCCATATTATTTCTTTTACTAATAACTTTGAGTTGTCAGGACTCTAACAAGATCGAAAATATCAATTACCAAAAAATATCAGACATAGATACCCTCTTTGTTGATAAGAGTCAGAATTTTACTTACTCACCTATGCCAAGATGGCAAACAAGGATATTACAAGACACTTCTTATTTTATTTTATCGGCAACAAATGGAGAGGGTTTACAGCTCCTTATTATTGACAACTACACTTTTGATTACAAAAACGTTATCACCATTCCTCAATATGGACCAAATGGGTTTAAAACCAACTCACCGAGTTTCTACTGGCATAACTCAGATTCCATTTTTTTATTTCCAACATCCTTGAATAAAGTCTTTCTTTATAATCGCAATTCGGAGTTGACACATACATATAGTTTTGACTCAGAGGCAATAATGAGCTTTGATACAAATGAGCAACAGCAGGGGGGAGTATTACTCGACTCTATACTTTACATTAATACAATACCTCATTCTAATCCAAACAGCCTTCAATTCACTAGCAATACATATGTTACTCATACACTTAACCTAAACAACAATGAATTTAAGGTGTGGTCTGGTTACCCTAAAAAGCATATTAACAGAATTCTTCCCACATCATTTTTAGGAGGTCAGATCATTAATGCTTTTGATAGCTTACTTTTAATCAATAACTACCACTCTGATTCTATTGAATTCTTCAATATTAACTCAAGAAAATTCGAAAAAGTAAGTGCCGGAATGACTGGATATAATCATTTAGAGGGGCTCAAAAAACCCATTGATAACAGAAGCGTTAATAGTCTGGTTATACAGTTGAAATACCCTAATTACTATAAAATATTATTCGATCCATACAGTAATTCAGTATACAGATTTTCGAGACATATAAACCCCAACTATGACAATTACTCCGATGGAGAGATATTAAATGAATTAGAAAATAACAACTCAAAATTGTTGCAGAATACGTTAATCGTGATTGGCCCCAAATTGACCAAACGATATTATCAATTGCCCTTCAACATAGAGTATGCATTTCCAAGTAAAGATGGCTTGATAGTTCAAATTTCATCCCTAGAGCTTGAAGATAAAGATGTTTACTTGATGCTAAGACTTAACTAGTAATATGAATTCCACTAAAGTATTCAAGGCCCAAATCGAAGAAATCGACATACTCAATCGAATATCTTTCGCCTCCAAGCAACATTGGGGTTATCCTGAAGAATGGATGGAATTATGGAAAGAGGATTTACTGCTCACTGAGCACGATTTTGAAGTACAGCAGATTTACAAATTGGTACTGGAAAAAATGATTATTGGCTTTTGCGCTATTCAAGAATTGGACGAAGCTTATGATGTCACAAATCTTTGGATCGCACCTTCACATATTGGTCATGGTTTTGGCAAGCAGCTCCTCTCCTTCTGCATTGAAAAAGTAGTAAGGAATGACAAACCGATCATAGTAGAAGCAGACCCAAATGCTGAAGCATTTTATGCCAGCCAAGGTTTTGTTACATATGGTCAAAAGGAAAGCTTGCCTAAAGGACGCTTCTTGCCAGTGATGAAAAAGACGTTATCGCATAATTAACTGGCCATTTGAAATAACTATATTTCTTAAAATCACTACTTTTAAAGTATGAATCCCGAAGTCGATTGGTTTTTCGAAAAAGACACAAAATGGAAAGCTGAATATACCCACTTGAGATCCATTGCTCTCGATTGTGGCTTGACGGAAGAGTTGAAATGGGGATGCCCTTGTTACACCTTTAAAGGCACCAACGTTGTTTTGATTCATGGATTTAAAGAATACTGTGCCTATTTATTTCACAAAGGTGTGTTACTAAAGGACACTGAGAACATTCTCATTCAACAAACAGAAAATGTTCAATCAGCACGACAGATTCGTTTTACAAGCCTTGAAGAGATTACAGAAAAGGAAACTATTTTGAAAGCCTATATCTATGAGGCCATTGAAGTAGAAAAGGCTGGTTTGAAAGTTCCTTTAAAGGAAACCTCCGAATTTAGTATGCCTGAAGAATTTCAAAAGGCGTTGGATGAAAACCCCGATTTAAAAACAGCATTCGAAGCTTTAACCCCAGGACGACAAAGAGGATATCTACTCCATTTTTCTCAACCCAAACAATCCAAAACCCGTGAGTCAAGAATAGAGAAGTGTACACCAATCATATTTGAAGGCAAAGGTTTGAATGATCGGTGATAACCCTCCCTATTTAGAATTAAATCAGCTAAAGCCTAATGGTGAAAAGCTTCTGTTAATTCTTAAAGTTGATTAGTTTATTGATCAATCTACTATCATCTATCAATACCTCTGCTGTGCCAGTTAGCTCTTGTATTAATGGTATTTCAATATTGTCCATTGTGACCAACTTGTTGGGTAGAGTAATTCTGACATGGTATCCTTCATTATATTGTGTGGTTGATAATGAACTGATAACTCCTTCAACTGAGCCAAATTGCTGAGAGTTGAATCCATCGAGTTTAATTAGCGCCCTTTGCCCCTCTTTTATTTTGCCAATGCTTTGTGTGTTAATAACTGCCCTGCAAATAACATCAATGGGATCCTCTGGCACTACCATGCCTACTACTTCTCCATTCGGTATTAATTGATTTTCACTCCAAAATTGAGTTCTATCTAATCGCCCATTAATCGGTGATACTAACAGGTTTCGGAACTCCCAATCTTCAATTTTTTTCTCGAGCAGAAAAAGTGATTCTTCGGCAGCGGCTTTAGCAGAAACAATTTCCAGTACCCTATTCTCCTCTATCTCTTGAATTCTATTTCTTAAATCATTGAGAGCGTTATTCAATTCAATGAGTGAAGCTTGATATTGAATATAGGATGACTTTTGTTGAAGGAATGATAATAAAGCACTTTCAAAATCCCTTTTTGTGATCCCATAGCTCCCATGATAATAATAAATTGAATCTTGCTGAAACTGCTTTTCCAATAAGCCAAACTCACGTTCTTTAACCTGTCTTTGTTTTTGCAAGAGAGCCAAGTAATTAGTCTTTTGAGTTAACTCTTTATCCAGTTGATCAATCTCTCGAAGGTGCTTGGTAGATTTTTGAATGTTTGTGAGTTGTTCGGCTGTTTTTAGATATTCCCTAATTTCCAAATTAAAAGAAGGAAGGTTAAGAGGTTCTAGAGTCATCAGTACCTGTTCGTGTGACTTTAGTTCAATGGCTTCTTTCAGATCCTTGACATGCTGGTAATTATCATCCGTCTCCCATACCGCTATTAATTGGCCCTTCTTAATGAGTTGTTGGTTATTAACAAACCACTTTGCAATTCTATTGTTACCTTGCCGAGCGACAATGGGAGCAGGAGCATTTAGCGCGGTGATTGTCACTGGCAGAACTACTTTTTCTGGGTAAGGAATAAAGTAGCTGCCTACGAAAATAATAGTCACCAAAGCAAATAATACTGTAATGCCCCAACGGATGATCCATTTGGGTATTCTTCCCAATATTTCTTGGACCTCTTCGCTATGGTCTTCTAGGTTTAATTCTGGCATACGAATGTTAGTTTCCTAATTCTAATTGGTTTTTGACCAGATCAAAATAGGCTCCTTTGCTTTCTACTAATTCTGAATGAGTTCCTTTCTCCATTACCCTACCTTTCTCTAAAACGATAATTTGGTCAGCGTTTTTAACGGTGCTGAGTCTATGGGCAACAATCACAACTGTTCGTCCTTTGAAAAACGTATTCAAGTTTTCCATAATCACTTTTTCGTTCTTAGCATCCAGAGCGTTTGTAGCCTCATCTAAAAATATATAGGCCGGGTCTTTATAAATAGCTCTAGCGATGAGTAATCTTTGCTTTTGCCCGGAACTAATGCCTGTACCATCATTACCTATTTTGGTATTATAGCCCAAAGGAAGAGAATCGATAAAATCTTTAATGTTTGCAGCATGAATTGCTTTATCAGCTTTTTCTTTATCTGGAATATCATCAATGATACTCACGTTATTGATAATATTATCAGAGAAGATAAAACCATCTTGCATTACCACACCACATTGTTTGCGCCATTCAGAAGGACTGTAACGATTTAATGGGTTTAAGCCCAAATTTATTTTGCCTGATACTGGTTCATAAAACCCAAGCAAAAGTTTGATCAAGGTCGTTTTCCCACTTCCACTGGCCCCAACGATTGCCGTGATCTTATTAGCCGGAATCTCAATATTGACATTATTTAGAACCTTTTCTGAAGCAGGCCCTTCATATTGATAGGTAAGGTTTTCTATTGAGATTGACGCATCTTTCGGGATTTCAAATAAGCGCTCTTGTTCAGGTTTTTCTTCATCAGACTTTTCATGAATTTCGCTAAGCCTCTCCAAACTAATTTTAGCATCTTGTGTAGCTTGTGTAAAACCAATAAACTGTTGAATTGGCGCATTCAATTGACCGATGATGTATTGAATAGCGACCATCATACCTAGGGTCATTTCTCCATTGATTACAGCTTGCACTGAAAGAAACGAAATGAAAATATTCTTGGTTTGGTCAATAAAAGTTGAACCCAATTGTTGATTTTGATTGAGCAATAAACTTCCAACACTTACTTTAAATAACTTGGCCTGTATTCGCTCCCATTCCCATCTTTTTCTTTTCTCAGCATTATTGAGTTTTATCTCTTGCATGCCCGTAATGAGCTGTACAATACTGTTTTGATTGGCCGATGACTGTGTAAATCTTTTGTAGTCTAGGTCTCTTCTTTTCTTGAGGAAAATCAAGATCCATCCGATATAGAGAATACTGCCCAGGTAGAAAACGCTCAGTATATTATAGCTATAAGAAGCCATTACGAAACTATAAAGCACCAATGTTATGACAGCAAAAATTATGTCAATTAGGGACTTGGTAAGAAAAGACTGTATCCGATTATGATCACTTATCCTTTGCATGATATCTCCGATCATTTTGGCATCGAAAAAGGCAATTGGTAGCCGCATAAGTTTAGCCAAGAAGTTAGCAATGAGCGAAATACTTACTCTCGTGGTAACGTGAAGCGAAATCCAACTTCTGATTAGACCATTGGCGGTTTGACCGAAAGTAAGGATCAATTGGGCTATTAATATGAGCACCACAAAGCCCATGTCCTTATTGTTGATACCTACATCTACAATGGATTGGGTGAGGTATGGAAAAATAAGGCTAATAAGGCTGCCTGCAAGCAAACCCAACATCAATTGAAAAATATACTTTCGGTAAGGCCTCAGGTAACCCAGTAAATAGCTAATCTGTATTTTTTTCTCCTCATGAGGATTTTCTTGGTAAAATTCGGGAGTTGGCTCAATTAACAAGCTAATGCCTTGTTTTAATTCACCAGAGTTGTCGGTTCTCCATTTACTAAGAAACAGGTCTTTATTATAAGTAAGCAAGCCATGAGCAGGGTCGGCTACATAAATTTTATCATTACCATTTTTACCTTTCTTAATTTTGTAAACCACCACAAAGTGATTTTGCCCCCAGTGTACAATGACAGGTAAAGTAGCATCATTCCTCAGTTGTTCATAGGTAGCTTTAACACCTTGGGTATGTAGGCCAATGGACTCGGCTGCATAACTAATACCCATCATGGACACCCCTTCACGAGTTATGTAGCTTAGCTCTCTAAGCTTAGGTGTACTGTAAGTTTTGCCATAATGCTGAGCCACCATTTTTAGGCAGGTGGGGCCGCAGTCCATGGCATCGAGTTGCTGATAATGGGTGAATTTCAAGTTTTTAGTTTTATGATAAATGATTCATCTACAATAATGTACCAAGGCACTATTGAACTCAATCACAAAAATTCAGTAATACTAATCTATAATCTTTATTGCATGAAAAGCAATCTAAAAAACAAGTCCTGATCTTTTGCCTATTTATTTTAAGGTCGCTATGCCGATTACCGGGTTGTCATCTTCCTTAACTGTCCTCAACGCATCTATCGATTTTGGTAGGGACACTTCCTTTCCATAGCTATTAATAAAAAACAGGATTTCAAAGGGTGGAAATGAAGCTACCATTTCATTGTGTTCATTCATTGATTGAGGCCTAAAGTCGATAAACCCATAAACATCATCAATAAACCCATCTTCAGTCCAAGTATTTTCTGGTAAGTAGCTGACCTTGCTGTTTTTGCTGTACACACCATATTTTATTCCCGCCTTATACCTATAATTAAAAAAAAGATAATCCTCAGATTCAAAGGTCTTAATGATACTAATTTTATTAAAGACATCTGACCGAATGATTTGATTATTCCAGTCAATAGCAAACTCTCCTAGATTAAAGTGCACATATGGTTTTAAGCCTTCTTCAGATACCTTATAAATTGTATCATTATAGATTTGCTTAAAAAAGACTTCATTATTGTAATAGTTAAAGTTGCCTTCATGGAAGCCTAGGGACTTGATGAAATTACTTGGGTCATAATCGGACTGGTTCAAGTAAAGCCTATTCCGTTCAGTACCATCTTTGGAGAATATCAATAAGTTTGATTTTAGTTTGCTTTCATCTCCTGCTATAAAACTTACCAGTGTATTTGCATTCAGCTCGGCCACATCTTGAAATTGGCGAGAAATAGGGCTAATATTAGTTAACTCATTGGTTACTCCATTAATTTTGGATAAGTGATCATTCGTAGTAACCAGTATTTGATTGGAATTAAGTGATTGAACATAGGGAAGCGTTGACACGTAACCTTCAGTACCATTTCTGTATTTCCCCAACTCTTTTATGAACTTGCCATCTTTTCTATCAAACTGCAATATCTGTCCACTTGCAACCGTATAGATATATTCATTAGAGGCGTAAACCTTAAAGTCCTCCTTAACCCTACAGCGTTCTGTAGTTTCTAATGCTACATATTCAATCTTTTCTAAAAGGAGGCTACTCTTAGGCTGTTCGGCTTGATGATAAGCCTCTGGACTTAGATCTATTTCATAGGGTATAAACTCTGATGATTCTGTTGTTTCAGATTTACCAGAACAATTGAAAAGAATGAATAATAGTAAAGCTTTTGGCAAGAGGCTAAGTGGTTTCTTCATTTTGTTATCATGCTTCAGTTCTCTTTCAACTTAACGATAGCTATGACGGGGTTGTCATCGTATTCAAGCTCTTTTAAGTTTCTTAATGATTCTGGAATATTTTGGTTGTCTTCTCTTTCTTCAAACCAGTTTAAAATATCTTGTGGATAGAAGTAACTCACTATTTCGTTTTCTTCACCAATTGTTAAAGACTTAAAATCTAGAAAACCATTAATATCATCTTGAATACCATTTTGGTCAGTCTTCTTTTCAGGGATGAAGATAATGCGCTTGTTTTTATCGAATACTCCATTAAAAGTGGCGTTTTCGAAAACATAGGTAAAAAATATATAATCCTCACTTTCAAAAGCATCTGTGACAATTACTTTACCCCATTTAATTCGCTCATTCAGGTTTTCTTTTTCTGAATAAGGAATACCTTCATCCCCTAGGTAGAAATAAGCATACTTTTCTAACCGTTCTTTGCCTACTTTAAAGATAGTATCGTTATACACCTCTTTAAAAAAAACATTAGAATTATGATAGTAAAATTGACCCTCAGAGTTGTCAAAAGAGATTGTACTTTTATCATTGAGTTGGCATCTTAGATGGTTTGGATATCGCTTTATTTCCACCCCCTCTTGATTATAAACTACTAATCGGTCTTTTTCCACACACGCTACATTTGGCAAGAAGCTTACGAAAACCCCAGTGTCCAGCATGGCAAAACCTTGTGAAGAAAGCATCTTTTTGGCAATAGTCACTAGCTGATTAGTTTCAGCATCAATCTTTTTAATATGCTTTGCTGTTTCTACTAATAGTTCGTCAATATTAATAGAATGAACAGCGGGAAGAGTGGCTATATATTCATTGGGGCCTTGACCATACTGCCCCAGCTCTTTTATAAAAGTTCCATCCCTTCTGTCAAACTGTAGTATTTGTCTGAAGGCTTTTGTGTATATGTATTTTGCGGATACATACACTCGATGGTTTCCTTTCACATAGCTTCCTTCAGTCGTTTCAAGTGGTATGTATTCAATTTTATCTGCCAATAAACTCAGCTTTGGTGCTTCTGAGCCCGAAACACTTTGCTTGCTTAAATCGATTTTATAGATCGTTGATTCAACTGAATCAGATTTAGAGTCTTCATTTGTAGAACAGCTCCATAAGAGCAAAATAAAAGTTAGCAGTTGAAATATTTTCTTTCTCATATAGTGAGTATACAATGTCTTTTGAATGTATTGTTAAACAGTTTCATTTTTTGTACACGTAGAATCCGTACCCTCACCATCAGGACATTCCACAGCTGTTGCAGCATTACAACTAATAAGATTCTCGCAAGTGAAGCTATTTGGATCTCCATAAATACATGTGCAGGTATAAATTCCGCCTTTTACATTTAGCATTTCAACGTTGGACAATTTTTTCCCTATAATTATCATAATTTTTAAAAATTAAATTAAACAAAGATTTAAGTAATTCTCATTTACAGACGGCTCAAGGTGATCAAAAAAAAATTTAGTAGCTGAAATATATTTTTCTCATATAGTAAATACACCATGTTTTAATTAAAATAAAGCAATCCCATTCTCATTGAAAATGGGATTAGCAATAGTTATTCAATAGTTTCCTCACCGCCTCCTCTGCAGGTGGCATCTTTACCCTCGCCATTAGTACAGGACGAGTTCACTATAGTTTGACAATCAGCAATTGTGTCACAATTAAATGTAAACTCGTTGTGCAGACAGCGACAAGACCATGCTCCGCCTTTAACTTCTAACATCTCTTTTTGACTTAATTTTTCTCCAATAATTCTCATAGTTTTTAACGTTTAATATTTAATAAAAATTTAAAATGTGTACTAGTACTATGTATTAATGATCATTTCGTTTTGATTTCCTGAAACTACTCTTTTTAGGTTTCCTGAATATTCAATATATTCACCTAATTGATAGTACAATGACTTCTCAAAGCCCTCTATGTAAAGCTGAGAAAGTGAAGAAATCTTATTGGCCCGTATTAGGTATTCAGTCGTAAATAATATTTTTTTTTAATACTTCAGTCGTTTCAAGTGGTATGTATTCAATTTTATCTGCCAATAAGCTCAGCTTTGATGCTTCTGAGCCCGAAACACTTTGCTTGCTTAAGTCGATTTTATAAATCGTTGATTCAATTGAATCAGATTTAGAGTCTTCATTTGTAAAACATCTCTAGGCGATTAAAACAAAAAATAGTATATGAATTATGTTTTTTCTCAAATCATGCATACACAGAGTTTTTAAGTGTAAAAGTAATCCCATTCTCATTAAAAATGGGATTAGCAATAGTTATTCAACTGTTTCTTGTCCCCACTCTTTACACCATGCCTCGCCATCATCACACAACCAGCTCATTATATTCATACACTCCACCAATGTTTGGCAGGCGGTAATACTACCTGGGCTATTCGTACAATAACAGCTAATTAGTCCACCCTTAACCCCTAACATTTCTTGTTGGGTTAATTTTTCTCCAATAATTTTCATGATTCTTAACGTTTAATGTTTAACAAAAATTTAAAATGTGTACTAGTACCTATGTATTAATGATCATTTCGCTTTGTTTTTTTTTATCGATTAACCCTTTAAGAGTTTCTGAATGCTCCAGGTATTCCTTCAGTTTATAATGCTGTGATTTCTCAAAGCCCTCTACATAAAGCTGAGGAAGTGAAGAAATCCGGTTGGCTCGCATCAGATATTGGGTTGTAAAGAATAGTTTTTCTAATGCTTCTGAAGGTTTATAAGTGATGTCCAAACTTTTATTAGCTTTGTCACGTTTATTATACCACACCCGAATGCCTTCCCAAGCATTGTCAGGTTCGTCAGAATTATATGCTTTAAGAATTTCTTCCATGGTTTTTAAATGTCCAATGTCTTTTGGGTCAAAACTTAGAAAAAGTTCTGTATTTAGATTCTTGGCACTCTTTATTAGTTCATTAATCTCATTAAAAAGCCTTCCGCAATGGCCGCAATGCAGACTTAGAAAAGCCTGAACTTTGAGAGAGCTTTCATCTTGGTTGCCAAATGACAAATAATTCATTGGGATGCCTTCCGGAAGAATCAATGCTTTTTCCTTCTTCACAACTGTGCTTACTACTTCAGGAATTCTTTTCAAGCGGTTATAACGGTACTCTAATGCCCTTTTGCCTCTATTGGTGAGAGTCAAGGACTTGATTGTTAGATAGAGTACTGCGGTAATAAGTATAAGGAATGTAGAGTCAAAAAATTGAGTGAATGAGATGGATATGTCGGAAGCTGAGCTTAACCCCATAACAAACTCTGTAGTAAGAATAGTGAGTACTCCCAAGCATAGAGGACATAGCTTCTTGATCAGGAAAACCTGCTGATACAGCGAGATAATGACATACGGAAATGTGACTAAAGTTAGTACTGTTACAACTCCTAAACTATCTATACTCATCAATAAAAAGCTTGAAAGGAAATATATCAACCCTAAGTCGCCCCACTTTAGCCAACTATAAACAGTGGCATATTTGCTCTCCAATACCGTATTGCAATCTGACTTCTTCCCCAACTTGCAAACCTTGTCGAGTAATGAGCCTGATTGACCAAAATCTTTGATGACTAGTGCCGTGGCAAGAACAAGTCCTAGAAATTTGGTAATAATGAGAATTACAGAAGTAGCACTTGAAAACAGCTCAACCCTATTATTATAAATACTGACTGCTAAGAAACCTAACAAACAAACCAAAGTCAGTGCTAATATTGATTTAAAAAGCACCCTGTCTTTTAATTTGGCAGAATTTGCCTGAGGAAGAGTCCTCTTTTCAATATCAAGCAAAACGGCTATTCCCGTAAAGCTAGAAGAGAAGGTATTGATACTTTCAGTTTTAGGTTTTAAACTTTCACTTATAAGGTGAATGTTTTTACCCTGCAACGGTTTCACATAGGCCAGTTCATTCTGGCCTTTAGATGTAATATATGCCAAAAAAGGGCTGTCAAACTGTTCTAATTCGTTCGGCTTTAATCGCACCGGAACGTTCTCGACACCAAATTTTTCAAGCGTGTCAGAAATAGATTTTAGAGTTGGAAAATCAGGGTGGGAGTTAAGTTCGTACTTGAAGTCTTCAAAAGGAGGTTTTTCAAAGTTATCTTTTAATAGACATTTTAAGACCTTGCTAGTATCAGACTCCATTTATATATAATTGATCTTAATAAAACTATTCTAAGTTTTCATTAACATAAAACAACACAATAACCAACGGTCGATATAGCTATTTTAAAGGCACTTTATAGTGATGGACGGAAGTCTTATTAAACAAATAATTAGATTTAATTTTCTTTACTAGAGCTAAAGAAAGACATAAATGCTGTATAACTTCTAAAAATGTGATTTTCAACTTTGATATAAGGATATTTCAATCAAAAATCAATGAGGCAAATCATATCAGCCATAGTCAAATGTCATGGAGTCAGAACACTTTGGTATACCCGTAAAAATGAAGTGTGCTATTTAAGCTTGAGCATAGTGTTAATTTGAACCAGAGTCAGAGTGTTCGTTATCTACAAACATCCTCCCACATCAATTCAGCCGTTCTGGCTGAAGCTCCTGAGCCGCCCATTTTGACTTCTAGCTCATCATAATCTTTGAGCATTTTCGCGCGCTTCTCCCCTTCTAAAATCAGGCCCAGTTCTTTGACCAAACGTTTTTCATTAAGGTCACCTTCAATGAGTTCCTGCACGGCCATTCGGTCTAAAATCAAATTGACCATACAGATATATTTGATTTTAACAATTCGTGATAACAACTGATAAGTTACATAGCCGGGCTTATAACACACCACCTGTGGTACACGAAATAAAGCTGTTTCTAAAGTGGCCGTACCAGAAGTTACCAAAGCGGCAGTGGCATTATTCAGAATATCGTAAGTTCGATTGAAAATGATTTTCACCTCGGTATCCAAATAGGTTTTGTAAAAGCTCAAATCAATGGTTTCTGAACCCGCAATCACAAACTGGTACTCGGGAAAGTGATCAACCACTTTGAGCATAGCAGGCAGCTTCGTTTTTATTTCTTGTTTTCTGCTGCCCGGTAATAGGGCAATAATAGGTTTTTCAGAAAGGTTGAATTCCTTCATCAGCTCGTCCGAACCTAGCAAACTAGGTTTTCGCTGCGCTAAAGCATCTAAAATGGGGTGGCCAACATAGTCTACATCGTAGCCATATGATTTATAAAAGTCCTTTTCGAATGGAAGGATAGCAAAAACCCTGTGGCACCATTGGTGAATAGTGTGTACGCGTTTTTGTTTCCATGCCCAAGCTTGTGGAAGAATGTAATAGTAAATTCTAGTAGGAAGTTTTGATAACCGTACATATTTAGCAATACGCAGATTAAAACCCGAATTATCGATCAAAATCAACACATCCGGTTTAAAAGTCATGATATCATTTTCGCAGAGGGTGAAGTTTTTCTTGATGGTTCTGATGTTCCAAAGCACGTTGAAAATCCCCATAAAGGAGGAATCCTTAAAATGACGCACCATTTCATTGGTTTCCGCTTGCATTTTATCGCCACCCCAAACCCTGAAAAAAGCATCGGAATCACGCATTTTCAACTGCTTCATTAAGTTGGCAGCATGCATATCGCCCGAGGCCTCTCCTGCTATGATATAGTATTTCATATTTCGGTTCGAAGTTCTATGTTCTTAGGCAATTATCAAATGTTATTTGTGAGAAGGTAACCAATCAATGAAGGGTCGCTCCTACGGAGCTTAATGGTATTGGTTGGCCTTGGTGCTACAATCAGTTCGCCCCGATGGGGCTTTTTTACAGGTATCCATCTGTTACAAATAAAGAATAGGTTGCCCCGCGAGGGGGCTAAATAGGAAATAAATTCATAGGCTACTCATCTAGTTATTTACCTATTAACCAATCAATCGCTTAAGAAATCAATCTCAATATTAGACAATCATTAAAAAAGTGGTCATAGGCTAAGAAAAAAAAGGATTTCCGAATCGGGTTTTACCTAATCTTGCGAATTAGATCAGTAACCCAAAAAATCATTTAACATTATCATGAAACCCCATCGGGGTGATCCGTTTGTAGATAATCGAACGTCAAATTTCATACAACAAGCCCCAGCGGGGCGAACCAAAGATCATCGGTATTAACAAAAAAAGGCTCCCAGATTAATCTGGAAGCCTTTTCAATGTATTAGTATCCGTTCTTAAAGAGGAAACTTACTTCTTCTTAAGTTCTAACTTTTCGTCTTTTGGATTGACTACAATTGGCTTTCCTAAACCTGTATTTTTCAAAAGGTCCAATTGCGTTTTACCATCTCCCACAACCACATAAATCAGTTTATCTGGATTCATATATTCTCCAATGATCTCTTTAGCATCTTCAGAAGTCATTGATTTTAACCTTTCTTCATCCTTTTTAATGTAGTCCATTGGAAGGTTGTATGTAGATATATTCTGAAGAATTCCTACCAAGCTTCCAAGAGTTTCATATGATTGCGTGTTGCTTCTCAAAATTGTTGTTCTGGTGTTTTCCATGTCCTCTTGTGAGAAGTTCTTTCCGTAGTTATCAAGTATTTCTTTGAAAAGATCAACCGACTCTCTTGTTACATTACTTCTTACACTTGAAGATGCTGTAAACGGTGCTCCATTCATATTTCTACTAAAACCAGAGTAAGCACCATAAGTGTATCCTTTTTCGAGTCTCAGTTGTTTGAAAAGAATAGATCCTGAACCATCTCCCAAACGGTAATTGGCCACTTCAGCCGCAGCAAAATCTTCGTTATCACCATTCATGCTTATGGTGCCAATATTAATCACCGACTGTTTAGCATCTGGATAATCAACAAAGTATATTCTAGAACCTTCGTCTGCAGTTTTGATTTCATACTCAGGGAATTCTACATCTTTTGCTTCCCACTTATCGAATCTCTTCAAAGAATTCATAACAGTTGGCTCATCTAATGCGCCCACAAAATGAAACGAAGCCAATGATGGTGAGAAGTTCTTATTGTAGTAGTCTTTCAAATCATCTAAGGTAATATTGCTAACCGTTTCGGTTGTTCCCGAGGTTGGATAAGCGAAGATGTGCTCTTTTCCATAAAGCACCTTATTGAAAACATTTGACGCAATGGCATTTGGGTTTGCAGCACTTTGCTGAATTGAGTTTAAAGCGGATTTTTTCACTCTGTCAAACTCTCCTTCATCCCATCTTGGCTCGAATAAAACTTCCTCAACTAAATCTAGTACTTGATCATAGTTTTTAGCTAATGAACTACCACTAATTGTGATGTACTCTTTTGATGCAAAAACACTAACTCTAGCGCCTAGTTGCCCAATGGCCTCTTGAAGTTCTAATGGAGTTTTATTGGCAGTTCCTTCCATTAGCATGTTATCTAACAAGGCGGCAGTTCCAATCTTGGCTGGATCATCTAAGAACATTCCTCCTTTAATTCTAAGGCTAAACTGCACCATTGGCAGCTCATCTTGATAAATATGGAATACTTTCATTCCGTTATCTCGCTTGCTATTATTAATCTTGGGAGGATCAAAACTAAGCGTTCCTTTTAACGGAGGTGCTACACTACGATCAATTTTTGAGGCGGTTTTCTCAAATGTCACCCCTTGCTCATAAGGATTGTCTTCAGCTCCTTGAACAATGGCCTCTTCTACTACTGAAGCTTTTTCTGAGCCGTCCAATACTAATTCTTTTTGTCCTACTGGTACAAAACTGGTAGCCAAGTAGTTTTTATCTTTAATGTACTTATTGTACACCTTCATGATTTCCTCTCGAGTTACACTTTGAGATTTCTTTAAGTCTTCAACAATAAAACCGGGATCGCCAGCAAAAGTATTATAATTGGCTAAAGAAGATGCCTTACCAAACACACTTGACATTCCGTTGTAAAACCCTGTTTCTTGACCAATTTTTATTCTTGTTAAGTCAGCGTCAGAAAAACCTTCCGATTCAAACCTCTTTAAACCTTCAAAAATTGCAGCTCTTAAATCATTCAAATTCACGCCATCAAAAGCTCTAGCCCCAATCGAAAATGTTCCAGCGATTTCTGCTGAGGAATTATAAGCAAAAACGCCAGGTGCCAACTTCTTCTCTTCAACAACCACCTTATACAAAGCAGATTTTTTTCCATCAGTTAATACTTGCCCAAGCATATTTAAAGCCCAATAATCTGGGTGATATTGTTCTACGGTTGGCCATGTCATTTCTAAATCAGGAAGATTAGCGAATTTATCTTCGTGATAAAACAATTTAGTTTGGTCAAGAACAGCAGGTTGCGGCTCTATTACCTCTACTTCAGCTCTTGGCTCAAATTCGCCAAAGTATTTTTCTACAAGTGTTTTAACCTCAGCTTCATCCACATCGCCAGCAATCACTAAAGTTGCATTGTTTGGGCCATACCACTTGTCGTAAAACTCTTTCACATCGGCTACGGTAGCATTTTGCAAATCTTCTAAGCTTCCAATCACATCCCAGCTATAAGGGTGCCCTTCTGGGTAAAGATTTTTTAGTTTTACATATTCTTTGTGACCATATGGCCTGTTGTCTACCCCTTGTCTTTTTTCATTCTTTACTACTTGCTTTTCGTTTTCAAGTCCCCAGTCAGAAACGGTATTGATGAAAAAGCCCATTCTATCAGATTCCATCCAAAGCATTTGCTCTAAAGCATCGCTTGGCACTGTTTCATAGTAGATAGTTCCGTCAGTCCAGGTTCCTCCGTTGAAAGTTCCTCCTAAGTCGTTTACATTTTTAATAAAGTTACCTGCCCCTACGTTTTCTGAATTTTGGAAAAGCATGTGTTCAAAAAAGTGAGCAAAGCCAGTTTTTCCAGGTTTTTCGCGGTTAGAACCTACATGATACAATACCGCTACTGCCACTTTAGGGTCAGAATTATCTTTATGAACGACCACCTCTAGCCCATTGTCTAGTGTGAATTTTTCATAGTTCAATTTAAATTCTGTACTCTCCTGCTCTTCAACCCCACCAGTACAGGCGGAAAGAATAAACACGAGCGACAAGAATGCTACAAGTCGATGTTTCAATAATGTTTTCATAGAATAAGTTAATTTCAGAGAATAAAGCTAGCAATTTAAATCACTCGAAATCAAGTAGTTTAGCGTTGACCGGTAATTTTTGATGAATTTATTTTCTTGTAAATAAAAAAGGCCAAGCGTAAACTTGACCTTTGTATCTGATGATTATTTAAAAAAGAAATTAATAATTAGTACGATTACTCAACTTCGATGGTCTTTGCCCATACTTTAGGTAATGTTGGACGGTTTTTCTTCATCCACCAAACGGCATAGTCTGCACCAGATTTAGAGTAATAGGTTTCGATATACACGTAGTATTTCTTTTCAGCATCATCGTAAAAAATACCCGCATCTTTATAGTCAGGTTTTACTTTTTTAAGCAAATCGTCAGCATTGCTTTTGGCTGGATACTGTCCTACTACAATAATAAAGTTTTTGGCCACCTTTACTTCATCAGGTTTAACATCGGTAGCACTCACCGCAAATGGAGCGAATAATCCAAAACACAGCATTAGCATTAATATCTTTTTCATAAGCGTTGTTTTCTGTTGATAAAAATAACTATTTCAAAAATTAATAAAAAAACCCGTCAATAAATAACGGGTTTAATTTTCAAATATGGTAATGAAGACGGAAAAACGTCTTGTTTGCATTACTTCTTTTTAATCACAATAGCATCAACAGACTTCTGCTTTACTAAATCATTAAAGGCTGGTAAATCAGTTTGCATGATGGTTTTCAACTTGGCCAATTCAGCATCTATTTGCTTGGTAAGTTCAACACGAACTTCTTCCGCCTGAGCTGTTGGTGGGTAATGTCCGCTTCCGACTACGCCATTTAATGCAGCAAGCTTGTTGTTTAACCTAATTGGGAAGTTCAGAGGATCTTGACCTGATTCATTTTTGGTTTGATAAAGCGCTTCTTCAATCTTTGTCATTTTCTCCATTAAGGCTTTACCTGCCTCTACTACTTCTTTATAGCGATCTTCACCTTTGATTTTAGACATGAGGTCATTCATTTGAGACCTTGCTTCTCTTATGTCTTTAATCGCTCTGTGCGTTTCAGTCAGTTTATCTCTAACGGTAATTAAGAAATCGAACTGACGAACCAATTCCTCATCTGTTGAGCCATAACGAGGGTCGGCCAAAAGTTTAAACTTTTGCTCTTGTACCTCATCTCCTACAATCAACTTTGCGGTATATTCTCCTGGAGGCGCCATTGGACCACGAAGCGATGCAGCCCACATGATATTGCCTTCGAAGTTCTCAGCATTCTCGAACATCATATTCCAGTTGTAAGAGTTCAACCCAACTTCTGGTCTAAGAGTAGCGGTTTCAATTTTTTCACCATTACGGTAAATTTCCATAGAAACTTTAGTGCCTTTCGCTAATGCTTCTTTCACGTTGTAATAGATTACCGCACCACCTGGTTTGTTTTCACCATAAAGCAGACTGGCATCACCGCCCGATCCGCCTCCTCTACCAAATCGGAAACCTCCACCAATTCTGTAAGCGTCCATTGGTTTGAACATGTGTACTGATTTGGAAGCTACTTCATCTGAAAGCTGGTGAATAATTGTCAAATCATCGATCATCCAAAACGCCCTACCTTGAGTAGCCGCAATTAGGTTATCATCTTTAATGGTGAGGTCGGTAATAGGCACAATTGGTAAATTCATTTGGAAAGGTTTCCAAGAGTTTCCATCGTCAAAAGAAATGAACATACCGCGTTCTGTTCCTGCATAAAGTAATCCTGCACGCTTAGGATCGGCTCTAACTACCCTTGTGAAGTAATCTTTTGGAATACCTGTGGTGATTTTCGTCCATGTTTTGCCGTAATCTTTTGTTCTATATAGATAAGGCTGGTAATCCCCTAATTTGTATTGTGTTCCAGCTACATAAGCACCACCCTTCACGAATGGATCAGCATCAATACTATTGATCATTAAGTATTTAGGCATGTCTGGTGAAGTTACATTTTCCCAGTTTTTCCCTCCATCTCTGGTTACATGAATTAAACCATCATCAGAACCTGTCCAAATCAAGTCGTTTTCGTAAGGCGATTCAGTAACCGCAAAAATGGTTGCGTAATACTCCACAGATGTATCGTCATAAGTAATCGGCCCACCTGATTTACCCAGCTTGTCTGGTTCTGCTCTTGTTAAATCCGGACTAATCAATTCCCAACTTTGCCCTTCATTTGTAGAGGCATGTAAATGGTTAGAAGCTGTATAAAGCTTGTTCGGGTTATTTGGAGAGAATACAATTGGGAAGTTCCATTGGAAACGGTACTTATAATCTTCTGCACCATGCCCCATTGGGTTATCTGGCCAAGCATTTATATTTCTGCTTATTCCTTTAGCGTGATCTTGACGAATTAAAAGCCCACCATAACTACCTCCATAAACAATCTCTGGATTCTTTGGGTCTGGCGCTAAATGAGCACTTTCACCTCCGGCAGTGCTTTCCCAATCGTTGTCGGTAATTGCACCACCAAAAGACCTGTGGTTAATTCTTACTGTAGAGTTATCTTGCTGTGCACCATAAATTCTGTAAGGAAAATGGTTATCGGTAGTCACTCTATAAAATTGAGCCGTAGGCTGATTGTTATCAGTAGACCAAGCATCTCCTCCATTGAAAGAAACTTGCGCTCCTCCATCATCGGCTATGGCTAATCTTTGATTGTCTTCAGGAGCAATCCATAAATCATGGTGATCTCCATGAGGTGCATTTCGACCTCTAAAAGTTCTTCCTCCATCGGTTGAAGTATGGTAAGCTACATTCAATACATATAGTTTGTCAACATCTTTGGTATCTGCATAAATTCGTGTGTAGTACCATGCCCTTTGGCGTAAGCCTCTATCTGAGTTAACTTTTCTCCAAGTTTCGCCAGCATCATCTGAACGATACACTCCACCATCATTGGCTTCAATCATTGCATAAACACGACTAGGGTTTACTGGAGAAATAGCAACACCGCTAATTCCAATTGGACCTTTTGGCATACCTTGGTTTTCTATGATGTTCGTCCAAGTTTCACCACCATCGGTTGACTTATAGATTGCCGAACCTTCTCCTCCTGAAGTGAGGCTATACGGTGTTCTTCTCACTCTCCATGTACTGGCCATCATAAAATCAGGGTTATTCGGGTCAAGGCTTATATCTACCGCTCCGGCATCGTTATTTGCAAACAATACACGTTTCCAGTTTTTACCACCATCGGTAGTTTTATAAACACCTCTCGTTTCAGACGATTTAAACAAATCGCCCATAACTGCTACCCAAACGATATCAGCGTTTTCTGGGTGAATCTTAATACGTCCCACATGCATTCCGTCTTTCAAACCAATGTTCTGCCATGTTTTACCAGCATCTGTAGACTTCCACATGCCTTCAAACCCAGAAGATACATTACCTCTAACAGTTTGCTCTCCTTGCCCTACATAAATCACCTTATTGTCTGATTCGCTTACCGCAACAGCTCCAATAGAACCACCGAAATAACCATCAGAAATATTCGCCCAGGTTTCTCCTCCGTTCTCTGTTTTCCAAACACCTCCTCCGGTGGCTCCCATATAATAGAGGTTCGGTTTACCTGGAACACCAGTAACTGAAGAGGCTCTCCCTCCCCTAAAAGGGCCTATGGAGCGCCATTGAATATCGTTGTAAATTTGTGCCTGAAGGTCTTGTTTAGGCGGTGGTGGCGGTGAATTCTTTCGGTTTCTTTGCGCTTGCGTATCAAAGGCAAAAAACACCAAACCGATAAGAACCAACAAGCCAAAATGGTTGATAGTAGTTTTTAATCTGTTCATAGTTGTGGTTTTTGTTCTCCGTCATATATTTTTGACGGTTTGCTCATGAGCAAAAGATAAAAACAACAAATGAAAAACTGAGATATCAATTCACATTTTATATGAATGGAAACACCTGAATATACTTAAAAGACTAACCATATAATCTTTCAAAGAAAGGACATCTAAAGAGTATTACTCTCTTAATTAATAAAGAGTAAGCAATTGAATATCTAAAGAAAATACTTGTGTGTAGAGTATGAAATGAAGCCTAACCCCTTACTTAAAACGAGCCTTAGCTTGACACAACTATCTATAAACCTACGCTTTACAAACAAAAAAAGCTAACCAGTTGGTTAGCTTTTAAACTATGTTTAAATATACTACTAACTTTATTCTGAAATTCTATAAATAGCGGTAGTGCCGTAGTTCGAAAGGAACTCTGAGCGATTTACAAGTACCTGTAAGTCTTTATCCTCAATTACTTCATTACCTTTTAATGACACCTCACCTACAAGTTTATTATCAGCGTTGAACACCTTAATGTGTCTAATGTCGTCAACTTCGAAATCGAATGAGTACATGTCTTTTTCAATTTCAGCAACTGCCTCTGCTAAAAGCTCCATATCAACTCTAGCATCGATGTCTGAAATGTCTTCGTGAGAAGGAACTCCAAATGAATTTGAAGCTGCGAAAAGCGTAATTACTGCTGCTAAACCAAATGCCACAAAGGCGGACAGCGTTTTTTGTTTTTTTAATGCTTGTTTCATGACCTGTGTTTGTTGTTTTTCTGTTTTTTTCTTCACTTTTCTACTCTTTTTCACTTAAGTGTCAGATCGTAAGAATTATCTGTTTGTTTGTTGTTTTTTCTTACTCTCTATATGACGACAAAGGTCAACAAAAGTTTATGATTTGGCTGAAAAAAAGTATAATATTTTTATTACCCGCATATTAAGAAGTATTAACAGAATAATATTCCGAATCAAGTACTACTAACAAAAAAGCCTGCTTGAAGCAGGCCATTTCACTGATATAATATTTGGTCAAGCCAAGGCTTGCTCTAAATCTTTAATCAAATCTTCTATATCTTCAATTCCAACACTTAATCGAATTAATGAATCCAACAGTCCAACTTTCATCCTTTCTTCCTTAGGAACGGCCCCATGAGTCATTGTAGCTGGATGGTTAGATAACGACTCTACACCGCCTAAAGATTCGGCTAAAGCAAATAATTTCAACCTTTCTAATACTCTAAAAGCTTGCTGTTGATTATCCTCTTTAAAAACGAAAGAAATCATACCGCCAAAACCTGTCATTTGCTCTTTTGCAACCTCATGGTTTGGGTGACTTTCAAAACCAGGCCAGTATACCTTGCCTATTTTCGGGTGAGCAGCCAAATACGTGGCCACCTTCTCGCCATTCTCGCAATGCCTTTGCATACGCAAATGCAAAGTTTTGATTCCCCTTAACACTAAAAATGAATCTTGCGGGCCACACACAGCTCCACAGGACTTTTGAATAAAGGCCAAATCTTTAGCTAACTGATCGTTATTAGTAGCCAAAGCACCCATCACTACATCTGAGTGACCCGATAAGTATTTAGTTGCCGAATGCATTACAATATCTACACCTAAATCCAATGGATTCTGAAGGTAAGGGGTTGCAAAGGTGTTATCCACCCCTAGCATAACCTTATATTTATTGGCAATTGCCACAGCTCCTTTGATATCAATAATGTTCATCATAGGGTTTGTAGGCGTCTCTATCCAAATTAATTTAGTATTTGGAGTAATATGCTTTTCAATATTCGATACATCTTCCAAAGAGATGAAATTAAATTTGATTCCATACTTGGCGAATACTTGAGTGAAAATTCTATAGGTTCCACCATAAAGATCATCACCAGCAATTACTTCATCACCTGGGCTTAAAAGTTTGATTACAGCATCGATTGCTGCCATTCCTGAGCCAAAGCACAAGCCATATTTTGCATTCTCTAGCGCAGCAATACTCTCTTGTAAAGCAGATCGGGTAGGGTTTTGCGTTCTTGAATATTCATAACCCAAATTGTCGCCTGGGGAACGCTGAACATAGGTTGTTGTTTGATAAATGGGTGTCATGATGGCGCCTGTAGCAGGGTCAGGTTTTACTCCAGCATGAACCGCCTTAGTCCCAAACTTATTGCTTATCTCCTTTTTCATCCCTGTTTTCGTTTTTAGCAAAGAAGTCTTCCATTTCTTTGTGCATTTCCTCTTTGCTCTGGTTGTAGTTAGGTGTTAAAGATAGCTTTCCTGGGAATTGTTCAACCATAAGTGTTTGTGTTGGGAAGGCAAACCTCACCCCTAGTTTTTCAGCCAAACGATTTACACTTAACATCACCTCTTGTCTGCACCTTAATTCTTCATTCCAAGTAGGCACTTTAAAGAAAATATAAAGCATAACATCTAAGGAAGAAGCTCCATAATCATTGAGGAAAATATTGTAAGCATCTTTACGAGTATGAGAGTGATTCAAAACAATCTTCTCTACCCCTTTCACAAACACTTCGATTAAATCAGCTGGAGTATCGTATGTAATGGCCAGCTTGGTGAAGTACCTCCTGTATTGACGTTTACCATGATTATCTACTGTTCTGTTAGAAATCACACTATTCGGCACATACATTAATGAATCTCTGAAAGTTCTAATACGCGTAGAACGGAAACCTACTTCCTCTACTGTTCCATCCACATCATCAGAAGTAATCCAATCTCCGATTTGAAATGGGCGGTCAATGAAAATCATAACAGAACCAAAGAAGTTTTTAAGGGTATCTTGAGCAGCTAAGGCTACTGCCAATCCTCCTATGGACAAGCCTGTGATTAAAGGCCAAATGTCGAATTTAAGCCCATCAAGGATGGCCATGATTCCCACCAAGATCACAAATGTTTTTAAAATCTTACGCACCAATGGTACCAATTGGTCGTCTAGGGTGTTTTGTGTTCTTTCTGCTACTTTTTTCATGTACGCCCCCAAAACATCCACCATTTTATAAAAGAACATGGTAGCGAAAAGCGGAAGTAATGCCCCTACTCCTAAAATCAAGTATTTAGAAATAGCGATTGGTAATTGTAGCGTTGGAATTAGAATACTTACGAAAGCAAATACAATAACCAAACTAAAAGGTTTTGCCACGGGCAATATGAGATTATTCGCCAAATCGACCTTTCCGTACTTATGAAGCAGCCTGAAAATAACAACCCTCAATAGCACTGTGAGTAGCAAATGCAATACATAAGCAACAGTAATGATGATTAGACCACCGATTAACTGCCACATGTGTAGCCCAATGTACTTTTTAGAGCCTAATTTCGGCAACAAATTCAAAAGGCGATCTGTACCAAAAGGATAAACCGACTTATGAATTAGGTCAATACTTTGAACCGTTTTACCCGAATAGAACCAACCCTCTGTTTCCTTTTGAACATAAATATCTGGAAACTCGCTAAAAAGCACATAGCGCTTTTTCATGGTGGCGCTGTCTAAATAATCAGGATTTTTCGGAACATCGTCTAAATAAACATAGTTACCAGAGCCATCAAATATTTGCTTTAGCTCTACTGCCACGTTCTCAATTTCTTCTTGAGACATATCGGTTTGGCGTAAAGATTTTGCGGCTTGAGCAGGATTGTAATTATCCTCTTGCAAATACTTAAGATGATTCAGAATGACATCGTAAGGAGAGTTAAAACGATCAGGCAAACTGTCGTTTTGAGCAATTGAAACTCCTGAAATTGCAACTAGTAATAGAAATGAAAAAACTAATTTCATGGTGATTTAACCTATTTGGTAAATGTATAAATAGCCATTTGATTGTCGAAATTAACAAAAAGCTCATACTCCCTTTTGTTCTGATAGTAGAGAATACCCACTGGATTTGTAGAAAAAGCTTCTTTAGAAAATATCTCTTTGCCTTGATCATCTAGAATTACCAAATCTCCAGTGGCTAGATTTTGAGCAACATATAGCTCACTGTCGTTTCTGAAATTATAATATTCAAAAACCCAATCTCCTTGGCCCTTAAAGTCATGATCAAATTTGCGCTGCGCCTTTTCATCAAACACAGTAAACTGATTGTTGTCTTTTCTTACAGTTAACAGCCCAGTATTCAACTTATCTCTTACGGCTATAAAACGACTAGATACTGACGGTTTAACCATTTGATTTCGGCCTTTAACAGTTCCATTAAAATCAAGGGAGAGCAATTCTCCATCTTCACTTAAAATTTTAATATACGACTCATTAAACGATGGCCCTTGCTGAATAAAGTAATCTCCAGAAATTCGTTTGTCGGTATTGTAAGGAAAACCTGGGTATTCTTCACCCCTACGATTCAACAGATGCACATTTCCGTTAGTCTCCACAACTACAAAACAGTCTCTTCCCCTAATTCTAACATGCTCTGGTGCAGCACGCAATGCAGAACCTATCACCTTTGGCGCCCAGCCTTCCAGCATTTCACCTTCTTTACTCAATAAATAAACGTTACCTCTTCTATCGGTAGTAGCATACCTATAGTTTTTACTGTTATCGTAATCCACAACTGAGTATTGAACCACAGGAAGCTCCGTATTAAATGGAACAGGAAAACCCTCTACGTCATCTCCATTTCTATCAATTAAATGAACTGCGGAATCGGTAAAAATCAGGTACTGAAGCTTACGATTTGCATAGAAATCCACTTGTTCAATCGCTCCATTAATTTTTCCTTCAAGTTGCTTCTTCCATAAAATATTGCCCGTTCTATCTACCAAATAGAGTTGATGAAGCTCATCTTGGAAAGCGATTTCCTGTTCATTATTGACATGATTTTTAACGATATACGGCTTAGTAATCAGCTTACTGTTTCCATAAGTATTGGTCACTAAATTCAGTCCAACTTCGCGACTGACTGGCTCCGCACTGCTATTGGTATTTCGAGCTACAGTGCCTTTTACCGACTCGTTAAAAGTAAGTTCTGCACTCACAATTAATCGATTAGAAGCCTCATTGATTTGAAAATTGAAATTATCGAATGAAGAAAACAATTGAATATGCTCTTTAAAAAAGGCTTTCCATTTAGGGTTAAAGGAATTAACGAGCGGGTCTAAATAGTATTCAAAATTATTGAGTTGTGTAATGTTGGCTTCTTGAACTAGGTTATCTAAGTACCTTCTTTTTTCAGGAATTCGCCCCCATGTGTTTTCGGCATCGTAATCAATTAAAACCGTTTTTAGTGCATCAATATTATCGCTAATCAACATTACATTATTGAAAAATGCATAGTATGGCTTGCCCGATTTCATATATCGCTCTCCATAGGCTTTCCCTAAAAACTGGGCATCGTTCACAAACCTAATCTCGTTATTAATAAAACTTTCGGTAAACAAGGTGTCACCTTCTGCCCTGCTGGCTTTCGAAATATCTTCAAGCATTTTCGATATTTCTGGTACATCAGCAACCTCAGATAAAAGCACCTGAGACATGGTATTTGCTCCAAGTACAATATTCACCTCGCACACTTCAGAATTTTGAAGCTTTTGAAAAGAAGCAATATCAAAGCCATTCAGCGAAGAATTCTGGCCTTCTTCGACACCAAACCAACGAACAAAACTTGCAGAACTAGGTATGAAATTTTCAACATTAACAATTGCATTGGAAGGCAAACGCTGATCTAAATCTTGTCCTGTAACACTAATACCATTAAAAGTAAGTCCTTCATTTGACGGCTCAACGGTAATATTTATCAGTCCTTTTAGTTGATTTCGAGAAGGCTCCGTATTACTTGTAAACACATTTTTGAGCCTTCCAATTCGGTCTGTATTGAGTAATAAATTCACTCCTTTTTGGTTTTCATCAACCTTCATTTCCGATTTAATCAGTCGGTTAGATTCATCTTCTTCAGCACGTATTACATCTTCTAGCAAAACTGAATTTGTAGAAATCACCAGATAATTACCCAAGCTTATAAAACCCCATTTAGACTGCTGTACTTCGGCTTCATAAATGAGTTTCTCGTTAAATATTCGGCTTTCAAATAGTAATTCCTTATTGAACCATAGATTAGCGAGTTTCTTAATATTTGTAGGCAACCATTCAAAACCATCTGAACCAATGAAGAAAAGCGGTTCGATGCTGTTATTTGAAGTCAAATGAAAAGACACATAAACAGGGTTTTCATTGATTTTAGACTGTAACACTCCAGCCCTTACCAATGAATCGATTTTAGTATTGGCTTCGGTGAGCGCATTGATAAAAGGCAAAGAACTGGCTTCGTCCCACCATGGAAAATCTGAATACTCATCGATAGCGTTCGAAACATTGTCGATTGTTATTAATGCGAGACTATTGGCTGGTATCAATTTTTGTATTTCGGTGTCGCCATCCTTCTCAAAAAAATAGATGTAGCCGACTGCCCCAGACACAACCAAAATGAGTAAAGTAACAAGTAAGGTTTTCGTTTTCAAGAAGAGTAATATTTGAATTTCAGAAATCAGGCGAAATTACACATTTCTAGTATCACTCAAGTGTAAGCTCTAAATAGAATCAGAAACTGATAGTGTTTTGCCTTAATAATTTAACTCCATTCCAACCCTTTCATTTTAATTACTGTCTAGCAATTATTGACATTCATTATTTCGAAACACTGTATGTGAAAAGAAATGACAAAATTATTCAAAAAGATTTTCGCTAAAGTTTGGCTTGATTTTTATAGTAAAGTATCTTTGAAATTGTTTTGAAGCAAACTAACATAACCACTACATGAAAATAGCAACCTTCGTTTTAACTTTCTTAATATCGTTTACCTCATTCAATAATGAGAAACTAGCTGATTCTGTGAGGATTAACGAAATTGAATATAAGGATGGAGTCTACTTTTTTAAAGACAAGATATTTAATGGCGACATTGTAGATTACTACGAGAACGAAACATTGAAATTTCGATATGCCGTACTAGATGGCCGATTAAATGGTGTAGCCAAAGAGTTTTTCCCTGATGGCGAAGTCAAAAGTGAGCGCAGCTATTATATGAGTAAATTATATGGCAACTTTACCGAGTACTTCCCAAACGGGCAAATTAGAGCGAAATTCGATGTAAAGCTTAATGCTTATGGTCAAGGTGAAATAGTTGAAAACATTACCATAGGTGAGTTAAAAAAAGGCAAGCATAAAACAAAAAAATTCGACAAAGGGATTATCTATTTCACTGGTGCCTCAAACGAAATACTTGAAACAAGTGAGAATATTTTCATCCTGAATCAGACCCAGTATAAAATAATGGATGAAGACAAAAAGAATACTCTAATAGAAATAAAATAAGGTTTTACCCTAAATATGTATAAAGGCAGCCATTGAAGCTGCCTTTTTTGTTTTGTTTAACTCCCAAATCTCGGCTTTCTATTTAAACAATGTTGTACAATCATTTAGTCAATTTCAATTCGATTTCATAAATTCAAGGGATTCAAAATATACTTTTTAGATATAAACCTTAATTATGTCAGCTAACGAAGAAAAAAAGGAGCCCTCAACCTCTACCACCCGAAGAAACTTTATTAAAACATTAGGCTTTGCAGGAGCCGCATTTACTATCGTTCCACGACATGTATTAGGCAAAGGCTTTGTAGCGCCTTCCGATACTTTATATATAGCAGGGATTGGAGCAGGAGGAAAAGGCACAAGTGATTTAGCCTCTTTTGCCAAAAGCCCAAATGTAAAAATAGCTTACCTCTGTGATGTAGACGAGAGAAGTACTAAGGAGTCTGTAAAGAATTTCCCAGATGCGCCAATGTACAAAGACTACCGCAAAATGCTGGAAGAAAACAAAAACAGCATTGATGCTGTGTCCGTCTCTACTCCAGACCATATGCACGCGGTGCAGGCCATGGCGGCTATGGAGTTAGGCAAACATGTTTATGTTCAAAAACCCCTTACCCACGATATTGCTGAAGCTAGGCAATTGACAGAAGCTGCTCGAAAGTACAAGGTAGTTACCCAAATGGGAAATCAGGGCGCTTCGGGAGATGGTGTTCGGAAGATGAAAGAATACTATGATGCCGGATTAATTGGCGAAGTCCATACCGTGCAATGCTGGACAAACCGAGCCATTTGGCCTATGGCACTGGCAACGCCTACCCGAAAAGATAATATTCCGAAAGAATTAGATTGGGATTTATGGCTGGGCACTGCCGAAAAACGCGACTACAATGATGCTTACTTACCTTTTAACTGGAGAGGCTGGTCAGATTTTGGAACTGGCGCATTAGGAGATATGGCCTGTCATATTATGGATCCTGTGTATAGAATTCTACCAATTCTATATCCAGACCAAGTAGAATGTAGCGCTGTTGATGCTTTCAAAGCTAATTTTGAAACACTCGATTTCCCAAAAAGCTTTCCTACGGCAAGTAAAATTCATTTAAACTACCCAAGAACAGATGGTAAAGGAAATATAAAAGTGGCTTGGATGGATGGAGGCATAATGCCCGAAAGACCAGAAGAGCTTGGTGATGATGAAGCATTTGGTAATTGGGATGGTGGAGTACTCTTTATAGGTACTAAAGGAAAGCTTTTAGCGGATTGTTATGGTGCTAACCCGAGATTACTCCCTCTATCATTAAACGAGCAGGTATCGGTAAAAGAAACTATTGCTAGAGTTCCTGAAGGACACTATTTACAGTGGGTAAACGCCTGTATAGCTGGATACGGAAACGCTGAAACAAGTTCTTCATTTGACTATGCTGGGCCATTCACTGAAAGTATTCTTATAGGAAACCTTGCCTTAAAAGCATATTTTGAAGTTGACCCAAATGCAAAAAACCAAGGTTTCTGGGGTGGCACAAAATACCATGGCAGAAAGAGGTTGCATTGGGATGCTAAAAACATGAGGGTTACCAATTTTGATGAAGCCAATCAATACGTAAAACGAGAGTATAGAACAGGTTGGTAAAACACACCTTAGATTATTCAATGTCTCCACTGATTTGGCAATCGCTTTTCAGTGGAGACATTTTCCATTTTGAACAGTATATTGCCCCAGATAAAAATCAAATGAAGCATATTAAAACCATCGCTTTTGATGCCGATGACACGCTTTGGGTAAACGAACCGATCTTCACTAAAACCAGACTTCAGTTTGAAACTATTCTTTCTAAGTACTTTGAAATTGATAACAATTTAGAGCATCAACTTTACGAAGTAGAATTAAAAAACCTTAGGCTTTTCGGTTATGGAATAAAAGGTTTTATGCTCTCCATGATCGAATCGGCCATTGAACTAACACAGCATAAAATAACTGGTGCCGACATACAAAATGTAATCAACTTGGGTAAAGAAATGCTTACTCACCCTGTTGAATTATTACCTGGAATTCAAGAGAATCTCGAATGGCTCAAAGACAATTATCAGCTTATTGTGATTACCAAGGGCGATTTATGGGATCAAGAAACAAAAATTGCTAGATCGGGCTTAGCCGACTACTTTGATCATATTGAAATTGTAAGCGAAAAAAACGCATCTACCTACCGAACCATTTTAGACCGTTATCAAATCAATCCGTCTGATTTTCTTATGATCGGGAATTCACTAAAATCAGACATTCTTCCTGTTTGCGAAATTGGTGGGCATGCCATTCATATCCCCTTTCACGATACTTGGGTACACGAAAAAATTGACAAACACACCATTGGTGATTTTTCGTTTTACGAACTCGATAGTATTGCTGATTTAAAAGCTTATTTAAACAAAAAATAAGCGAGCTCCACTCCTCTCATCCACTTGAAAAAAAACTAGTAATCCAGCAACTGAAAACTGAACCATCTCGCTAAATTCGGGCTTTCAAATTTCATGAAGGAATCGAATAATTTTGTGCTTTTTGCTATACCAGCGCTTATCTGGGGCTCTACTTGGTATGTCATCACTTTTCAACTGGGTAGTGTTGATCCAATAATGTCAGTAAGCTATCGGTTTGCTTTGGCTGGTTTGCTGTTTTTGGCCTATTGCAAAATCAGGTCGAAAAATCTTTCCTTCACATGGCAGGTTCATTTAAGAATCGCCCTGCAAGGCATCCTTCTCCATGGGTTCAATTATTGGTTGGTCTATCAGTCTGAACAATACTTAACTAGCGGACTAGTAGCTGTTGGATTTTCGCTCATCATATTCTTCAATATGATTTTCGGTTCCATATTCCTAAAACAACCCATTATACCTAAAGTATTCATTGGTGCGCTGTTCGGTGTACTAGGCACTATGGTTATTTTTAAAAGGGAGTTAATGGCATTTACAGCCGCGGACGGATCATTCACGGGGTTAATTCTATGCGTTTCTTCAGTAATGATTGCCAGTCTTGGAAATGTAACTTCGGGTTATAATTCAAAATTGAAAATCCCTGTAATGCAATCCACAGCCTTTGCCATGGTTTACGGAGCCCTTGCAATGCTTATTGTTGCGGTAGCGCTCGGTAGGCCATTTACCATCGACTGGTCTGGATCTTACATATTTTCACTTCTGTATTTAGTGATTTTTGGCTCAATCATCGCTTTTAATATGTACCTCACACTTATCAGCAAAATTGGAGCAGGAAAGGCAGCTTATACCATCGTTGTAGTTCCGGTTGTTGCCGTTATTATTTCTACTATTTTTGAAGGGTTTATAATTACGGAGTACACCATTATTGGAATGCTAATGCTTATTGTAGGTAATGTTTTTGCATTGTATAAGAAAAAACAACCCAAATTGGCTAAGGTCTAGAAAGAGAAGAATAGCTATCTAATTTCAGCGATGCACTCAATTTCTACAAGGGCATTTAAGGGCAGGCCTGCAACCGCCACAGTGGTTCTTGCGGGTGTGTGGCCTTCGAAAAATTCACCATACACAGAGTTCATTACTTCGAAATGCTCCATATCGCTGAGGTAAACATTACACTTCACAACATCCTTCACTCCTAGGCCTTCAGAAGCCAAAACAGCCTTTAAATTTGCTAACACCTGTTTAGTTTGTCCTTCAACTGTTGTTGATTCTATTTTATTTGTCAATGGGTTAATTCCCGTCTGGCCTGAACAGAAAAGTAAATTACCCGTACCAATGGCTGAGCAATAAGGCCCTAAAGCCTTTGGGGCGTTGGTTGAATGAATAATTTTCATTGCCAGTATTATTTAATAGTTGGAAACGACCATTTATATTTTACAGAAACAATTCGGAGTGCTATAATATAAACCACTGTAAGAATGATTCTCACATCAACATTAACATTAAAATGACCTAAAACCAGAAATAGAATACCTCCTGTTAAACAAGCCGTTGCATAAATTTCCTGCCTAAAAATTAAAGGCACTTCATTGGCCAAAGTATCACGCAAAACCCCACCAAAAACAGCCGAAACTGTGCCCATCATTACGGCAATAACAGGGGTTAAACCAAATGAAAGTGTTTTTTCGATTCCCAATATGGTAAACAAACCAATCCCGATAGAATCAAACAGGAACATGGTTTTTCGAAGTTTTTCTAAATAACGCTTAAACAAAAAACCAAGCCCAATTCCGCCAGCAATCATAAGGAGGTAGTTCTGATCGACCATCCATCCTACCGGCTGACTGCCGATTAATAAATCACGCAAAGTACCACCCCCAACTGCGGTAATAAAAGCAATTACAGAAGCACCAAAAGGATCCATTTGCTTTTTAGAAGCGGCTAACCATCCACTAATCGCAAACACGAGTGTTCCTCCTAAATCAATAAAATAAACTAATTCTTGGGTACTCATTCAATTAAACTTTGGGCGAAGATAATCTAATGCCATTAATTCAGCTTCATTATCTTTTTGTCATTTCCAATACAGTCAATAATCCATGTCCATTTCTCTCTAGCATTTTTGTTTTAAATTGGAATGCTATGTCAAACTTTGAATACTTACTAAGCCAAATTAAAGCATGTACGGTTTGTGCCGAACATTTACCACTTGGGCCTCGACCTGTAGTATCTATTAGTGCTCATTCAAAAATATTAGTGATTGGCCAAGCGCCAGGCACCAAAGTACACGCATCAGGAATTCCTTGGGACGATGCCTCTGGCAAGAACCTTAGAAAATGGCTGGGTGTAACCAATGAACAGTTTTATGATACTAACCTTTTTGGCATTGTACCAATGGGTTTTTGCTATCCGGGAAAAGGAAAATCAGGCGATTTACCTCCTCGACCAGAGTGCGCTCCACTATGGCACAACCAAATTTTAGACCTTCTCAAAGAAGTTAAACTAACACTCTTGATTGGTCAGTATGCCCAAGCTTATTATTTAGGAGAACGAAAGAAGAAAACTCTTACAGAAACAGTTCAGAATTACAACCATTATTTACCAGAATTCTTCCCCTTGGTTCACCCCTCGCCTAGGAATGGAATTTGGATGAGGAAAAATCAATGGTTTGAAGAAGAAATAATTCCAAAGTTACAGCAAAGTGTAAAATCAATTTTAGGCTAGTCACTATCTAAACGCCTTCAATATTACCTAATAGCACCGATTTTAACAGAGATTAGCGAAATATGTACTAGTTTCGAAGTCAAAACTCAACATATTAAAACAACCACCCGTAACAGGATTCCATGTACATTAATCTAGCGTCACATTATATACCTTCTAACATAATTCCGAACAGTTATTTCTTTGATAAAAATGGAATGGACGATGAAACCATTATCCGTAAATCAGGAATTAAAAACCGCAGAAGAACTTCAGAAAACGAAAATGTAAATACAATGGCCATTTCGGCCATTGAAAATGGATTGAAGAATCTACCTTATGATATCACCGAAGTTGATTTGATTATAGGTGCTACTTATTCACCCTATGACACTGTTGGCACACTGGCCCATGTGGTTCAACAAAAGTATGGCATCAACGGAGCCATTGTGTTTTCCGTTTCTTCTGCCTGTAGCTCGTTTGTCAATGCCATTGAAATTGCTGAAGGTTATTTCGCCATGGGAAAAGCGGAAAAGGCTTTAATCGTAACTTCAGAACACAATTGGGCTTATTTAAATGAATCAGACCCTATTTCTGCACACCTTTGGGGAGATGGGGCTTCTGCTGTATTTCTTTCGAATCAAAGAGTTACTGATAAAGATCACGAAGTTCTTGGTGTAAATACTGAAGGCCATGCCACTATTGGGCGCGGGCCAAACGGTGTATGTTTAAAGCCTTTTGATGGTGGCATTTCTATGCCCGATGGTAGAGATGTTTTTTACAATGCCATTAAATACATGTCGGAAAAAACGGAGATTATCCTAGAAAAAAGTGGCTGTAAACTAGCGGATTTAAACTACCTCATTCCACACCAAGCCAATATGAGGATAATCAATAAAGTTGCTGAAACTCTAAATTTCCCTATTGAAAAGGTGGTTATCAATATGGTTGAATTTGGTAATACAGGCTCGGCTAGTTCTTCTATCGGTTATTCTCAGGTCTTCGGTTCTATGCAAAAAGGTGAACTGGCTGTTGTAACCGTTTTTGGCGGTGGTTATTCCAGTGGTGCTATGCTAGTAAGGGCATAAAAAAAGCCGCTCTATGAGCGGCTTCTAATGTCATACACAACTTTCTAGTGAACGTTTTGCATCCATCTTTTCATTATTGGACCTAGTATAAACACTATAATCGCTGCACCGAATGCATATTTAGCAATTAGTTCAAAGCCACCAATGTAAGTATCTAACGATTCAAAACCTCTCACGTCCTTATCTGTACTCTCTACTGCCAATTGCTTACCAATAAAACCAACAATTTGGAATGCATAAGCAGAAGACAAGAACCAAACACCCATCATAAATGCTACGATTCTTTGAGGTGACAGATCTGTAATTTTAGAAAGGCCAACTGGCGACATGAATAACTCACCAACTGAAATTAAGAAGTACATTACCATGAGATAGAAAAAAGGCACCATTCCTTCAGAATCAGCAGCATTTCCACTTAAAGACAGTACAAAGAAACTGACTGCTGCTAAAGATAGCCCCAAAGCAAACTTATAAGGAGTTCTAGGGTTTAACTTCTTTTTGGCCAAAAAGCCCCACAGCAACGATATTGGAATGGATAGAATAATGATCCACATCGAGTTTAAAGCATTCGTTTGAGCAGCGTCAATCAACCATAGATTTACGTTTCTGCTGGCAAAGAGCGTAATTACAGATCCCGATAATTCATGAAAACCCCAAAAAATACTCATGAAAACGGTAATCATTAATGCTACCGCTAACTTCTTCCTTTCAGAAGCGGTAGCCTGATACATGATTACCGCCATATAGATGAGAATAGCGAAGCCGAGCAATTTAAATATTAATGTCACTACATTCTGGTCACCTAAAAAGGTATCGCCACCACCAATTGCTCCGTAAGAAGATAACATCATTGCAATTACTGGCGCGGCTAAGAAAGCCAAAATTGGAACGAAAGTTTTCTTTTTGATACCTAAAACTCTTGATTCAAGCCTTTCAACACTAGGCGCCATTCCCTTATCTAGGAATACCCCTGCTTTAATTCCACGCCAAAAAACAATAAGTCCGGCAAGCATACCAATACCGGCAAGGCCAAAACCATAATGCCAGCCATATTCACGGCCTAACCAACCACACAAAAGTGGTGCAGCAAAACCACCAATATTAATTCCCATATAAAAAATGGTAAACCCAGAATCTTTTCTGGTGTCTCCATCTTTATAAAGAGAACCTACAAAAGTTGAGATATTTGGCTTAAAGAAACCGTTCCCCACTACAATTAAGGCAAGTGCTAGATAGAATGTATACTCGTTTTCTACTGCAAGAACAAAATGGCCTAACGACATTAAAATTCCACCCAGCATAATCGACCTTCTGAAACCCAAGAGCGTATCAGAAACCCTTCCGCCAACTACAGTAGAAGCGTAAACCAAAGAGCCATAAGAAGCATAAACCGCAGCAGCGGCCAAATCTCTAGAGGTAAGAGCTTCAAAAATTTCGTTGACCATATATAGGGTCAACAATGCCCTCATTCCGTAAAAGCTAAACCTTTCCCAAAGTTCAGCGAAAAAAAGATAGAACAGACCTTTGGGATGCCCCATCATCTGCGGACCTTCAATAGTTCCTTTATCCAACATAGATTCTGATTTTTGTTTAGTTCAATACCGATAAAACTACTACGGTAAAAGGGTATTTACAAATGCGATTATGTTAATGACCATCGAACAGAGTTTTTGAACCACTTATAAGAGTCTTTTTATTATTACTGCGTGGAATTCTAATCAATAGTTTTTTTCCCTATTTTTGCACCCCTAAATAGAATGCAATCGTTTGCAAAACAGAGTATTAAAAACTAAGAAAATGCAAGAAAACGGGCTTAAATCCAACGAAGCGAGTGTGAAAGAATTGGGCATCAAAGATGCAATTGTACATTGGAACCTATCCTCAGAAGAACTGGCGAAAATTTCTGTGGAAAAAGGAATGGCGCAAGAAACCAGTACTGGTGCCATAAATGTAAACACTGGTGAGTTCACCGGTCGTTCACCAAAAGACAGGTTTATTGTTAAAGATGAAATCACCGAAGATTCGGTTTGGTGGGGAAATATTAACATCCCGTTTGAGCCAGCTAAATTCGATGCGCTTTATGACAGAGTAACAGATTACCTTTCTGGAAAAGAAATTTATGCACGCGACTCATACGTTTGTGCAGACCCGAAATACAGAACTAATGTAAGAGTAGTGACTGAATTTCCTTGGTCTAACTTATTTACATTTAATATGTTTTTACGCCCTACGGAAGAAGAAATAAAAGACTTCACTCCAGAGTGGACCGTAATGTGTGCTCCGGGTTTTATGGCTGTTCCGGATAGAGATGGAACAAGACAACACAACTTTGCCATCTTAAACTTTAAAAGAAAAATAGCTTTAATTGGTGGAACCGGTTACACTGGCGAAATGAAAAAAGGTATTTTCTCTGCCTTAAACTTCATCTTGCCTCATCAAAAAGATACTTTAGCAATGCACTGCTCTGCTAACGTTGGTGAAGATGGTGATACTGCAATTTTCTTTGGTCTTTCAGGAACAGGTAAAACTACTCTTTCTGCCGACCCGAACAGAAAACTTATTGGAGACGATGAGCATGGTTGGACAAGCGAAAACACTGTTTTCAACTTTGAAGGTGGTTGTTACGCTAAAGTAATTGACCTTTCTGAAGAAAAAGAACCCGACATTTGGAATGCAATTAAACCAGGCGCATTATTAGAAAATGTTACTTTTAAAGAAGGTACTAACGAGCCTGATTATACAAGTGGTAAAATCACAGAAAACACTAGAGTTTCTTACCCTATTTACCACATCAATAACATTCAAGAATCTTCTGTAGGTGCTAATCCTAAGAATATTTTCTTCCTTACTTGCGATGCTTCAGGTGTATTGCCTCCAATCTCTAAGTTAACACCTGGCCAAGCCATGTTCCACTTTATTTCTGGATATACAGCAAAGGTAGCAGGTACAGAAGCAGGTATTACTGAGCCAGTTTCGGCTTTCTCTGCTTGTTTCGGAGCTCCATTCATGCCTTTACACCCAACTAAATATGCCGAAATGCTTGGCAAAAAAATGGAAGCAGCTGGTGTAAACGTTTGGTTGGTAAACACTGGCTGGTCTGGTGGTGCTTATGGTACTGGTAGCCGAATGAAACTAAAGTATACAAGAGCTATGATTACAGCTGCTTTAGAAGGCAAGCTTGATAACGTAGAATATACTACTCACAATGTATTCGGTTTAGCAATGCCAAATGAATGTCCTAACGTTCCAACTGAAATATTGAGCCCTAAAAATACTTGGGCAGATAAAGCAGCTTACGATGCAGAAGCAAATAAATTAGCGATTAAATTCAATGAGAATTTCGCGAAATTTAAAGAGTATGCTAGTGAGGAAATTCTTGCTGGAGCTCCTAAAGTGAATGCCAATGCATAATTAAGCTTCTAAAAAATAATGGTTATATTCAAAGCTTACTCTTAATTAAGAGTAGGCTTTTTTTATTTAACCCCACCAAGATGGCGAAAATCAGAACTTGGGACTACGAAAAGGTAGTAGAAACCAGAGTTATAGAAGGAAATACAGTTGAGTTAGATATCAGGCTACTGAAATTAGAAAACCTTCAGGACTATATCAACTCAGGTAAGAAGACCATTAAATTCAGAGAAAAAAGAAACCCGAAAAATTACGGAATAAGAGGTCTTTCTGTACATCATACTTGTGAGGAAATAAAATCTCAAAACCTTGACATCACCAATGAAAGAAGGTGGCTGGATATTGGAGATAAAAATATAAGAATTGAGCTCAAAGGTAATACACTCATATTTTGTGATAAGTTCTTTGGTTTTAGAATTTCAGGAGGCTCACTAACCCTTGATTTAGGTGGTGGCACGATTGACTGCGGCTTAGAAGTGGCGCAAGCCCAAAATTGGTGTAATCTAGAAGAACCTAATGCAGAATTAAGGTTAGACAACGCCAGCTTCTTTAAAATAGGCGATAATATTTGCTCCAGTTTTTCTGGAACGAACAGTACGTATAATACCAATTTCTGTTATCTTGACAGTGCTCCTACAGATACAAATACATTAACAGGGTTCAACTTTGTAAAGGGGCAAAAAGAAACTGGACCTCCAATTATTCCGCGTAATTCCTATGTATCAAATGGTTGTATATGGGGAGGTGAAGCACCAACATTTTCTGGTACAGGAGATATAATCATTAAAAATGGTTTTGTTCAGAACGGCCTCAATTATTTCAAGTTTATAAATAGTAATGAAAACATCTCTTTAGATGTAGAACTTAACTGTCTTCATTTTTGTGGCCAATTCCTAGATGGACTGATAATGGGGAGTGAAAACGTCCATACAACCCCATTAGGAAATATTAATACAGATATTCAATCATGTTATTTTGGAAAATCTTATGATGTAGCCAAGCAAGGCATTGCATGGAATTCGATAGGAAATTTACTAATTAATAGATGCCACTTTGCTCGTGGTAATCATGACCCTGAGGTCTACCAAGATATAGACCTAGACACAACCAATTCCATACCAGGGAATATAACAATTTCTAATTCTGTATTTGACGGTAAGAAAAAGAACTTTCTTGATTATGATGATAACCCCAACCCATATAAAATTGGTCATCATTATATAGAAAGTTTTGGAAATAAATACAGGTTCATGTACCTGAATTGTTTGTCAGTACTTCAAGTCAGATTCGTAAACAATCTTGTCATCACTAACTGTCTTTTCGAAAATTATGAAAAGCAATTAATCATAACACAACTAACTAAATTCCCCTTTAAAATTAATTCCATTCAATGTGATAATAGCATTCACAATTCTTGTACTCCTTTAACGATTGACTTTTTACTCCCTGAAAAGAGCCAGTCTAACTTATTAGATGAAGGTGGTTTATTAAAGCGCAACGCTCAGGGTTCATTAGTTTACCTTGATGACCTTGAAAATTGTGACTTAGGCCCAGTGAAATTCTCTAGTTGTATATTTCAAGATGTTCGTCAGTTTTGGGCTGCATTCCTAGATTACAAGAGTGATTTAACTACTCTATACCCGGAAATTAAAGCTCCAATACAATTAAAAAGAGAATTATTGTCTAATCATATCACCTTTGAAAACTGTTCCTTTGTAAAAAACAAACCTGACTCACGAAATACTGTTGGATCTCAAATACCAAATCAAACAGTGGGCAATCAAAACTTCATTAATACAACTATTATCAACTACACTAACGATGCACACTATTTTGGTATATACGTAAAAATGAATAATGAAACAGGGTTACCAGAAGAAGGCTATGAATTAAATGATTTAACTCTAGAAGGGTATTTAAAGATTCTTAGAGGTAGAGTAATCATTAGGGAGTCGATAAACCATGGCAACCCAACTCAACCTAACAGACCAACTCTAGAAATTAAGTATTTTAATAAGGGTCAGTTTGTAATGTTTGATCCGAAATGGGCTGAATCCAGTTACAAAGAAGCTAGAATACCACTTTGGACATTAAAAAATACTGACAAAGTAGTATCTCATCGTCTCACTCCAAGCCATCAATATAACTCGGGAGCTCTAGATGAGCACGATAGGACTGTGAATGATTTTATTAACAAAAAAAGAACTCAAGCGAATCAAATCAAAGCCTTTTTCGATTCACTCTAAACCAACCTTAACATTAAACAAAAAAGGCTGCTTCGTATGAGGCAGCCTTTCTTATTTTAAATGAGTGTTTTTGTGAGGTGTAAAATTTGACAGTGATGGTTCTTCTGTCGAATTGAACTATCTATTCAATTCTAGTTTATTTAATGCGGTTTGAAGTTCACGTTTAATCTTAATTTGATTTTCCTTTGCCTCAAACTGATATGCTCTAAACTCTTCACTTACTTGAGTAAATGAGCCCTTAATTCGCTTTGCAGATTGCGCCACCTTTTTCATACGGGCTAACATTACTAATATTACCCCAATCAAAACCGCCACTATAGACCATACAATAATATTATAAACTGATTTGCTCAAAAGAATACCAAAGAATGACATATTATCATTCAGTTTTTCACTGGCTTCCAACTCAGCTTTTACCGACTCCAGCTCTGACCTTAAAGCATTAACTTCAAGTTCAATCTTATTTTTCTCGGTATTCAAACTTTCTATACTATTTGAATAGCTAGCCAAGCTATCTCCTAGCGCACTTCTAAATTCGTTCAAACTTGTAATTCTAATAATTTTCTTATCTACATAAGTTCCTGAAGATTCTATTAGCGATTCCAACTGGCTTATTAAATCTGTTTTAACTACTTCTTCTTGAACTTCTTCTTGCCCAAAAGATGGAGTCCTATTTGTTATCAATAGTGCAACCATCAGCACTAATACGGTTAAAAATCTGTATTTCATTCGTTTATAATTATTTGGTAAAACACTCTGAAAACGTAACGGCTTAATTGCGAAAATCGCATTCGCGAACCACATATTCCATCACATTTAATTTGGCCGCAAAAGTAACCTCTATTCTGCAGAAAAAGGAATTATCGGACACAACGGCAGAAAAAATAAGACGAAGATTATCGCATAAAATCTAGATAAGGCTCTTCATCAATTATAGCTATGATTTTGAACTCATAAATCATATATTCATCAATTCAAATTTCTCAAAATCATCCGTTATGGCAACTTACCAACTTACAATCAATGGCAAGCAACAAACCGTTGAGGCTGACGCAGACACCCCAATGCTATGGGTTTTGCGCGACTACCTAGACCTTAAGGGCACAAAATTCGGCTGTGGAATTGCGCAATGTGGGGCTTGCACCATTCACATGGACGGCAATGCAGTTCGTTCTTGTTCGATTCCAGTTTCAGCAGTTTCTGAAGCTAAAATCACCACTATTGAAGGCCTTTCTAAAAAAGCCGACCACGTTTTACAAAAAGCTTGGGTAGAACATGATGTTCCTCAATGTGGCTATTGTCAAGCAGGGCAAATTATGAATGCCGCAGCTTTACTGCAACGCAATAGTTCCCCTTCTATGGATGAAATTGAAACCGCTATGAACGGAAATCTGTGCCGTTGTGGTACATACAATAAAATAAAAGCCGCCATTTCTTCGGCTGCATCTAATCTATAACCTCCAAATCAAGGAAAAATGACAGTTATAAAAACAAAAGTAGACAGGAGATCATTCCTAAAAACTTCTGCTCTTGCTGGAGGAGGATTAATGATCGGATTCAATTGGGCTTGTTCGCCTTCGGCAGAAGTAAAAGACCCAGCCTCAGCTTGGTTCGATATCAATGCCTACCTCACCATTGCCAACAATGGTGAAATAACCATCATGTCGCCAAACCCGGAAATTGGCCAGAATGTAAAAACATCTATGCCGATGCTTGTGGCCGAAGAACTAGATGTAGACTGGAAAGATGTAATCGTAAAACAAGCACCGCTCGATAACGCATTCCCACGTCAGGTAGCAGGCGGAAGCCAGTCCATTAGAAGTAGCTGGAAAAGCATGCGAATGGCGGGTGCCACTGCTAGAAGACTGATGATAGAAACTGCCGCTAAAGAATGGGCAGTAGATGCCAACAGGCTTACCACCAAGGGTGGTTATGTGCTGAATGGCAGTAAAAAATTAAGTTATGGCGAGTTGGCCTCAAAGGCCGTAGGTATAGAAATACCAGAAGAGGTTACCTTAAAGAACCCAAAAGAATTCAACATTATTGGTAAGAGTCAGAAAAATGTTGATTTAGATGAAATTACTACCGGTAAGCCTGTATTCGGAATTGACTATAAGCAAGAAGGAATGCAATATGCCGTGGTGCTTCGCCCACCTGCATTTGGCGCTAAACTAAAATCCTTTGACGACACAGAGGCCAGAAAAGTAAATGGCGTAAATGATGTAATTCAATTTGGAGATAAAGTAGCTGTTTTAGGTAACAACACTTGGGCAGCCATGAAGGGTAAAAAAGCCTTAGTGGCCGATTGGGACATGAGTGGAAGGCTTGAAGACACGCCTTATCACGATAGTGAAATGAACAAACTGCTCAATAAAAGAGTAGAAAGGCCAAGTCGTAGCGATGGTGATGCATTAAAAGCAATGGCTTCGGCAGATAAAGTATTTGAAAAAACCTACGAGGCTCCTTTTTTACCACACAACACCATGGAGCCGATGAATTTCTTTGCCGATGTTACAGGCGACAAAGTTAAACTAGTTGGGCCAATTCAAACACCAGCCGGTACCCGAGGGCAAATTGCCCGACTGCTTGGAAAAAGCCCTGACGATATTACACTAGAAATGACCCGAATGGGTGGCGGTTTTGGACGAAGACTTTATGGAGACTTTGCCTTAGAAGCTGCCGAAATTTCTCAGAAAGCCAACAAAGCCGTTCAAGTGATTTTCTCGAGGGAAGACGACATGACCGCGGGCACATACCGTCCGGCATCAAAATATAAATTTAGAGCTGCCATTAAAGATGGAAAGCTTACGGGCTACCATTTATCTGGTGCAGGAATAGGGCGTAACAACTGGGTTCGTCCAGATTGGTTTCCGGCAGGCGGCATCGAAAACTACTTAATAGAATCGAGTTATGTAGATAGTAATATTACTACAGGAGCATGGAGAGCCCCTATCACCAACTTTTTGGCCGTAGCCGAGCAGTGCTTCTTCGATGAATTAGCTGCTGAAATGGGTCAAGATGCGGTTCAGTTAAGATTAGATATTCTTGAACGGGCGAAAAACAACCCTGTTGGGGAGATTGATTACGAACCCGAAAAAATGATTGGGGTGATTAAATTGGCTGCCGAAAAAGGAAATTGGGGTAAAGCCGAAAGTGGTGTAAGCAAAGGCTTCAGTGCGTATTATTCACACAATACCTATGTGGCCGAAGTGGCTGATGTGATTATGAAAGATGGCAATCCGATCGTGAAAAATGTTACGGTTGCTGTAGATTGTGGAATTGTAGTAAACCCTGATGCTGCCATTAATCAAATTCAAGGTGGCGTAGTAGACGGAATGGGACACGCACTTTATGGAGATTTCTCGTTCATCAATGGAACCCCGCAAGCTTCTAACTTCAACAATTATCGTTTGATAAGAACTAAAGAAGCACCTACCGTAGATGTTCATTTTGTAGAAAGCTTAAACGATCCAACTGGTTTGGGTGAGCCATCGTTACCGCCAGCAGGTGGTGCTTTGGCTAATGCCATGGCCAAAGCCACGGGAAACAGACTTTATAAAATTCCTTTCGTAAAGGATCAAATGGTTTTTGGATAGAGATTCAGACCAAAAAATTAAGCCCAACTTTAGATGAGGTTGGGCTTTTTACTTTCTATAAATTCGTCACTTTTGACTTTCTCTTGATTTCTAAATTTAATCAAGCCGTAACAGGCTACAATTCCCCAAAAGAAATTGGCCGCAGCTGCAGCATAAGAGAAGTCATAAACGGTGTCAATCACTAAAAACACGCTTCCTAAGATATTGTAAACATGAAATTTTGTATCCTGAAGGGTCCAAACTCCACGATTTAGCTGAATGTAACTCACAATAAAAAGTAGCGTACCAAGCCACCCTAAAGTTTGAACACTGTAACTTATTAGAGTTTGAGAAACCATATAAACCGTTCTGTTAAAAACTAAAGCATTGCAATAGTCTCTAAAAAAGCTTGGTTATGGAAGTACTTAACGATTTCACCCAAAAAGCTTAATTTCTGATTAATACTCACTAACTCCAGCTGTAAGTGTGGTATTCCACATCAAATTCACCACCTTCATATAAATCGATTGTGGCAAAACCAGCTTGGGTTTCGTAGTACATTTCGTTACCCCACCAGCCTCCGCTTACTGCACCATTGCAGCAATAGGTTACACCATTATATTCTACTTTATCCAATAAATGCATATGTCCACTTACACAAAGTTTTACATTGGCATGTTGCATAAAAAGTTTTTTGATTCTATTGAAATCAATATGCATCCATCCACCAGGCACTGTCCAGTTTCCATTCTTCTCATTACCTTCATAAAAGCCAGTAGCCGTTAAAATTGGAATATGAGACATTACCATAACAGGTGTAGTTGAAGGTGTAGCCTCTAATTCTTTTTCAAACCAATCGAATTGCTCATCATCTAACTTAGCTGTATACCAGCCCTCTCCTACGGGATGTGTACTATCAAGAATAATAAACTTCCATCCAGCCTTTTCGAAAGAATGATATGGTTTATCTAAACCCATTTTCTCCAACGCATACTTTTTACCATAAAGCGGATCTGATTTTTCTCCAGCCCCCCATACGTCATGGTTGCCAATACAATTAACTACAGGCAAATCATTTTCCGCTTTAATGACTTTATCCCAAAGTTGCCATTGCTTTTCAACGCTTGATTTATCGGTACCTAAAGCATCGAAAATCGTATCACCCCCATTAAAAATCATATCAGGTTTATCCTTCAACGACTGCATAACATGTAAACACTTGATAAATTTATCAGGCGCATTATCCGCATCACGTAAATGCACATCAGTAAGGTGAGCAAGGCATAAAACTCTTTTCGCTTTAGGTTGAATAGAAGTTAAATCACCTCCAATTAAAGCTCCCGTACCAGCTAAGGCTATTGATTTTAAAATATTCCGTCTGTTCATTGTTTCAGCTTATTCAACGATTACCCAAACATTTGTCCAGTTATGAGGCGCCTTTAGTAAGAGCTTGGTAGTGCCTACAGGAAAAACAAAATCAGTTTTAAACTGACCATTTTTCACGTCTGCCTTGCCTAAAAGTGAGTACTCATCCTTTCCTCCTTTGGCAAAGTTGTTTGTGGAAGATTGGTAGATTTCTACACCGCCAGATGCATCAGCTACCTCCCAAGAAACGATAAGCTCATTTCCTTCTTTTTTAGCTTTAGCATTCATTATTGAAATATCACCGATGAAGGGAATTCCATCCATTTCTTCCTTGATTTGCTCAGGGGCTTCAATACCTAAAAACCTTAACGCACTAGCAGCGACATCTACTACCGGTGGGTTATTCTCGAACCTTTTGTTAAGGTTGTTTTGATTGGTTACAATCCAGGTAGTACGCTCTCTTTCTGATTGACCACCGTGACCTTTACCATTGGATTCTGTCCTTCCATGGTCGGTCGTAATTACAATCATCCACTCCTCGTTAAATTCTCTCTCGCGTTGCTGAATAGCTGCCCAAATTCTACCTACTTGGTTATCCATACCTTTTACGGCTTCAATCATTTGTGGACTATCACCATACATATGCCCCATATCATCGGTAAACTCTAAATACACCCATGACAAATTTGGTGCATCAGTAAGCACATAATCGGCTGTTCCTTTCGAAACATTTTCGTCAATATTAAACATGAAGCTACGGTCAGCTGTATGTGGAAAAGCCACTGTATCTAACTCAAAACCATCAAAAGAGTAATCGAACATGAAATTCCCAGCCTCTGCTTTTCCTTCTCCTACTAACTTTGTTCTATTATCTTCCCAACTAGAAAAAATGGCAGTGGTCATTTCTGGATTTACCGTTTTAACGGTACGAAAGATGTTCCAGTAGTTATAGTTCGGGTTTCTTACACTGTTGCCCCAAACATTGTGTTTGTTCCCCCAAACCCCAGTAATCATATTCATATAACCTGGAGCCGAAATGGTTGGCGTTTGTGTGTATTCTTCCTTTCCTCCACCTTGATACGCATGAGTATAGCCACCTTGTGCAGCAATTTGATCTAAAATTGGAGTATCTACACTTTCAAGTAAGTCAGTAGGAACACCATCCACTAAGATGATCATCACCTTTTTTTCAGGTGCAGTTCCACATGCTGCCATTACAATGGCTAAAAAAAGTATACTTATTGATTTCAACATGATGTTAATTTTGTCGGGTTAGTTGAGTGGTTGAGTTTAAGTTAGTGGAAAAGAAGAAAATACCAGAAGAGGCTCAGGGCCTCATCCGGTATTTCAACATTTGCAACCTAATCTAATTCCATCCGAAAATCTGTGTCAAATTTGGGTTTAATGCTACTTGAGCAGCTGGTACAGGGCGATAATAGAACTTCGGATCGTCAAATGTTCCTCTTTCAATTACCGTTAAAATATGTCCGCTGTTACCGTCTGATAAAAACACCCCTACGTTTTCACCAAAACTTCCAACTCTGTAATAGGCAAAAGGAACATCTAAAGCATTTCGCTCTTTGGTATCAGGAATTGAAGCAGAAGCATCTAATAATATTATGTCTTCAATTCCATCGCCAGTAACATCGTGCTTACCTAAACCACTGAAGTACAAACCTTTTGGCTCTTCTTCCAATAATTTACCCGCTTTCCAACGCATCAGGTCATCGAACCTATACCCTTCTAAGGCCAATTCAACTCTTCTTTCTCGTCTGATTTCAAGTAAAACTGGATCTGACACTGTGGGATACTTTGCCTGCAATACGGGGTCAACAGTAACGCCCATGGTTAAAGCTGGCATTCCTGCTCTATCGCGCAACAGGTTAATAGACTCATTTAGTACAGTTTGATTCATTTCATTTAGTTCAGCCTTAGCTTCAGCATAAATCAAAAGCGTTTCGGCAAACCTCAATACCGGAAAGTCCAAGTTATTAATAGTGGCCTGATCTGTTACATTCACAAAACCTTTCAGCTGATGATAGCCCGAGAAATTCTTTGCCAATTGCTGAACATACATTCCCGCACCTTGGCTGTAAGTTCTTGAGTTTACCAACACAAAGCCTGGATAAGCGTAAGTTTGAGACAGTCTAGGGTCTCTATTTTGAAACTCTTGAACAAAATTAAATTCATCGTAGTTGGCTTGGTTCGAATAATATGAACCATCTGCCATTAGGTAAGACTGCAATAAATCTTTCGCTGGACTGGTTTCATAATTACCAAACACGGTTTCGGACCAGCCACTGTTTTTCACTTGATCTAAGCTGTAAACTCCTAAGATTACTTCAGGATTTGACTCTAAATCAGTGCTATTAAACAAACTGCTGTAATCAGTTGCGCTATTGCCTGTATTCTTAATACTGAAAGGCCCATTATCCATGATGTCTTTGGCAATATCTCTCGCTAACTTCAAATACTTATCAGCCGAGGCAGTAAGATTTAATTCGCTGTGATATTTTCTGAAAGTACCTTCGTGTAACGCGTTTCTTGCCATAAAGGCTTTTGCCACCCATCTGTTTACTGCGCCATCAGGCTGATTCTCGAAAATGTTCTCAATGGCAAATTGATAATCTTCAAAAACTTTATCTACCACCATTTCACGCGAATCTCGCGGCTTGTTCAAGGCTTCAGTATCACCCGTTTCGATCACAAAATCGTAATATGGCACATCTGAATACCTTTTTACCTTATCGTAGTAAAACTGGGCTCTGAAGAATCTTCCCAAACCTTCAAAGTGATTTAGTTTTTCTTGAGAGATGTTCGCTTTGTCAAAGTTTTCTAAAAACAAATTGATTGACCTTAGCGCACCCCAGTTCCAACCCGATGTAATGGTAGAAGAAGATGCAGTACTAACCATCATGGTTTTGATTTCAGTATTTCCCGTAGTGGCAGCATTGTCTGTTCCACCATCGGCATAATAAATCCCCGACCCCGGGAAATTATAAAGACTATTGACGTAAATATTAAGGTCTTCTTCTGTGTTAAAGAAATTCTCTACGCCAATCGAAGTTTCTGGCACTACATCTAAGAAGCTGTCGTTACAGGCTGTAACCAAACCAATTAAGAAGAGTGCAATCAGTATTTTAAAATTTTTCATTTTGAATTCGTTTAAAAATCAGATGATTACAAAGTGATGTTAACTCCCAATACATACCTTCTTTGGAAAGGGTAAGTGTAACCTTTACCTACTCCTCTTCCTCCGCTTACAGCTGGATTATATTGAATGGCATTGTTTACTGCTTCTGGATCGAAGAAATCTTTTAATGCCGACCACTCGAAAAGGTTTTCGCCACTGGCATAAACCCTTACACTTGAAAGGCCTGTTTTAGACATTAATGCGACTGGTAAAGTATATCCGATGGTTAAGTTTTTGAGCCTTAAATAAGCTGCGCTCAACAAGTAATCTGTTTGAGGAATGGCCAAACCTTGCGCTTGATCAATTCTTTCTCCCAAATTTCTATCGGCCAACCAAGATTGTAAGTGAGGATATTTAGCATCTAAATTTTGATCTGCTAAACCTGCATCTAAATACGATTGTGAATGTCTGTCTCTATCGGCACCAGTTTCTGATTCAGCTCGGTAGAAATCGTTCAAATGCGGATAACCACCTGCATATGGCTGCTGATAGAATCCCCAGTACAAGTAGTCCAGTGGATAGTAATCTCTCTTCCCAATACCTTGGAAAAGAACGCTTAAATCAAATCCATTCCAATCGGCAGAAAGGTTTATGCCATAACGATACCTTGGTGATTGATTTCCGATGATTGATAAATCTTTTGTATCATCCAAAGTATAGCCTTTAGTGATCTTATTGTCTCCGTTTAGGTCTTTGTATTTTGGCCATCCTTCAACAATTGAAATAGCACCCCAAGGCACAATCGCGTTCTGATCTAGTGCGTTGATTTCTTCGGCAGACCTGAAGAAACCATCGTTTTGAAGTCCCCAAATTTGGCCTAACTCCATTCCTTCATAAAACTGAGTTATGCTTCCTGTTGGGTTATCGAATTTAGTGATATAAGAACGGCTGTCGGATAAGTTGAAACCCGCTTTAAAGTTTAATGGCTTACCAGCAAGGGCCACTTCGTTTTGGTAACCTAAAGAGAATTCCCAACCGTTAGTTTTCAAATCAGCAGCGTTTTCTTTTGGCTCCGTTGCACCCAAAACATCTGGCAACTCTCTTCCCAAAGTCAACATCCCTTTGGTGTCTCTTCTGTAAATATCGAATGATGCAGACACTCTATTTTCGAGGAATCCTAAGTCTACACCAAAATTTTTGGTTACTACCTCTTCCCAAGAAAAGTTATTTGAAACCAACTGAGGTGAAGAAATTTCTAGCGGCAACTTTCCGTCAATCAGGTAATTACCTTGGTATGCGCTCATGGTTGAAATGTATTCATAAGGGCCAATGGCTTGGTTACCCAAAGACCCGATAGAACCTCTGAGTTTAAACTGGCTTACCCAGTCTCTCATTCCAGCCATAAAGTTTTCTTCATCTACTCTCCAAGCCAATGAAGCCGAAGGGAAAAATCCATAACGATTATCAGAAGGAAATTTAGAAGCGCCATCATATCGGCCATTCAATTCTAGAATATATCTGTCATTATAGATGTAGTTCAATCTGTAAAAAACACCTCTCACTGCCCATTCAGATACGCTTTCACCTACAAACTGATCGCCTGTTGCCAGTGCTATGGTAGGTAGCGAAGCAGAAATAACATTGTTTCGCTGCGCGCTAAACGAGTTCCAGCGGTTGTGCTCTTGGTTAAAACCTAAAGTTCCGCTTAATGCATGATCACCAAATTGTTGTTTGTAGCTTAAATAGCTATTCAACACATAGTAATTTTCTACTGAGCTTGATCTGTAAGCTGAATTATTGCCTTGTTCTCTAATGTCACTTGGGCCATAACCAATGTTATATTTTGTCTGATACCAGTTCCTATCTTGCCTTCCTCTTCTAAAGGTGAAGTCAGTGTTAAAAGTCAGGATATCCTTTAACAATGTTGCTTGTACGCCAAACTGCGACTGAACACTAGTAAACTCTGTGATATCTTCTCCACCATCTGTTAGTTGGGCAGAAATTATTCCGGCTTCAGAATTGGCCCAACTTCCGTCAGGGTTAATATTCCATGATGTAGGAGCTATATTATAGATTGAAGTAATATCGAAATACGAAGGTTCTTTTCTTTCCGTAGTAGTCAAATAGGTGTTGTTGCTAATGGTTAACCAATCGTTGGCTTTGTATGAAACTTTGCTTCTGACTGTGTATCGATCAAAGTAATCATCGGCAATGGTCAAAACCCCGTCTTGATGACTATATGAACCTGAAAGTAAATAATTAACACGATCGTCACCTCCACTAATTGAAAGCTGATGGTTGCTTGAAGTAGTTTGGTCTTTCATAAAATGACGAGACCAATCTTGGCCACTCATATATTCCCAAGCGGCTTCGTTAGTTGGATTTCTTCTTACCCCAGGCAATGAAGGATCGTTAGAGCGATCTCTGGCCCAAGCATAATACTGATCACTGAAGTTAATATTGTCCCAAGGAGTATTATCGGTTGAAGTTTCTAACAACCTTGAGTAGATATAAGGATCGGTGATTTTGTTGGGTATAACTGTGGCTTCATTCATTGACGTATAACCAGAGTAGCTTATTCTCATTTTATCAGCTCCATTCTTTGTAGTAATGATTACTACACCAAATGCTGCCCTTGCACCATAAATGGCTGCCGAAGAAGCATCTTTGATTACTGAAATGCTTTCAATGTCTTGAGGAGCAATGCGGTTTAACTCCACAGCATCAGAAGGAACACCGTCAATCAAAATCAGTGGATTTCCACCATTGATTGAAGTCACGCCTCTAATGTTAATATTTGGGGTAGAACCTGGAGCACCAGAATTACTATCGATATTTAGGTTAGGAATAACCCCTTGAAGCCCCTCAGTTACACTACTGATTGGCCTTTTCGCTAATTGCTGTGCATCTACTTGGTCTACAGCACCAGAAAGATTCACCTTCTTTTCTACACCATAGCCAACTACTACAAACTCCTGAAGTTCTTTAATGTCTTCCTGAAGCGTAATATCAATTGTAGACTGATTATTCACTGTTACTTCTTGAGAAATAAAGCCTACGAATGAGAATACAATTACTGATTCTTGGCTTTTTACTTTAATGCTGTATTTTCCGTCAGCACCAGTAACCATTCCATTTGTAGTTCCTTTTTCAAAAACTGTAACACCAAAAATAGGCTGTCCTTCAGTATCTGAGACCAAGCCTTTAACATTCAATTCTTGGGCAAAGCCCAACGCAGACACACATAAACACATCAACATGAGGCAAGCCCTGCGGAGCTTCCTATGTTGGGTTGAAATCGTGGATGTAAATCCTTTCATAAGTTTTGTTTTAGTTTTAGAGCAGATTTTAGATTGTCAAATGTAGGCGCGGCATGTTACCCCATCATTAACCGCGATTTAATTTTAATTGAATAGTCGTTCAATTTATTTTCCACATATTTGGGCCTCAGAATCACACACAAATTCAATGGGAAGAAAGAACATTAAAGACCTCAGAAGACAAGAAATAGTAAAAGCATTCTATAAAACAGCCAAGGCAGAAGGGCTCCAAAACACCTCTATTGCTAAGATTGCAGAAGCCATGGATGTTAACCCTAGCTTAATCTTGCATAACTTTAAGAACAAAGATGAGCTAGTGCTTGCCCTCATTGATTATATTCTAAGTCGTTATCAAAAAATCTATAGCACTCAAAAAGATGGCACTTCGATTGACCATTTAAAGGAAGTGCTCAACAACCTTTTCTCCAGAAAATGGAATGCTCTGATTAGCGATGATGTTTATTACAGTTGTTACAGTCTGATTTTTAGAAACAACGTCATTCGTTCTAAATACAAAGAGTTACATGACTCTTTACGCGTTTGGTTAGAATCTCATTTGTTGGAATGTATAGAAGAGGGGTCACTGAAACTAGAAGATCCAAAACGAACCGCAAATTTGATTTACACCATCTTAGAAGGCGCCTATTACTATTTATGTATGGAAAAGAATGTTGCTAAAAAAGACGAAATTATGGAGCAGTATAAACAGCATGCTTATGACATTCTGAAACTCGAGGCTTAGTTTTTAAACTATACTGCCGTCAATGTTGCCTTTCTAGTGAACCAATTATGTGTTGATTCCATTCTCATTACATTGGAGTGAATAGCATGTACATACTATTTTATAAGTTTAGTTAACTTGAAGCCCAAAGAATTCAGCAATGGAGGAAAAAAATAAGAAAAAGAAAGGCGTAACCAAAAGAGATATCATTGAGCTATCTATTGTTGTAATGGTTTTTCTGGTCATCTATTTGACAGGTTCTCAGGCCGAAGTTTTCGGAAAAGTGCAGCAGGCAGTATTGGTAACTGGTGTTGCGAACGCCACTGCTTTAGATGCCGATGAAGTGGTTGATGCCGATTACAATTTCCGTTTGGTAAATGAAGAAGGCAACAAAATAGATGTTCGTGATTTAAAAGGGAAAACGCTTTTCATTAACATTTGGGCCACTTGGTGCCCGCCTTGCGTTGCCGAAATGCCTAACATCAATTCGCTCTATAATAAAATTGAAAACAAAGATGATATTGTGTTTTTGATGATTTCTCACGATGACGAAATGAAAACAGCCCGCACTTGGGTAAAGCGCAAAGGGTTCGATTTTCCTGTATTCAAATTGGCCTCTCCTCTACCCGATGTTTTCGAAACTGGCGTAGTTCCATCCACTTTTGTAGTTTCTCCTGAAGGTAAAATTGTAGTAAGTAAAACAGGAATGGCCAATTACGACACCAAACGTTTCAAGAAATATTTGCTAAAGCTGGCTGAGAAATAAAGGGATGTTCGTTAAGTTTATGTGCCAATAAGGCAATTATTAAATTCAAGCCAAATCCATTATCGGTTGGTTTCTATTTTGTAAATAAACATTGACGATCCTCCATGAAATTTCTACAACTTTCCATCCTATCACTCAGCCTAGGCATTATTTCATGTACTCCTTCTAAAAAAGACAAATATTCTTTGGCCAACCCTGAATTAATCAGCTACAAGGTGGAGCAAACCATGCCGCATGATTCTACTGCCTACACGCAAGGCTTACTGGTTCATAAAGGAAAAATCTACGAGAGTACAGGTAGAGAAGCTTCGTGGATCGGAATTGTAGATCCTTCAACTGGAAAACCAGACAAAAAGGTAATACTAGACGACAAATTCTTTGGAGAAGGCATTACCATTCTGAATAACAAAATCTACCAACTTACATGGCAGCAAAAAGTAGGCTTTGTTTACGATTTAGAAACCTTTGAACAGTTAAGGGAATTCAAATACAATAATGAAGGTTGGGGATTAACCCACGATGGAAAAAATCTGATTATGTCAGACGGATCGAACTCACTTTCGTTTTTGGACACTGCCAGTTTAGCTCCGATAAAAAAGCTTAATGTAACTTATAAAGGTGTAGCTGTAAGCAGCCTAAACGAGCTTGAGTACGTTGATGGCTATATTTGGGCAAACATTTACTTAAAAGACCAAATTGCTAAGATTGATGCCAATACAGGCGAAGTACAAGGTTTTTTAGACCTTTCCGACCTAACTTACCGCACCCGATTGCTTAACCCAGATGCTGATGTTTTAAATGGAATTGCTTGGCATGAATCAACAAAGTCTTTACTCGTAACCGGTAAACTTTGGCCACTGATTTATGTATTGAAACTCACGGCCAACCCAGAAAATTAAACTCACAATTTTGAACCATTGGTCAGTTTTACTACCACTTTAGCCCAATTCCATTATGAACATTGGAGCTACCATTTGCCTGTAAGCCCAGAAATAACGGCTCAGTTTACCAATGGCAATAATAGGCGAGTAAAGTGCTGTATCAATAACAAAATCACTATTCATACAGCTTTGATGCCCATTAACGAGGGAAGTTATATTCTCGTTAACCAAAAAATAAGAACCGAGCTTAATATAAGTGAAGGCGATAAGGTGGAAGTAACGCTTGAAAAGGACAATTCAGAATATGGAATACCAATACCTGAATCTTTTAGCGTTTTGCTAGATCAAGATGAGGTTGGCTCTAAATTCTTCCATTCTCTTACTCCTGGCAAGCAACGTAGCCTCATTTACATTGTGGGGAAAGTAAAAAACATAGACAGCCAATTGAACAAAGGTTTGGCTATTCTAGATCACCTTACTGAGGTTCAGGGCAAATTAGATTTTAAAGCGTTGAATGTGAAGATCAAGGAATACAATCAGCGTGGTAAAATGCGTTAAAATTGGGCACAAAAACAAGAAGGTTATCCCGTCCGGATAACCTTCTCTACTAACACAAAGGGTCACTTATGTGAATACTCAACCAAAAACTGATTACTGTTTTCCGTCAATAGCTACCTCTCTCAGTAACGTTCCGTCCATTCCAAAGTGAACAGCTACTTTACCAGTCTCTTTTTTCACGATGAACTCGATGTACTCTTCGCTCTCTGGAGCTGGAGTTTCAACTTTGTAGATTTTCTCTACGTTTTCATCTTTGTATTCTGCTTCTTCCCATCCTTTTTTCACTTCTTCAGGAAGGTTTTTCATCAGAATTTCTGTTTTCTTCTCTTGCTGAACAAGCACTGTAGCAGCTTCGCCTACACTAGTGAATGCAACAGATGTGAAACTTAAAGTACCTATTGCTAATAAACTTAAAATTGCCTTTTTCATAACTTTATAATTTTTGTTGAATTAATTGTTTTACCCTTCTTATTGAAAAAGACATGCCAAGAGCACAAATATCAATACACCAACTGAATTACAGCTACTTACATTATTAGCTATTTAATAAAGGGCGATAGGATTGACTTCAAATTGTGGAACAATCCAACACTTTGAGGTGAATAACAAAACACTTCAATTCAAACATTGAGGCTTATTAGTATAGGATTGATTATCGGTAAGAATAAACTCTAGGTCCATCAAAAGAGGTTTTCCTTTTCGATAGACCATGTTAAATAAAAAACGGAATTACCGCATTTGGCAATCCCGTTTTTGTATCCCTCACAAAAGTGAAATGTCTTAATTGAGTTATTTTATTTCAATCTCCATAATATCTACCGCACTGACCTGAAAGTATCCGAATGCCCCATTCGACAAGTTTGTTCTTGGGTTTGCTGGCGGTGGCGTAAACATTCCCCCATCATTGTTGAGCAAGTTCGATAAATCATTATAGTAAATAAATGCCTCTCGGGTAATGCTATACATTTCCACTTTAGCATACTGGCCAAGCTTATAATATCCGGCAGTAGGTATTCCGCTAATTTCTTCTCCTAGAAATTCATCTTCAGAGAAATAGATATCGCCTTCAAAATCCCTTAAGGTCAATCCATTCTTATAGAATTTAAAAAGGTAATGGTCCACCCTATCCTGAGGTTCTTTTGCATAAAACAATACCTCATAAAACTCACCCTCTTCGTCAGGATCTTCCCTTTCCTCTTCATCAATAGTTACTACTAATGAATCAATTTTGGTGACGGGTAACATAGTTTCTGAAGCAGTATAATCCACTCCATCTACAGTCACTTTTAAGCGGTATGTTGTCCAAATACTGCCAGCATAAGGTGTTTGCGGATAATAATAACCTTTCTTCGATGGGTCATTATTTGGGTTATGTATATAAACCACTTCATTATCTGCATCATCTGTAACGGTAACTACGGCATCTGTAATGGCAGGATTTGGATCAAGTGAATAAAAGCCTCTTGTATAGCTAAGCTTAATAAAGTTGAGTTCAGAATTATTCGTTAATACCCCATCAATCACCACTTTAGGTTCAGAGGTAATGGTATCGATATCGATGGTTTCTTCGCAGGAAACAAAGAAAACAGTCAAGGAAAACAGTATGTATTTATATAGATTTTTCATCTTAATATGCCTCGATTAAAATTTGATATTATAAGTAACTGAAGGTAGAATTGGGAACAGATAGATCATTCTAGCTTCTTTTTCATTCCCATCGCCAATGGTATTTCCATCTTTATCTTGCTTTACTCGGGTGTACAGCGAGAATGGATTTTTACGGCTGTAGGCATTGTATAATGAAAATACCCAAGAGGTTTTCCATTTTTTATGAGCATTTGATTTTGGCGTTAGCGTAGCGCTTAAATCTAATCTATGGAACGAAGGCAGATTATACCCATTTCTTTCTGTAATTACATCGGCAGAATATCCGTCTCCCCATTCGTAAGTTCCTGAAGGAATGGTCGTTGGCCTTCCTGTTCCATAAGTAAAGCCAGCACCAAACGACCATTTATCACTGTAATCGTATGTAGCAAGCATATTTAAGCTATGGCGTCTATCGTAATTGGCTAAAAAGGTTTCACCTAAATTCACACCTTCAATTGTTCGCTCTGTTTTCGACAAGGTATAGGCAATAAAACCAGTAAGTGCGCCTTCTTTCTTCTGTAAGAAAAATTCTAAACCATAAGCCTCTGCATCGCCTTGGCGGTACTCTGTACTTAAATCTGTATTAAAGAAAACCTGCGCGTTATCCGCAAAATCGGTTACGTTATCCATTGTTTTGTAATAGGCCTCTACAGAGAACTCATACATATTATCATTTAAGTTTTTGAAGTAACCCAGAGCCACCTGATCGGCAATTTGAGGTTTAAGGTAATAGCTACTTGGCGCCCAAGTATTAAAAGGCAAAGGCACAGTACCGCTTGAAATCAAGTGCGTATTCTGAACCATTCGGTTATAGCTCATCTTTACAGAGCTAGATTCATTGAGCATATAGCGCATAGAAAACCTTGGTTCAAAATTGAAATAGGTTTTGATAGGCTCGAAACTTTTAAACGAAAGCGTGTCGGTGCGTGTGGGGTCAATATTGTCTTTCGTATCTTCATATAAATACACATCGCCTTTGCCTATGCTCTGAAAAGCTGATAATCTAGCGCCATAATTCATCGTCAGTTTTGAAGACAATTCGTGTTGGGCTCCCAAGTAAAATGCATGATCCAGAGCGTATTCATGCTGCAATTCCGTTGCTTTGAAAATAGACTCATCGCTTGAAGGTGTGATTTTGCCTGGGGCGAAACGCTTATAAGTTACATGGTATCCAAAATCTAATTCGAATTGTGGACTGGCGAAATAGTTAAAATCGTTTTTGAAGCTATATTCTTGTAGGTTTGAATCCCAACGAATTCCTTGTACTGGGTCTTCAATCCCCAATCCGTAATCGAAGCTTGAAGCAATCAGCGAGGTATTAGAAAATAGTTTATCGCTAAAGAGGTGGTTCCAACGAAAGGTGGCTGTTTTATTTCCCCAATCAAATCCAAAATCTTCACCAAAAGAAAAATCATCTCTACCAGAATAAACAGAAAGGAAGAAACGGTTTTTGTTATTAGCTCTCCAATTTACCTTGGCGTTGACATCATAAAAATAGACCAAGTTATCATTGTTGGCAGCTCGTAAAAACAGATCCACATAAGACCTACGAGCAGAAAATATGTAGGAACTTTCGTCTTTCTTAATTGGCCCTTCTACCGAAATACTACTGGCCAAAAGACCAATTCCAGCCTCGCCTTCAAATTCCTTGTTGTTTCCATCACGGGTTCTTACGTCTAAAATAGAAGATAGCCTTCCACCAAAACGAGAGGGAATTCCACCTTTGTAAAGTTCTGAATCCTTGATAATATCGGCATTGAACACCGAAAAGAGTCCGAATAAATGCGAAGGATCATAGACAGGAGCTTCATCAATTAAAATCAAGTTCTGATCTGCACTTCCGCCACGAACAAAGAAACTGGAAGTACCTTCTCCTGCAGAAATCACACCTGGAAGCATTTGAATAGTTTTAATAATATCTGGTTCACCAAAAAGTGCAGGTAGCTTCTTTACTTGCTTAATGTCCAAGTCATTCCTACTCATTTGAATGCTTGACACGTTTGCAACTGGACTTTCACCTGTAACCACTACCTCTTCCAGTTCTGTTAATTCTTCTGGAAGAGCAATATTCAATTCAATGTCCTTGTCCAGCGTAATCTTCTTTTCAATGGTTTTATAGCCAATAAAACTGTACTTAACCGTGTAGTTTCCTGGGGCAAGCGTAATGGAATAGAAACCGTAATTATTGGAAACTACTCCATTCCCAATTTCAACTACTAAAACCGTGACTCCGAGAAGCTCCTCTCCATTGGAAGCGTCTCGTACATATCCGTTCAAGGTGACCTTTTCTTGAGCAGAAGCTAGAACAGTACACAATACGACACATGTCGTAAGTAAAAATTTTCGCATAATTAATTTAGAGTTTGACCTGTTGTTTGATTTAAAAAATTAGACCTAAAATAGACTAACCACTTTAATGACGATTGAAATGATAAATACACTTAGACGACAATAAAAAATAATCTTTAGGCTTAGTCGAAATAATGATTAAAAAGTTGCAAGCTGTATTCACTAATTAAGCATTAAGCCTTAAAATGACTCTTAAAGCCCAATTTAGGGGCATAAAAAAAGAGCTTAGATAAACACTAAGCTCTTTCAAAATATAGGGTTTTAATTTTTATTTAAGAGAGATTACACCGCATCCAATTCTTGGACCAGCCGCACCAGCAGGCTGAGAAGTAAAATCATCTGGACCTGCATGTACTATCACCGCATGGTTTAAGATATTGGTATTTTCATCTCCGCCAATAGTCCAACCTTCTACATCCATAGATAGCGAACCATTTCCATCTTCTCCAACAGTAAGGTTTCCAATATCACCTTGGTGAAAATCACCACCCTCGGCTCTATTTCCATGATCTACGCCCATAGGGTTCCAGTGGCCTCCGGCCGAAGTTCCATCAGGAGCAGAACAATCACCAATAGCATGTATGTGTACGGCATGGTCGCCCGGTTCAATATTCATCAAATTCACATCAATATTGATTTTTCCGTTGGCCAATTCTTTAAATATAACCGTACCTTTTAATTGACTATCGCTTTTACTTTCTAAGTCTACAATCACGCTTTCCAGCGATTCTTCAGCCGTTTCTGTAGCCGAATCTACTTTTTCTTCAGATTTTTCTTTACTCTGAGAACATCCAAAAGTCAAGGCTGCCACAGCACAAATTAATAGCATTCCGTTGATCTGTTTTTTCATCATATTCATTTCGTTTAATTCAAGTTCAAAGGTTCAAATTATATAACAGAACTACAATGAGAAGTGTTTGAATTAAGTTGTTGAAAAGAGGTTTTGAGTTAATTTCTACACGAACGGTAACCCCCTTTTACCTTCTAAAAAACAAATAAAACAACCTGAGTTGATATCTTCTCAACTACCATGATTTATGATTCGCTTTCAGGTGAACCACATCAAAACATTCCTTTTTTCGGTTTTACAAGAACTACACTTATAATTTTTGCATTACCGCAAGGCACTTTACTATATTTGCAAGCTTAAATTAATACCATGCGCCTCAGACAATTAGCCCGCAAACTCCAAGTTCAACCCAAATATTTGATTGGCATTTTATCAAAAAATGGACACGAGATTGAAAACGATCCTAATTACAAACTGACCGAAGAACAGGAAAGTCTAATTCTTTCAATCGTTCCAATGCCCAAACCTTCTATAGAATCAAACGCAGTAGCAAGCCCAAAAGCAGAAATTGAGGTAGTTGAGGCCGTTGAAGAACCCTTGGAAGTAACTGAGGAAATAGAAACGCCTACTGAAGAAGTTATTACCCCAAATACCGTTAAAGAAGCGCCCAAAACAGTAGAACAAAAAGAACCAACTGAAACACCTAAAGTATATAGTTTAGAAAAAGAAGCGCAAGAAAAACACAAAGATGCTGAATTGATAAAGGCACCTAAGCTAAAACTAGAGGGCTTAAAAGTTTTGGGTAAAATTGATTTACCCGAACCTAAAGTTAAAGAAAAAGCCAAACCAGAAGAAACAAAAGAAGCTGCTGAAAAACCAAAACAGCGAAACACCAAACAAAATAGGAACACTCCTACCCACGATCGTAAAAGACAAAATCAGCGCAGCAGACCCAACTCAGTTGAATTAGAAAGAAGAAAGGCCGAACAAGAAGCCAAGCGTAAAAAATTGGCTGAAGAAAAGCGTATTAAAGCACTAAAAGAAAAGCACTACAAAGAAAAAGTGCAAGCCAAACTAAAGGCCACAGCACCAAAGAAAAAGAAGTCAAAGACAGCAACTGCCCAAGCTACAGAACAACCTAAAAAAATTGCCAAAACACCTATTAAAAAGCAAGCCCCTAAAAAAGGGCTACGCAGATTATGGGCATGGCTCAATGGCGAATTGGATAAGTATTAGACTTATTCAAATTCCTCTATTACTTCTTGGTTTCAGAAAACCTTCTACCCCTATTACACAGTAGGTTACTCCAATTCAATTAAAACGATTAGATTGAATGATCAATTTAGTGGTGGAGTGCTATACCGTACTTACCCTCATTAGAAACCACAAAAGATCTATGAAAAAACTATTTTATTTCACGCTAGCCTTTTTTACCCTTGTTTCCTGCGGCAAGAAAAAAGAGGTAGAAGCCAATAAATTCGAATTCGATGGAATCGATGAAAGCATCAAACCAGGAGATAACTTTTTCCTCCATGTAAACAAAACTTGGTACGACAACGCTGTAATTGCAGACGACCAAGCTGGAGTTGGTTCTTATAGCTTTTTAAATATTCCTCAGAAAAAGCTCTTAGAAAACATTTTAGAGGAAGTTTCTAGTGGAACCCACGAAAAAGGAAGCGCAGATCAAATGGTGGGCGATTTTTACAGTTCAGGCATGAATACCGCGCTCATCAACGAACGTGGTTTTGAACCCATTCAACCTTTGCTCGATCAAATCAACGCCATCAACTCTATTCCGGCAATGATGCAATTTGTGGCCAAAGAGTTCAAGTCTGGCAATGGATCATTGATCAGTATGGGAGTCTCTCCCGACAATGAAAATAGCAGTGTCAACATGCTACATTTTGGACAGACAGGTTTAGGCTTACCCGACCGTGATTATTATTTTAAAACGGACGAATCTACCCTTGAAATTCAAAAGGCCTATCAAGCGTATTTAACCAAGCTGTTTGAATTAATAGGTAATGAAAATGCAGAACAAAGTACCTCCACGGCTTATGGCATAGAGAAGCAATTGGCAGAAGCGCATAAAACGCGTATCGAGCGAAGAAATGTAAAAGCCAATTACAATAAAACCGCAGTAGCAGACCTTAATATAAATCAACCCAATATCGGTTGGTCCAAATTGTTAGATCATTTTGGTGCAGAAGCCGATTCTGTCGATATCGCTCAGCCTGCTTATTATGCGAAACTCAACACCATGCTTCCTTCCGTTTCCTTAGCCGATTGGAAGACCTATTTAAAAGCAAAAGTATTAACTAATTACGCTGATATCTTAAGCGAGCCTTTTGAAACGGCAGCTTTCGAATATTCAAAAATCATCTCTGGGCAAGCGGTGAAACAATCACGCGCTCAAATCATGGTAAACAAGGTAGATAGACAGCTTGGTTTTGCGCTAGGCCAATTATACGTAGAAAGATATTTTAATGAAGAAGCCAAAAGCCGGGTATTGGATTTGGTCAACAACCTTCAAAAAGCCTTTGAAAATAGAATTAACGAGCTTGATTGGATGAGTGATGCCACTAAGGTTCAGGCCAAAGAGAAATTATACACGATTACCAAAAAGATTGGCTATCCAGATGTTTGGAGAGACTACGGGAATGTAAACATTGAAAAAGACAAGTTTTTTGAAAACGTAGTGGCCTTGAGACAAAACGACTATCAGTACGGTTTAGATAAACTGAACAAAGCCCCTAACAAAGATGAGTGGGGCACAACGCCATCGACTGTAACCGCTTACTACAACCCTCCCCTCAATGAGATTGTGTTCCCGGCAGGCATTTTACAATTCCCTTACTTTGATTTACAAGCCGATGATGCCATTAATTATGGTGGAATTGGAATGGTGATTGGTCATGAATTGACCCATGCTTTTGACGATCAAGGTGCTCAATTTGATAAAGATGGAAATGTGAAAAACTGGTGGACGGACGAAGATTATGAGAAGTTCCAAGCCAAAACTCAATTGATTATCGACCGATACAGTTCTTATACTGTTTTGGACAGTTTGCATTTAAAAGGTGCATTATCCGTTGGAGAAAACACGGCAGATAATGGTGGAATTTCAATTGCTTACGATGCCTTTAAACTAACCAAGCAAGGCCAAGACACAGTAAAGATTGGCGGATATACACCCGACCAACGTTTCTTTATGTCCATTGCCCGTATTTGGCGTGTAAAAACCCGAGACGAGTATTTACGCAACTATGTAAAAACCAATTCCCATTCTCCACCAATGTGGCGTGTAAACGGCCCATTAATGAACTTCACTCCTTTTTACGAAGCATTTGATGTTCAGCCAGGTGATGCTAATTACAAACCTGTAGAAGAAAGAATTAAGATTTGGTAAAAGCATTTAAAAACTAATTCAAGGCCATGGATGAATAATTCATGGCCTTCTTTTCTATCCCTTTTTAGCTTTGATCTAATCCCCTTTCAATTAAGTCTATTAGAATTTCTCGGAACATATCTAGTGATTTCATGTTGTCAAAACAACCGGCAGGCTAAAACAAAACTTCACAAACTTTACATAAGAAAGGTTGAAAAATAATCGTAATCGTAAGAAACGATTCACAAATAATCACTTTGATCAAATTTAAAAAACATGACAAACGAAAAACAAAACATATTAATAGCCGGAGCAAACGGCACTACAGGTAAAATTATTGTTGAATTACTTCAAACCTCAAACCGTTATCGACCTATCGCCATGGTTAGAAAAGAAGACCAAAAAGAAGCTTTTGAAAAACAGGGTGTGGCAACAGTACTGGCCGACTTGGAAAAAGATTTGAGCCATGCAGTAATTGGAGTTGATAAAGTAATTTTTGCTGCGGGCTCTAAAGGCAAAAAAGTAATCGCGGTAGATCAAGAAGGAGCCAAAAGCTTGACGGATGCTGCAAAAAAAGCAGGAGTTAACAAATATGTAATGCTAAGCTCCATGGGCGCAGATAATCCTTCGGTAAGCGATGACCTCGAAGATTACTTAAAGGCAAAACAAAATGCCGACAACCACCTACGCAATAGCGGTTTGGAGTATAGCATTGTACGGCCGGGTGGCCTTACAGATAATGAAGGTACAGGTAAAATTCAGCTTAGAGAAAAACTAGACACGCAGGGCAGTATTTCAAGGGCCGATGTAGCCCAAACCTTGGTAGAAGTATTGGAAGACGGTGTGCAGCAAAACCAAACTTTCGAAATCATAGCGGGTGAAACTCCTATTGAAACAGCAGTGCGCTAATTTTAGTCCTTGTGGGTGTTGTGAGTATGACCGAGAATTAAAAATGGAAACCTTGTCCCAAAATATTATTCTGATGTTTAATTTGACTAAAACATCCTCGGTCAGTCTCCTGTCACCAACAAAAGCTTAAAGAGTTGTTTAATTACTACAAATAGAAAAAGCTCTAACAGGCTTCGTAATTACTTCAACTCAATACCTCAAATACCAATCAAAATTCTTGGTCAAAATTTGATGTTTTTCTGCACGTAAAAACGCCAAAAAGGCTTGACCTATGGGGGATAATTTTTTTCCTTTTAACCAGATTAAACGCCACTGCGTTTTAAGCGGTAAGCCCGGTGATTCCAAAATATATACTTGGTTATTTAATAATTCATTTTTAAGCCCGATAAGCGGCATAATCGAATTCCCTAAGCCTGCAATCACCGCTTGTTTTACCGCTTCGTTTGAAGTGAGTTCTAACCTTTTGCGCTGTTTACCCTGATGCCTTTCAAAATAATTTTCCATTGCTAAGCGGGTAGCAGAGCCACTTTCTCTGTAAATATGAGGTTTACTTTCATCACGAATAGGTGTGTTAGCCACCAAATACAATTTATTTTCAACAAGTATTTCTTCTTCAATTGGCAGTTTGTCTGGCACTACAGAAACCAGCGCAAAATCAGTTTCATTCTTTTTTAGGCTTTCAATTACTTTGCTCTTATTAGTTACGTCAAGCACCAAATCTATACCCGAATGCTGCTCTAAAAAGCCAGACAAAAAGTAAGGAATTACATACTTTCCGGTAGAGGCAGATGAGATACTCAATCTGCCAGTCATAATGCCTTGATAGGCCTGAGTTTTATAATTAATGTTCTCTAATTCTTGAATAACTCTTTCAGCCATTATTGCAATCTCTTTACCAAAATCGGTGATATATAGCTGTTTACCAATCACTTCTGTAAGAGAAATATCAAACTGATCTTGAAGATTTTTTAACTGAATAGAAACTGCAGGCTGAGTCATAAACAGGGCTTCGGCTGCTTTAGTAATGCTTTGCGTCTGAATCACCTTCAGAAATATTTGTAATTGATGAATGGTATAATTCATAAATATATTTTATGTATAACATAACAAATATAAATAAAAACTTATGAATTGGATTTATAAACTTTGCCAAACATTAAAACACAAAGAACATGCAGTCAATAGAAATTAAAGAAACTATGAGCTTACTGAACAAGCAATTTGAACTAGTAAGAGGAGAATTTTCTCCTGAAGATGCTCAAGATATTCTGAACCACTTAATCACAAAAAAAATCAACTTTCATAAACTAAAGAATTTTAGTCATGAAATACGATATGGAAAGCCTGATGAGAATTCATTAAAAAGGATTAATGAATTAAAGACAGCCAAGGCTGAGCTTATTGCTTGGATTGATTGCGCTAAGATGGAAGAAAAAAATCTACAAGTTAACTCTTCAGTTTCAATAGAGCTGTTGTAAAACTTTGTTAGCCAATTCTAATTAGCATGACAGTTCAATACATCGTAAACGTTGTTTATCTATCTCCTTTAGCATTTTTGGCTACAGCCCTGCTATCGTATTTCCAGCCAGGTCTACGCCCAAAACATGTAAAAAGTATAGCTACAGCAGCTACGATTTTCAGCATATTAATTGCCGCGATAAGCGGTGTATTTATATCACAACACCCCTTGATAGAATCTACATTCTTTGGTTATAAGCAATTAGGTCTTAGCCTGAGGTTAGATTCAGTAAGTGTATTAATGTTTTCAATGATTGCTCTATTGAGCTTTATCATTCTACGTTTTAGTAAAAACTATTTAGATGGAGATGTCCGTCAAGGTGCATTTATTGGCCGCTTAGCTGCAACTATCGCGGCAGTGCAACTTTTGGTTTTATCTGGTAACTTAGCATTACTCTTACTTGCTTGGGTTTTCACAAGTATATCACTTCATAGATTATTAGTGTTTTACCACGAGCGACCAGGAGCTATTATTGCTGCACGCAAAAAGTTCTTGGTGGCTCGCTTAGGTGATGTTTCACTACTCGGTGCATTAATAGCTTTATACCTTCATTTCGATACGGGCAATTTAGAAGTCATTTTTCAGCAATTAAAAATAACTTCTACATCAGGATTCACCAGTTCCAATTTAGAAGTTGCGGCTATTCTGCTAGTTATAGCAGCACTCTTAAAATCTGCACAATTCCCGACTCATGGTTGGTTAATTGAGGTAATGGAAACCCCTACTCCTGTTTCAGCATTACTCCATGCAGGTTTATTGAATGCCGGGCCATTTCTTATCATCAGAATGGCATACGTAATAGAGTCTAGTGCTTTTGCACCACTGGCACTTATTGCCATAGGCGGATTTACAGCACTATTTGCTTCAGTTGCTTTTCTAACACAAACTTCCGTTAAAACTGCCCTTGCGTACTCCAGTATCGCTCATATGGGGTTCAGTTTGATGACCTGTGGCATGGGGGTATACTCTGCAGCAATGCTTCACTTAGTAGCACATTCATTTTACAAAGCACACTCCTTTTTGTCATCAGGTAGTGCGATCGATATAATAAGAGCTGCCAAAGTTTCTGATGCTATACAAACAAAAAATCCATTCCGAATTGTGCTCGGTATATTATTAGGGCTTGGAGTTTACGCAGGTTCGGCCCTACTATGGGGCATTAACTCAGAAAACGAAACCGCGCTTTTAGGCATTGGAAGCATTATTGCGCTTGGGCTTTCAAGGTTATTTACAAGTGCCTTAGATTCATCAGGCGGTATTAAATTACTATTTCACGCAGCCTTACTTTCGCTTTTGGTCGCTTTAGCCTTCTTCACACTCGAAGCCGGATCTCATGAGCTACTTTCCGCTCAATTACCTGAATTAAGTAAACCCAACTTTAGCACATTAGCTCTAATGGTAATTGTTCTAATCGCTTTTGCCGCCACTGTATTTATACAAATTATTGCTCCTTCGCAAACCTCATCATTCTTTTTCAAGGCTTTGGCTATTCATTTCAGAAATGGTTTTTACTTAAACACCCTGTTTGACAATACCGTTCGAGCACTTTATACATATGGTTCTGAGAAAAAACCAGCAGTTGTAAATAGCTCAGAATGTTTTGAGAAGAATACCTTGACAAGAACTGTTCAATTAGAAAACCAACCCATTGCAGCAAAAAACTAATAAGAAGCGTTTCCTTAACCCTATAAAGGGCAAAATGAAAAATACGAATCATATAGTTTCTCATTTCTTGGAAAATGTAAAACCTGATCAGACTCAGTTTTTAGAACTATTAAGAGAAGTCTGCAAAAAAATTGCTCCTGTATGGCCATTAGAAAATTTTGTAGCGGTAAATCCCTTCTTAGGTCATACCCATAAACCATTTGAACAAGTAGCTCAAGAGTTAGCTGCAGCTGGGGGTATTCATATGACTTTGCCCGCTTCATTCTACTTACAAAAACTAGAAGAAGGGGAATTATTGAAGGAAGACATCGCCCTTGTTTTACGCAAAAAGAATTACAACACAAATGTGGATGCGTTTATAGAAAACGTAGCTAGCGAAGTGCACAAAAGCATTGAAATAACAGCAATCGCCACGGTAATCGATGTAGCCAGTGATATAACGAAAAAAGATTGGAACCGATTTGTAACCACAAGAATTTCCACTTGGGCTGCTGCTTACTTCGACAAAGGTCAAGCCAGATGGGTAGCAGCTAACAAAAATGAAGGCATATTTTCAGCATGGAAATTTGAGGCAGAAATTGATAGAACAACAGAGCTCAGTGGCTTAAAGAATTTCAGAAAACTAGTCAGTTCTATTCCTAAAAACCCTTTAGAAGCGATTAAATGGGCGTTCAAAAAACTCAATGTTGTAGAAAACGAATCTGCTCTTTATCTCCATCGGCTATTGTTAAGAATGGGCGGTTGGGCAGCTTTTGCCGCAAAACAAGACTGGGACAGTGAATTATACGGAGGAAAAGACGGAAAGCTCATCGAGTTTTTAGCTGTACTGGTGTGCTGGGAAGCCTGTTTATTTGAAAGTTTAAGTAGCCCTGAATTGAAGAGAAAATGGAAAGAAACACGTGAAATCCTAACCCTAAATCAAGTAGAAAAGAGGCTTAATTTAGACGTTGCACACAACTTAATCTTGCAAGAGGCTTTCGATTTAGCTACTCAACGTAAGCTGATTAGTAAATTTGAAAAGAAAAAAATAACTAAGATTATCAAGAAAGAACGGGCCAGTGCTCAAGCTATTTTCTGCATAGATGTACGTTCAGAGATTTACCGCAGAAATTTAGAATGCGTGGACCAAACTATTGAAACCCTTGGGTTTGCAGGCTTCTTTGCTTTCCCAATTAAACATATACCCATTGGCCATAGTGAAGGCGAAGCACAGTGCCCTGTATTATTGGCACCTGGCCCAAAGATTATGGATCAAATGGAAAATGAAAAGACACATGCGGAAGTGTTAAAAAAGCGCATACTCACTAAACAATTACAGCAAGTTTGGAAATCGTTCAAGTCAGGAGCAATATCCTGTTTCAGTTTTGTTAGCCCCATCGGAATTTCATATCTACCAAAACTTTTTACCGATTCATTCGGACTTACTCGGCCAGTACCTCAACCAGATAAAATTGGTTTCTCAAAAACAAATTATCTAAAAAAGAAAATCAACATTAATGAACAAACAATCAATAATGAAACCTATGGTATTTCTTTAGAAAAGCAAATTGAAATGGGGAAAAACGCTCTTACAGCTATGTCGCTCACCAGTAACTTTGCCAAATTTGTGCTCATTGTAGGGCATGGTTCTAACATGGTGAACAACCCGCATGCTACTGGGTATGATTGTGGTGCATGCGGAGGTCACACGGGTGAAGCAAATGCACGTGTGGTGGCGGCAGTACTTAATAGTAAAGAAGTGCGAACAGGTTTGCAAAAAGCAAACATTCTTATTCCTTTTGACACTGTTTTTCTAGCCTGCTTACACGATACGACCACCGATGACCTGACTATTTTCAACGAGCAGGACGTGGCCTTATCACAAACAAAAGATTTAGAGTTACTAAAAGAATCGCTAAGCATGGCCGGTAAAGCAACACGCACAGAGCGATTATTGCGATTTTCGGACAGCAAAAAAAATAATACAGACCGATCCGTATTAGTACGGAGCTCTGATTGGTCGCAAGTAAGACCTGAGTGGGGACTTGCCGGTTGTTCAGCTTTTGTGGTTGCACCTCGCCAAAGAACAAGGGACTTAAATCTTGAAGGTAAAGCCTTTTTACATTCATATGATTGGACAAAGGATGAAAATTTCGAGGTACTTGAGTTAATAATGACCGCTCCAATGGTAGTCACCAGCTGGATAAATCTACAATACTACGGTTCAGTGGTCGACAATAAAAATTATGGTTCGGGCAACAAAACCTTGCACAACGTAACATCAGGCTTGGGAGTTTTAGAAGGATACTCTGGCGATTTGCGTGTTGGTTTACCCCTGCAAGCCTTGCACGATGGAGAGCGATTTCAACACGAACCACAGAAACTAAATGTTGTTATTGAAGCCCCTATCGAAGCCATCAATTCAATTCTTGAAAAACATCGCGCTATTAGAGATTTGTGCGACAACGGCTGGTTGTTTTTAATGACCCTAGACAAAACAGGTAATATTTCACACCGGTATTGCGGAAATTTTACTTGGGAAAAGTTAGAAAAGCTTGCTGCTTAAGATTGTTCTTTAAAGCCCACTTTTTCATAATTTCCGAAACTAGAGAAAAGAAGGCCAACAATCCTTAGAGACCACTTTCAATCAAATCTTAATCTTGCTAGATTGTTCTCAAATTATTGGGTAAAGAAAACCCTTAACTCTGGTCAAGTGATTTAAATGAAAGCGTTTACAAAACTCAAATACGGTGGTCCCGAAGTTCTTCAATTAGAGGAAATAGAAAAACCAATAATAAAAGAAGGTCATATCTTAGTCCGTGTTCTGGCAAATTCTGCCAACCCAGCCGATTGGCATATATTAAGAGGCAAACCTTTTTTTGCACGATTCACATTCGGACTGCTAAAACCAAAAGATAGAGTGTTGGGCGCTGATTTTTCTGGTATTGTAGAAGAAGTGGGCAGTAATGTAAGTCGTTTCAAAATCGGTGACCGTGTATTTGGTGAGAAAACACTAGGAGGCGCATTTGCAGAATACATCTGTGTATCGGATGCGGTTTGTGCGAAAATGCCTAAAGAAATTGACTTCCCTAAAATGGCAGCTGTGCCAATAGCTGGTTTAACAGCTTTACAAGCCCTTATCACGCATGGTCAACTTAAAGCAGGAGAATCGGTTTTAATTAACGGTTCTTCTGGTGGCGTTGGCCATTTTGCAGTTCAAATTGCTAAAGCCTATGGCGCTCAAGTAACCGCAGTGTGCTCAAGTAAAAGTGCCGAATTCGTGAAGTCATTAGGTGCTAATGAAGTCATAGCATATGATCAAGTGGATATTCATCAGTATAAAGCCAAATACGATTTAGTTGTAGATACACATGGCAACCTTACACTCAAAGACTATAAACGATTAGGACAAAGAGGAGTAGTTGTAGGCTTTACTAATATGAATCACATGATCTCACTTCTGTTGAGTTCGGCATTTAGCAAATTCAAGCTAAGCCAATTTACCGCTAGTCCAAACCCATTCGATTTGGAAAAAATAGCTTCTCTTATTCAAACAGGAAGTATTCGGCCACATATAGAAAAAACTTACCCGTACCATAAAATCCCGGAAGCAATCGGCTATATTGAAGCCATGCGCACCAAAGGAAAAGTGGTCATGATTTGGCAAGATGGCGGTGATAAATTAAGCTAAAATCGCAAACCACTTATGCTCTTTTAATTTAAAAAATGAAGAACCTCATTAGCTTCAAAGTAGCCACAAAACTAAGTCTGGTAATATTCAGCCTGCTGGCTCTTTTCCATTTAGCTATCATCATTGGTATCGTTCTTTTCGACTACGCGCCTATTGAGTTTTTATGGGGTGGAAGAATGGAAACAAAGAACCAACTCTTGGGTTTCGAGTTTATATCATTTTTCGTAACGACTCTATCCATCATGGCAGTGCTCATTCACTCAAACCGTATACAAGCCCCAAAGCTCAAAAATTTTGCACGTATTTGCCTCTGGGTTTTATTCATAATGTTTGTACTCAACACTTTAGGAAATGCCCTTGCCGAAACCTCTTTCGAAAAATCATTTTCCATTGTAACCGCCATTCTCGCCATACTTTGTTTACGCCAAGCCATTGAAAACAGAAAAAATGATCAGTGATTTTGATAGTTATTACCTAGACAAAGAAGAGCCGAACAAAAGTTGTTTATTGGCTTTACGAAGCCTTATCCTGAATCAAGACGATGAAGTTACTGAAACAAAAAAGTATGGAATGCCTTGCTTCTGCTTCAAGAAGAAAATGTTTTGCTATTTGTGGACAGATAAAAAAACAGACGAACCCTATATTCTTTTTGTGGAAGGGAAATTGTTAGATCACCCAAAGTTAGAAACCGGTACACGCGCCAGAATGAAAATTTTCAGGGTAAACCCCAATGCAGATTTACCTAAGGCCACCCTAGAAACACTTCTAAAGAACGCCTTGGATTTATACAGAAATGGGATAATCAAAATCAGATGAAATTTAATCAGCCTGCATACCCTACTGTCTATTTCAGTGAAAACATTTGGATCACATGCCCGAAATGTGCTGAACCCGCTTTGGTCAATTCCCAACCTAGGAAGTACAGCATCCCATTTCCTTTAAATCATCAATCGAAATGCACTTGTGGTTACTGCGGCTTTCATCAATCAGGAAATGACCAATGGGATGGCTATCTACTAGGCTTTGTAAATCAAAGCTGTGGCCATTGCGGAACTAAAGTTTGCCATTCTACAGAACCCACCAAAAAACCTTATCCAAACGCAAAAGTTACTTGCGAAACCTGTCAACAAACGAGAGCATATGAGCTTGCATGGTATCGATACAGGGGCGATAAACCCACCGACCCTTATTTTGGCTTCGACCTTTGGCTGCAAACTGATGTAAAAGATAACGTACTATGGCTCTATAACCTTGAACAGCTCACCTACTTAAGGGACTATGTAAGCGCAAAATTAAGAGAAGACAATGGCAGACATAAATACTCCATGATTACAAACCTTCCACAATGGATGAAATCCTCTAAAAACCGTGATTTGATTGTAAAGAAACTGAACAAGTTGGAGGAAGAGTTTATAAAAAGGATTGATTGACTCTAAAAATTAGGAATTATATTTCTATTTTAGAATCGGTTAATCAAATTCATCATGAAAAGAAAAGTAGCCATACTATTCACATATACTCTATTCATAATCAATAGTGTCCATGGGCAAAATCCACTCTACAATCTTAACAATCTTCCCTTAACAGATAAAGAGGTTAGAGCTCCAGTATTCGATACTTTTTCGAAATATTTTTTCAAAATTGACTCTACCAAAAACAATTTGTTTATTCAAGACATAAGGCAGTCAAAACAGGGTGAAATTCATTTCTACCAATGGTTAAATGAAATTCCTCTTGAAGAGTTAAACTCCAATAGTTTTCAAGTCAAAAAACAAGACAATCTCATTTCGCTTGAAATCAATAGTTCTTCTAGTATCCTCAACTATATGTTTCAAGAAGAGCAAACTATTTCGGTAGCAACCTTTGCTAGAAAGTTAGAACTGGGACCTTGGGATTATACTGAAGCCCTTTATAGTGAGATGATAAAAACTGTTGAAGCTATTTCAACACTGCTTCCAAATGAGAAGACACAAGCCGATGTCAAAAAAGATAAAGAGAATAGTGGCTTCAAATACATTGCATCAAAAATTCAGGCCATGAATCCTGAAATTGCCAAAGATTCAACTATTGGTAACGGGTACTATTTCAAACAAATAGTTAATGATGACGGCTCAATGATTTACCCTGATATCGTTAAGAAGATTAAGAAAGTGTTGAAGTCTGAAAAAATAGATATTAAAGCTCCATTACCCATAATCATATATGCTACCAATCAGGGAGTAATTGAGTCAATCATTTACCTTAACCACCCCTCAGAGCAGTATGTCAATATTGACATTTCCAAGTTCGAACCTATTGAGATTAGGAACAGTAATCATCCAACTAAGTACACATTCTTAATCAAATAGAAATTTCAATGCGTTTTAGGGTAATTCTTACCTGCCACCATTCTTCACTTTAATTACCTCTGCCATTACGCTAAGAGCAATCTCTCTTGGTAGTTTGGAGCCAATATCTATTCCGATGGGCGCATGAATACCGTCAATTTCTTCGGAACTAAACCCATATTCCTTTAATCTTTCAATACGCTTGGCGTGCGTTTTCCGGCTGCCTAAAGCACCGATATAAGCCACCTTAGATTTTAGCAAAATCTTCAAAGCCTCGTCATCTATTTTCGGGTCGTGAGAAAGAATTACGGCATAAGTGTTCTTATCCAATTTTAAGTTGGGCAACACTTCCTGAGGCCATTGTATATGGATGGTTTGAGGTTTTGCTTTATACTGAGTTTTGCTTGCAAAAGTAGCCCTTGGGTCAATCAATAATGTTTCGAAACCAAACATATGCGCCAGCTCCGTCAGCTCTACGGTAATATGTGCCGAACCGATCAGTAGCATGACAGGCCTTTTCGGAAACACCAGAACGAAATGATTCCCTGAGCTTAACACTTTGCTGTCTCCTTCATAAAAAGCTTGCTCCAATTCAGGCAAAAGGGATTTTTCAAAGGCAGCTCCAATGCTTTCTCCATTGGCCTTTACGATGGAATACTGAGGGTTTTCTTCCAAAGTAGATAAAAGCATAAAGCCTTCATCTTGCTTTAAAAGCTCATCCATTTCATTCCAAATTTCTTTAGGGTAAAAAGGTTGAACAAACACATCCAATGCCCCACCGCAGCTCAAACCTACTTCCCAAGCATCAGCATCGGAAATACCAAAATGAAGCACTTCAGCCTTCTGGCTTTTAATAATTTCGACTGCCTTTTTCACTACAGCGCCCTCCACGCAACCGCCACTCACCGAGCCAGTCATTTCTCCGTTTTCGGAAATAATCAAGGCAGAGCCCACTGGTCTTGGCGAACTTTTCCATGTATTGATTACCGAAGCTATGGCAAGAGTTTGCCCTTCTCTATTTAATTTGCGTATACTTGAAACTATATCAATCATTGCTGGCCATTATTCACCCTAAAAACGAAGATACACTTGCTTTACGATAATCACGGCAGACAACTCAGATATTTGAGATTAGGTGTAACCGAAAGGTGCAATCTGCGCTGCTTTTATTGTATGCCAGAAGAAGGATTGAATTTCAGCCACCGCAGCCAAATTCTTTCTTTCGAAGAAATGGAAAGGCTGACGCGCATTCTGGCAGAAATGGGCATCAATAAGGTGAGAATTACGGGGGGTGAACCTTTCGTTCGTAAGAACATAATGGAGTTGATTGAAAATATCAGTACTATTGAAGGTGTTGATTCTGTGAACATTACCACTAACGGCACCAGCTTAATTGAGCATTTACCCAAACTCAAAGCCATTGGTATAGACGCCATCAACCTTAGTCTTGATTGCTTGGATAAGGAGCGGTTTCTAAAAATCACCAGAAGAGATGAATTTGATCAGGTAATGGATTCGTTTCAGGCGCTGATGGACTCAGGTATTACCACCAAAATCAATATGGTAGTGATGGAAGAGCACAATTTGGAAGACATCATCCCCATGTGCGAACTCACTTTACAACATAAAGTAAGCGTTCGTTTTATTGAAGAAATGCCTTTCAACGGAGGCGGAAAGAAGTTCACGCCAATCACCTGGAATGCCCGACAAATTCTAGCCCATATTCAGGGCCATTACCCTAATGTTGAAAAACTTACTGACGCAGAGAGCTCTACTTCGCTCAATTATCAATTACCGAATGCTAAAGGAAGCTTTGGAATTATTCCAGCCTATACACGTACCATTTGCCATTCCTGCGACAGAATAAGACTAACACCAAAAGGCGAACTAAAAACCTGTCTTTACGATGGAGGAAGCTTCAGTTTTAGAGACTTTATGCGTGCTGGTGCTACGGACGAAGAGATTAGAAATCAATTCAGAACGCTGTTTAGCAACCGAGCGAAAGACGGCTTCGAAGCTCAACAAAAATCATCAAACCCTTTTGAATCAATGGCCACCATTGGCGGATAAAATCACCTTATGGAATTTATTCAGTTTACAGAAGCACTTAATATTGTTAAAAGTCACCCTTTCGTTCCTTTGGTTGAACAAAGGGAATTAAAGGACTGTGTAGGTCTAATTTTAAACGAAGACCTCAAAGCCGATCGTCCCTTCCCTCCTTTTGATCGAGTAACAATGGATGGAATTGCCATTGCCTTTTCCGAGTTCGAAAAAGGGCAACATAGCTTTAAAATCGAAAAAACTATTCCGGCAGGCACACCACAATACACCGTCAAGAATGCAGCTAAATGTGTCCAAATTATGACGGGTGCCATGATGCCCATTGGCTTAGATACCGTTATTCGCTACGAAGACATATCGATTACCGATGATACCGCTACCATAAATATTGAAACGATTAAACCTCAACAGAATGTCCATTTCAAAGGAATGGATAAACAATTAGGTGACACCCTTCTTAAAAAAGGAATTCGATTAGGCGCTCCAGAAATGAATATTGCAGCAGCCATTGGTAAAGCTGAACTTTCGGTACTTATTCCGCCCAAAGCGGTGATAATTACCACTGGCGATGAATTAGTACCCATTGAAAGTACGCCTGAAGCGCATCAAATTAGGAGATCTGGTAATTACGGAGTGCAGGCTTTGCTCAATCAATATGGAATCGAAACCTCCATGCATCACATGAACGACAACAAGGCTGTGATGAAAGAAGACTTAGCAGCCTTGATCAAAACCTATCAATGCATCGTTTTATCAGGTGGTGTGTCGCAAGGAAAGTTTGACTACCTGCCTGAAATTTTAGAGGAATTGGGTGTTCAGAAGCATTTTCACAAAGTAAATCAGCGACCAGGAAAGCCCTTTTGGTTTGGTATCGCGCCTAATGGAAGCACCATTTTTGCCTTGCCAGGCAATCCCGTTTCATCATTTATGTGCGCATCAGTTTATATTCAAGCTTGGGTAAATGCTTCGCTGAAGGTTGAATCAAAAAGCATTAAAGTGAAACTCAACAAAGAAGTCAATTTTCCACCCCCACTAACCTACTTTTTAGAATGCGCCATTGATATTGATGAAAACGGAACCTTAACAGCTTCACCATTTATTGGACATGGATCGGGAGATTTCGCTAATCTTGCTGTGGCCGATGGTTTCGTAATTCTTCCTGCTGAAAAATCGGATTTCAAAGTAGGAGAAGTCTACGATTTTGTACCTTTTAGAAATCTGTTTAAATCATGAGCAAAGAATTCACCCACATAGATCGGAACAAGCCCACCATGGTAGATGTTGGCGATAAAGCAGAGACCAAACGTACCGCCATTGCTCAAAGTATTGTTCAACTGCCAGAAGAAATGAAGGAACATATTGCTGAAGGCGAAATCAAAACTTTAAAAGGCCCTGTTTTTCAAACCGCCATTATTGCCGGCATTCAAGGTGCAAAAAGAACTTCTGAATTGATTCCACTTTGTCATAATCTGCCTTTGAGCAAAGTTGAAATTGACATCAAATTATTAGAAAATCTTAGGGTTGAAATTACTTGTGAAGCCAGAACCTTTGGGAAAACTGGGGTTGAAATGGAAGCTTTGACTGGCGCATCGGTGGCTGCCTTAACGGTTTATGATATGTGCAAAGCATTTTCTCATAATATCGAAATTGAAAACACCCGTTTAATCAAGAAAACAGGTGGGAAAAGTGATTTTGGCCAAGCTTAATCTTGAATTGAATTCTTACAGATTTTAATAGCTTTGAGTTTATGCCTCATGTAATGTTTACATCTGCCCTCAAAACCTTCTTTCCTAACTTAAAGGAAGAATACGTTGAAGCGGACAGCATTGAAACACTTCTTTCGGAACTAGAGAAAAAACACCAAGGAATACAAGGCTATTTGGTTGACGAAAAAGGTCAGATCAGAGAACACGTAAAGTTCTATATTGACGATGAACCTTATAACGAGAAGGCACATTCAGTATTACCAAAATCCGCTCAAATCCACATTATACAAGCCATATCAGGAGGATAATGAAGTTAGCAGTAGGCACAGATAAGGGCTTGCTTATCTATAAGCAAGCGAAAAATAACGAATGGGTTTTGGCCGACATTCACTTTATTGGAATGCCTATTGGTGCTTTTCATACCGATAAGAATCAAAATTGGTGGGTGGCCATCAACCACAAACACTGGGGGCCAAAGGTTTATGTTTCAGCAAATATGGGCGAAACATTTACCGAAGTGAGCAGCCCCATATTTTCAACAGAAAGCCCCTTTACACTCAAATCCATTTGGACGATTGAATCTCAAAATATTGGCAGTATTCAACGTCTCTATATTGGCGCTGAACCCGCTGCCTTATTTTATTCTGATGATTTAGGCAAAAGTTGGAACGAAATGAATGGCCTTAGCAACCATCCTTCTCGCTCAAGTTGGCAGGGTGGTGGAAAAGGAAGCAACTCTCCATTTTTACATACCGTTCTTTCCAATTCAGAAAATGAAAACCATTTAATTGTGGGCATTAGTTGTGCAGGTGTTTTTCAAACTTATGATGGTGGCATTACTTGGCAACCGACCAATACGGGGCTCAAAGCCTTCTTTTTACCCAATACAGAAAGCGTAGTAGGCCACGATCCGCATACGATTTGTCAATCAAAATTGAATTCCAATGTGCTTTGGCAACAAAACCATTGTGGAATCTACCGCTCTGAAGACCTAGGGAAAACTTGGCAAGACATTACTGATCATAAAGGAAAAGCAGTCTATGGTTTTGCGATGACCATTGCGGAAGACAATGATTTAGAGGCTTGGGTAATTCCGGCTCAGAGCGATCATTTGAGAATTCCACATCAACAAAAACTAGCCGTCTATTATACAAAAGATGCTGGGCAAAACTGGGAGTCGCTCGAAAACGGACTACCTAAACCTGCATTTGATTTGGTTTTGCGCGATGCAATGGACATCAAGGGTAATACTTTGGCCTTCGGTACAAACAATGGCAACCTCTATGCCTCGATGGACAAAGGCCAGCATTGGACTACTATAAGTCAGAACTTGAGTGCGGTGCGCTGTGTGGCTTTTATTACTGAATAGAATTGGTTCAAGCCCCTTGAATCTGGCAGTTCTGGCCCTTCAGCAATTCTTCAATATGATCTAGGTCTAAGCTATCCACAGTGTTTTTGAAGTTGGCCTTGTATTCCTGCACCAATTCCTTACGTTTCATCGCCTCTAAAAATCGCCTCATGTCCTCTCTGGTTTCCAAAATTAAACCTGGAACTGGAATTGCCTTCTTAGAGGTTGCATCCAAGCGCACCATAGTGAAGTATGAAGAGTTTGTATGTCTGATTTCACCCGTAATAATACTCTCCGCCTCTACTCTTATTCCCACCGTTACAGAAGAAGTACCTACGTGATTTACAGAAGCATGCAAATGCACCAAGTCGCCTACCTCAACAGGTGCTAAAAAATCGACCACATTCATTGAAGCCGTAACGCAATAACCACCGGCATGCTTGGCCGAACATGCATAAGCCACCTTGTCCATTAAAGACAGAATCGTTCCCCCATGAATTTTACCTCCAAAATTAGCGTAAGAAGGAATCATTAATTCGGTAATCAGGGTTTTAGAATAATTAACAGTGCGGTAAATTGATTTTTCCATATAACGATATTCTCAATAGGGCTAAAGATGAGGAAACTTTTCAATTTAGGCCACACCTATTCTACGCTAATAAGGTTTGAGGCGCGAAAATGGGGCTTCCTATTTTTGAAAAACCTTCCAACATAACAATTTATTTACTATTAATTAATTCTATTGAGCGTTATATTCTGTTAAATGCTAGACAATTTGTATATTGCGGCATATCTGCGCAAATGAAATCCCTAAAGTTTATCTCATTCTGTTTATCACTAGCCTTATGCGTCAGCTGCAATGCTCAAGACAATAAGGAAGATCAAATAAAAATGGCATTGCTTGCTGCACCTGTTGAAGTAAGAGATGGGGCTCATGTATATGGATTTGATGAAGATGGAAAGTTTATCACCCTGCGTGAAGGAACAAACGGTTTCATTGTTCGCTCAGACGACCCAAATCAAGAAGGATTTGAGGTAGTTTGTTATGGTGTTGATGCCGAACCTTTTATGGCTCGTGGGCGCGATTTAAAATCGAAAGGGAAAGGCCGAGCAGAAATACTTAATATAAGAGAAGAAGAAGCTGAGGCTGGCACTTTAAAAATGCCAAACTATGGCTCTGTACTTCACATCTATTATGGCCAAAATGCCAAATATAATCCTGATACAGAGGAAATTGAAGGCGCGAGTTATAGATACGTAATCTACACACCTAAAGCTACTCAGGCTTCGACAGGATTACCCTTACGACCAAATGGCCCTGGTCATCCTTGGTTGATGTTCCCTGGTACACACCGGGCACATATTATGATTACCCCACCGGAGGGAAATTAAAATCTATTAGAATTTATAGAAGGTAGGGTTTGATCAACAAACGTCAATCCTGCTTTTTTGAATATATTGTTTAATTGAACGGATTTCTAATCCAAAAAAGAAGTTATGACAGCAGAATCTAAAGGTTCAAAGTACGATGAGAAAATTGAAGAAGTAATTAGTAAGCTTTTGCGCAGAGGTTACACTGACATTAAAGCCACTATTGAACCTTATGAAGCACCTGCAAGTATCGTAGGCCAAAATCACGAATCTGAATTAATCCCTGACATTACAGGTGAAAAATGGGGAGGTAAAGGTTATTTCGAAATCTCTAAGAAAGATGTTGACCCTGGTGAATTAGCCAGCAAATGGAAAGTACTTGAACTATTGGCTAAAATGAAAAGTGGTGAATTTCAGATTTATGTTCCACACGGTAGCATGCAGTTCACTCAGCGCATTATAGAAAAGTATAACATTCAAGCTGAGCTTGTAAAAATCTAAACTGAGTTTGAATTATCAAACCCAAAAGAGCTTCTGAAAAATCAGGAGCTCTTTTTTTGTGTCTAATAAATCTATTCTGAAGTTTTACCAGCCACAAACCCTGTACTCCATGCAGCCTGAAAATTGAAACCTCCGGTTACACCGTCCACATCAATTACTTCGCCCGCAAAGAATAAATCTGGGCATTTTCTGCTTTCCATTGAATTAAAGTCTACATCAGAAAGTGCAACTCCTCCCGAGGTAACAAATTCTTCCTTAAAAGTAGTTTTTCCTTTCACCTGATAAGTATCATTGAGTAGTAGATTAATTAACCTATTAAGGCTTTTCTTGCTCAGTTCTGCCCAAATGCCCTCTCCATCAACTTCCACTTTCTCTAAAAAGAAGTCCCAAAGTCGATTAGGTATTTCAAATGGATTCTTGTTCCTAATCTTCCTTTTTCCTATGGTTTGAAGAGAATTGGTAAACCAAGCCCTCAACTCTTCTTCATTCATTGGACCCAACCAATTTACCTGAATTTTAAAATCATAATTAAGATCTGAAAGCACACGAGCTCCCCAGGCAGAAGTCTTCAATATGGCTGGGCCGCTCATTCCCCAATGGGTAATCAACAATGGCCCCGATTGCTGCAATTTAGTGCCCTGAACACGCACTGTAGCATTTGGAACAGACAGTCCCATTAAGTTCTTAATGGGTTCCTTGGGCATATTGAAAGTAAACAATGACGGAACCGGAGGAATAATCTCGTGTCCTAAAGCTTTCAGCCAGTCAAAACCTTGTGCTTTTGGGCTTCCACCAGAAGCGACTATTACCTTATCGAAAAACTGGGTTTTCTCTCCAATTTTTAAATCAAAACCAGGCTGTTTAGGTTGAATAGAATTTACATTGGCGTTAACTACTACTTGAATACCGAGCTTAGTCGCTTCCTTTAAAAAGCAATCAATAATCGTTTGCGAGTTATCAGTAATCGGAAACATTCGGTTATCAGCCTCAGCTTTCAGCTCTACTCCTCTTTCTTGAAACCATGCCACTGTGTCGCTAGTAGTAAACTGACCGAATACTTTTTTTAAATGTTTACCGCCCCTTGGGTAGAATTTAATTAAGTCATTATTATTAAAGCAAGCATGAGTTACATTACAGCGTCCACCACCAGAAACTTTCACTTTAGAAAGTAACTTTCCGGTTTTCTCAAAAATGGTAACCCTAGCATTGGGCGAATGGGTTTTACAAGAAAAGGCGGCAAAAAAACCTGCCGCCCCTCCTCCAATAACAGCTATATTTTGGGGCATGCCCAAAGATATAAAGACTAATTCAATGCCTTACTCTATCCTTAAAGTTTCAACAGGGTTTGAACTGGCCACACGATAAGACTGAAAACTGACAGTAAGTAAGGCAATCAGCCAAGAGCCTACGCCAACAATCAAGAAAATACCAGCCCCAATACCTACGCTATAGGCGTAACCTGCTAGCCACCCCTCCATTAAGTAGTAAGTAATTGGTGCAGAAATAAGAAATGCGATCAAAACCAGGGCTGTGAATTTCTTTGAAAGAATCATTACAATTTCACTCACCGAAGCACCTAATACTTTTCTGATTCCCATTTCTTTCAAACGCTGTTTCACCGTGAAAGAAGCCAAGCCGAAAAGGCCAAGGGAAGCAATGATAATGGCCAAGACAGACAAAATGCTGATTACTTTAGTGAGCTGCTGTTCCGACTTATACATTTTATCAATGTGGTCGTCTAAAAATTGGTATTCGAATGGACGCTGAGGGAATAGTGTAGACCATACCGACTCTATTTCAGCAAGTCCTTCTTGGATATTATCAGCCTTGAGTTTAACATTAACCTCACTCCAACCCCATTCTTGATAGGATAGAAAGAGTGGGTCAACCTTCAGGTTTAGTTTATTGTAATTGAAATTTTTTACCACTCCTACAATCGTCCCTAAAGTATCCATACCATCGTAGTGAAAGGCCATACCCAATACCTCTTTACCGCCAGCTCCCAGTTCTTTTGCTAATGATTCATTTACTACAAAGCTTAAACCTGCTTTATCATTAGCGTATTCTCCACTCAAAGCCCTTCCCTCTACAATTTCCATCTCATAAAAGTCCATAAAGTTATGATCTACTACTACAGAAGAAGTAACTCCCGTTATTAATGCCGTATCTGACCTATACTGCATTCCGTTTTGATGTAGATTATTGCCCAAGCGTTGTTTAGTAGCCGTTACATTGGTAATGTTTTTTTGACTCATTAACTCGGTTTTCAACACATCATATTTAGTATTTGTATCGCTATACATATTTACAGCAACGACTAAATCCTTTTTAAAACCCAAATCTAGATTTTGCATATAATTGAGCTGTTCAGTGGCCAAAACGGTACCAATGATAATTGTAATGGCAATAGCATATTGAAAAACCACCAGTGCATTTCTAAAAAACGACTTTCCTGATTTCATTCCACTTCCCTTTAGAGCCATTATTGTATTGAATCTAGACATTACCAAAGCAGGGTAAACACCTGAAAGTAACCCTATGGTTGTAGTTACAATCAAAACAAGAACTAGGTTAATGGGCTGAAAAATGAGACTCAGATCAAGATTTCTATCAATAATTCCGTTGAGTGGAGCTATTGCTGCCCAGCTCAATAAAAAAGCAATAATTAGCGCAATGAAAGATAACATAATGGACTCTATCATAAACTGCCCAGTAATTTGTCCTTTAAAGGCTCCTATTGATTTACGAACCCCTACTTCTCTAGATCGGGTAGCCGCTCTGGCTGTAGAAAGATTCATGAAATTGATACTGGCAATGAGCAAAACGAAAAAGGCAAGTATCAGAAATATATTTACTGAACTACGGTCGAATTTCTTATGGTTATAATAATCGTGGGTTATGTCCATTGAGTCTAAATGAACATCGGTTAAAGGCTGTAGAAATAACGAGTATGCATTCAAAATATCCTCTCCCAAATACTTCACTAAGAAATCATCAAGCTTGGCTTCTAACCTCTCAGCGTCAGTATTATCAGCCAATTGGATGTAGGTATTTAAAAAACTCCATCCCCAGTTCCCTCTATTTTCTTCGTCCCAAAGTTTTGTACTGACTAAGGCATCAAATTGTAAATGAGAGTTATCAGGGGTATCGGCAAAAACACCAGCCACTTTCATCTGATTTTCTCTGTCATCATCCACATCAATCAGTTGGTCCATAGGGTTTTCGTTTCCAAAAATTACTTTAGCAAGTGATTCGCTTATGATAATATTATTGGGTTCTTCAAAAACATTAGCCTTATTTCCTTCAACAAGCTCGAAATCAAACATCTTCAAAAAAGAAGTATCAACACGAGCCAGATTTTCAGCATAAAAAGATTGATTATTATGCTTCAACAAGGTTCTATTCATTCCCCAAAACCGAGTAAAATCAATCACTTCTGGGTAGTCGAGCAACAGATTCGGCCCCATTGGATACATTGAAAGCGCTACTTTTTGTTCTGAAACTGCACCAAAACTTTGCACTTCATCTAGTCGATAGATACTAGCTTTCTTCTTATGAAATCCATCGAAACTCAGTTCGTTGTTTACAAAAAGAAGAATGAGCAGACAAGAGGCCATTCCTAAGGCCAAGCCAAAAATATTAATGAAAGAATAGCCCTTGTGTTTGAGCAAATTGCGAAAAGTGATTTTAAAATAGTTTTTGTACATGACCAGTGGGTTATAAAATGAGAGTTTTCGTTTTAAGTTGAAGTTGCGAAGCGAGCAAAGCACATCGATGAAATAAAGCCATTTGGCTTTTGCTAAACTCATTTCATTCAATCGTTCATGAAAAAGTTCTGCTAAATCACCTTCTACCTCATCGTAGATTTCATAGGCAATAATCCGTTTCAGTAGTTTTCTTAGTAGTAAAGGAGGTGCTTGTTGTTTCATTCTTGAGTTGATAGTTGTGGAATTATACTCCAAAAAGACTGGCGCAGTGATTGGGCTTCTCTCAAAGATTTAAAGCCGTAAGCGGTGACCTTGAAAAAACGCTTGCTCTTCCCTCCTCTAGTCTTGGTTGCTCCACCTACACTTGATTCTAAAAAGCCCTTCTCCTCCAACCGATAAAGCGCAGTATGGATTGCGCTAATATTTACTTTTCGATCGGCCTTCTCTTCAATTTCGCTTTTTACCACTACAGCATAAGCGTTATCATTGAGTGCAGCAACTGCTAAAAGCACTAATTCCTCAAATTCTCCTAAGTGTGTCCCTCTCATTGAATCAATATTATCATCACTTTTGTAAACAATATACTCAAAGCATTGAGAAAGGTTACAAAAGCGCGTTGCTTTTTATGCTCATATAGTTAACGATGTGTGCAATCTTATCCATGCTTTGTAGAAAACTATCACATAACGATTCATACATTAACAATACAAGCAATAGATAAAAAACTAACAAACAGACACTTACGAAAGCGACTAATTATTGGAACAGGCGTTGCAACATAGGAAGCATCACTAAACAATAAAAATCATGAGTGCAACAACAGATAAAATCAAAGGAAATTGGAATCAACTTAAAGGCAAAGTGAAACAAAAGTATGGTAACCTTACCGATGACGATTTGACTTATGCCGAAGGCCAAGAAGATGAATTAATTGGCAGAATTCAAGAGAAAACCGGTGAGTCAAAAGAATCAGTAAAAAAATTCATCGACTCCCTTTAAACCTAAAAAGGCCCAGTAGAGTAATCCGCTGGGCTTTTCAACTAATCAATATTTAATGTTTAACCCACGGTGAACGATCGGTTTGTTTAACTCTAAACAATGCGTAACACCAAAAAACAAATCAAAAAATGGAAAATTTAGAAGGAAAGAAAGTAGCCATTTTAGCCACAAATGGTTTTGAAGAATCAGAATTAACATCTCCTAAAAGTGCTTTGGAAAAAGCAGGAGCAACTACCCATGTGATTGCTCCCGAAAGCGGAACGATTAAAGGTTGGAAAAATGGCAATTGGAGCAAAGACGTAGATGTAGATGCTGTTTTGGATAACGTAGATGCTTCGGATTATAACGCTCTCGTATTGCCGGGGGGAGTAATTAACCCGGACTTATTAAGAAGAAATGACAAAGCCATTGAGTTTATAAGAAGCTTTTTTAAAGCGCATAAGCCTGTAGCTGCTATTTGCCATGGACCTCAGTTGCTTATTGAGGCAGAAGTAGTAGAAGGTCGTAAAATGACATCTTTTTCCTCTATCAGAAAAGATTTAGAAAACGCAGGAGCACACTGGGTAGATCAAGAAGTAGTGGTTGATGAAGGACTCGTTACTTCAAGAAGCCCAGAAGACCTAGATGCTTTTAATGCAAAAGTAGTTGAAGAAGTAGCTGAAGGTAAACACGAAGAACAAACTGCCTAAACGGCTTATCATTAAAAATTTAAGGGGCTACCTGTAAAGCGGATGTCAGGTTTTTGGTTTAATATTCTGCTTTTAGGGTGCCTCTTTCCTTTTTAATCTTCGCGAAGTGCGTCAATTAATTGCTGCTTATTCATCTTAGATCGACCATCAATTCCAACTTGTTTGGCTTTATCATATAGTTCGGACTTGGTTCGCTCTTCATAGGGTTTTGCTTTACCTCCTTTTACACCACTATCGGGTGTGTTGGCAATTCTAGCAGCTTTTTCTTTACTCATTCCTTGGTCTCTCAAGGCTTCGTATTGTTTTTCGTTTTTAATTCTGGGCATATTTTTCATCATTATAAAATTTAGTTCAATGGCATTAACACCATTGCCGTACCAAAAAATTAACAACTATAAATCAATAAGTTAGTAAAACATTCTCGTGGTGAAAACTGCGAAAACTGTAGAAGCTTGTAAACAAGTTTATCGACAAAACTACCTACCACTAAATAAGTTTTAACATACCCTGACTAAACCAGTTACACTATTAAATAACTCAAACCCTATATTATGAAGGATATAGATTTCACATCGTTAAAAGCATTATATATCAATTGCACGCTGAAAAAATCTCCAGAAGAAAGTCACACTCATGGACTTATGAGGGTTTCTATGGACATTATGGAAAAGGAAGGAGTTGCCGTTGATCACATTCGATTGGTAGATCATGATGTGGCTTTTGGTGTATACCCCGACATGACCGAACAAGGATGGGAAAAAGACGAATGGCCAGAATTGGTAAAGCGAGTTCTAGATGCCGATATTCTCATTATCGGAACGCCAATTTGGCTAGGTGAAAAGTCGTCAGTGGCTCAAAAACTCATTGAACGCCTATACGCCATGAGTGGCATGCAAAACGATAAAGGCCAATACCTTTTTTATGGCAAAGTAGGTGGATGCGTAATTACAGGTAATGAAGATGGAGTAAAACACAATGCCATGTCAATACTTTATGCTTTGCAACATATTGGCTATTCTATTGCACCTCAATCAGATTGCGGATGGCTTGGCGAAATTGGGCCTGGACCGAGTTATTTAGACAAAGAATCAAACGCCAGTCAAAATGATTTCACTAATCGTAATACCACTTTTATGACCTACAATCTTTTACACCTAGGCAAAATGTTAAAAGAAGCTGGTGGCTATTCTGCTTATGGTAACTCGAGAAAAGATTGGGATAATGGCAACCGATGGAGCTTTGAAAATCCGGAATACAGGTAATAAACGTATTAAATCGTGAGCCAAAAAATAATGTCCACCCTCCTATTCATGCGCCTACCATAGTTTGTAGAATTGTCGTAAGTGGGGTTAAAAAGTCCGAAATCTTTGATTTCAATAGACTCCCTTTTTATGTCTTTATTCTTTAATAGTATTTTTATAACCGACTGACTTCGTGCTTCAGAAAGCACTTCATTGTATTCACTTCCGCCCACATCATCTGTATGACTATGCACAGTAATCATAAAATTATGTACACTCGGAATGGAGTCAAGGAATGCCAATAACTGTTTAGAATCCTGAGAACTCACATAAGAACTTCCTCCTCTAAAAAACACACTCCGAATATAAGAAGGCTCTCCAACACCTTGGGCATTGGTAGGCAAGCAGGCAAAAATCAATATCGCTACGAGCAGGCTCTTCATTACCCTTAATTTATAGCATAAAAATGATTTATACATCTTTAGTGAAACCAAACAGAATGGACAGCCTTTATATTTCTGATATTCGGTAAATTTGAAGGGTTATATGAAAAATATTATTGTAATAATGGGTATTTCGGGCGCGGGAAAAAGTAACGTGGCTGAAGCTTTGTCTAAATCTCTACACCTTCCATATTTAGATGCAGACGATTTTCATTCAAAAGCTAACTTAATGAAAATGAGCAGCGGAACGCCATTAACAGATGACGACCGATGGCCTTGGCTAGCCTCTATTGTAGAACACATTTTAAATACACACAGATCAGAATTTATTTTAGCCTGCTCAGCTTTAAAACAATCTTACAGAGATTACCTTTCTCAAAGACTTTCTATTACATGGGTATTTTTAGATATCACTGAACATGAAGCAACTGCTAGGCTGGCAAATAGAAAGCAGCATTATACACAGGCTAGTTTAGTTCAATCGCAATTAGCTACATTAGAAATACCAAAAAACGCTATCAAGATTAACGCTACAGATAAATTATCCTCCATCGTAAGTAGAATTGAATTGCAGCTAAAAAAGGATTAGGGGTGTTTTCATCAAAATTGATTTAGATTAAGTATTTTCACCAAGCACCTGTTCTTGCCTTATGGAAAAGAGTATTAAAGAACTTATGAATGACCCTACTATCAGCAATTTGGTGATCGTTTTCGTTGGTCTATCTGTCATTTGGATACTGATTAAATTTATCCAAAACAGATTCACTGGAAAAATCAAAGCAGCTGACAACCGGCACAGGACTAAAAAACTCATTAGTTTCATAGGTTATTTCTTGACCATAATTCTCGTTACGACTGTTTACAGCGACCGTTTAGGCGGTTTTGGTGTAGCGCTAGGCGTTGCTGGGGCTGGAATTGCCTTTGCCTTGCAAGAGGTAATTACAAGTGTTGCGGGTTGGTTGGCCATTGTATTTGGAAACTTCTATAAAACTGGCGACCGTGTTCAACTTGGCGGAATTAAAGGCGATGTAATGGATATTGGCGTTTTGCGCACCACCCTTATGGAAGTTGGTCAGTGGGTAAATGGAGATTTATACAACGGTAGGATTGTAAGAATTTCGAACAGCTTTGTATTCAAAGAGCCTGTTTTCAACTATTCAGCTGATTTTCCTTTTTTATGGGATGAAATGAAGATTCCGCTCAAAACCGAGTCGGATTACAAATATGCCAAAGAAGTTTTTCTGAACATTATGGACGAGTCATTGGGAGACTTTGCCAAAAACTCTCAAGATGCATGGAATAAAATGACCCAGAGTTTGTATGTAGAAAATGCACAAATCACACCTATGGTAAGTATGTCTTTTGACGAAAGTTGGATGACTTTTACGCTTCGCTACATTGTGAATTACAAAATGCGTAGAACTACAAAAGATATGCTCTACATTAAAATTTTAGAAGCCATAAAGGCAAGCAATGGCAAATTAAAAATTGCTTCAACTGCCATAGAAGTCACCAATATGAATAAGAGTTAAGATTTTAATTCAATGGAAATAAAAACCTTTAAAAACCCCGAGGCTACAGCAAAAGCCTTTGCAGATTACCTGTGTGAAATTCAGCAAGAAGTGAATAGACTGAATATTGCACTTTCAGGTGGTTCAACCCCCAAACTTCTATTTGAAATTCTAGTAAATAAATACTCAGACAAAATTGAATGGCCTAAATTCCATTTCTACTGGGGTGATGAACGCTGTGTACCACCTACTTCTGGAGAAAGTAATTATGGAATGACGCACGAGTACCTCTTTCAGCATTTAGAAATTCCTGAAGAAAATATACATCGAGTTTTCGGTGAATGCGACCCAGATGAAGAGGCTGTCCGTTATGGAAAACTTATATCCGAAAACCTACCTCCGATTAACGGTTTACCGCAATTCGATTTAATAATACTTGGTTTGGGGGAAGACGGCCACACCGCTTCAATTTTCCCTCATCAAATGGAATTGCTCACTTCAAAGGATGTTTGTGAAGTAGCAGAGCACCCAATATCTGGCCAAAAACGAATTACACTTACAGGATCAGTAATTAACAACGCCAAAGAAGTTTGCTTTCTGGTAACCGGTGATGCAAAAGCTGAAAAAGTAAACGAAATCCTAAGTATCACTGGCGACTGTGAGCGCTATCCAGCAACTTACATAAAGCCTACCCATGGTAACCTGATTTGGTTTTTAGATAAGGCAGCTTCTGGAAAGTAAGAGACCCTAACTTCAATCTATCACTTTCCATTACATACAAAGTAGGCTTGTTCTAAAGTCAAAAGCTATCGCTCTGACGATAGGCTTCAATTACTGCTTCTTCGCCCTTTCTTCCAGACATAGAGTTACCATGTTCCATTCCTACTACTCCTTTAAATCCTTTGGAATGAATATGCTTAAACACATTTTTGTAGTTGATTTCGCCAGTAGTTGGTTCTTTTCTGCCAGGATTATCCCCCACTTGGAAATAAGCAATCTCGTCCCAACTCAAATCTATATTGGGAATTAGGTTTCCTTCTTGAATTTGCTGATGATAAATATCGAATAGAATTTTGCATGAAGGGCTGTCTACCGCTTTACAGATTTCAAAAGCCTGAGCAGATTTCGTAAGAAAAAGCCCCGGGTGATCTCTGAAATTGAGCGGTTCAAGCACCATGGTTAAACCGTGCGGCTCCAAAATAGCTGCGGCTTGTTTTAATGACTCAATCACATTGGCAGTTTGATAGCCCATGTCTTTACGCAAATCTACATGACCGGGAACCACCGTCATCCATTTGGCATTCACCCTTTTGGCAACTTCAACGGATTCTTTGATTTCCTTCAGAAATTGATCTCTCCAGTCTTGTTTACCTGAAGTCAAATTTGGTTCCGTCCAGAAAATGGTATGCGCCACAAAAACGCCCATGGTCATTCCATGCTTTTCCATTTTACTGGCAATTTGCTTTTGTTCATCTACGCTTCGGCCTTTCATTCCATTGTCTTCCATAGACCTAAAACCCGCTTCATGCATAAAGTCTAATTCGTTCAAAACACCCCCAGAGGCTAAACTTCTAAACATTCCAAAATGTGGCGCATAATTCAGTTTAAACGTTCCGCTTTGGGTTGTTGCATTAGCAAAGGCACTATATGGATTTGCAACCAAAGCGGCTGATGCACCCAGTAAGCCCGTCTTAAAAAAGTTTCTACGTTTCATAGTCTGGAATTAAAAGAATCTGGTTTTGCCCGGAACAGCGGCAGGATAAACTCCATTGGCATCAGGTAAAATTGGGGCTTCATCATTAAATGAATTGAGATCTGGAACTAACTTTAAATCGCTGGCCATGGCTTCATCCCAAGTAATCATTTGTCCAGAATAGGTGGCCATTCTGCCCATGATGGCGGTCATGGTACTTTCAGCTCCATAATCAACATCATCTAGGCGATGCTCTCCTGCTTTTATGGCCGCAAATAATTCATTATGCTCTTGCTGATATGGATTGATATCGTTCTGTCCGTTGTAGTTTAAAATGGACTGACCATTTCTTCCTTTTACAATTCCAATATTCCCACCGTTCACAGTAATATTTGCTTTAGTGCCTTGGAATACCTCTTCTACCCTGTTCATACATCCGCGCTGATGTCTACATTGGCTAGAGATTACTTGACCTTCTGGGTATACAAATTCCACAAAATGATGATCGAAAATGTGGCCAGTATCTTTTCCAATTCTAGTTTCTCGCCCTCCCATACCTTGCGCTGAAATTGGACGTGCACCGATGTACCAATTGGCCACATCTATGTTATGGATGTGTTGTTCTAAAATATGATCTCCGCAAATCCAAGTAAAGTAATACCAGTTGAGCATTTGGTATTCAAGTTCGGTTTGTCCTGCTACGCGCGGCCTTGTCCAAACACCTGCGCTGTTCCAATACACCTGTCCCGAAACGATATCGCCTACACTTCCATTTTTTATTAGTTTTTCTACTTCTCTATAGTTCTTCTGATAATGCCTTTGAAGTCCTACTACCACATTGAGCTTCTTTTGACGGGCTAGCTTACCTGCTTCCAATACTCGCTTAATTCCTACTACATCGGTAGCAACGGGCTTTTCCATAAATACATGCTTGCCTTGCTGAACGGCATACTCAAAGTGTTGAGGGCGGAAGCCTGGTGGTGTTGTTAGAATGACCACATCTGCCATATCAATGGCTTTTTTATAACCATCAAAACTGGTGAATTTAGAGGCCTCTGTCACTTTCACTTTTCCTTGGTCCGCATATTTTGCAGATAGCCCTTTATAGCTTTCTTCCAATCGGTCGGCAAACACATCTGCCATGGCCACCAAACGCACATCAGGATCAGCTTCAATGGCTTGGGAAGCAGCACCTGTGCCTCTTCCACCGCAACCCACTAGTGCTACTTTTATTTCTCCTGCCCCACCAACAAAAGCACTCATGGAAAGAGGTAGTGCACTTAATAAAGCACCCGTTCCTGCCACTCGTGCGGTAGTTTCTAGAAATTTTCTTCTGGTAGTAAAGTTTGTTTCAGTAAAGTCTTTCATAACATTTCGATTAATATTCTTTAATAGGCTTACCCCAATATTTTTCCCACTCAGCTTTAGGAGGGGCTACTTTTGGTCTTACAATGCGAAACCCAACATGAGTAGCATCAGTTAACCACCAAAGGCTTTTAGGAATTTGTGGATCTCTTTTTTTCCAGCTTTTGTCAGAAAAACCACGTGCTGCTGGTCTTAGTCTATCGATATCATCTTTAAAAGAGCCCCCTTTCACTACCCTTGGGTATAATTCATCGGTAAATAGAACTGGGTTTTTAACTCCTTCAATTTCTTTATAATAGTTGGGGTCGTAACTATCCAAAACCCATTCGGATGCATTCCCATACATATCATACAAACCCCATTTATTTGGAGTTTTCAGGCCTCCCTTTTGTAGATTTTCGCTACTATTCCCTTTGTGCCAAGCGTAATCATCAATGGCATCTGCTTCAAAGGGAAATGCCTTTTCACTATTGGTTCTAGCTGCATATTCCCATTCTGCTTCGGTAGGTAGTCTATAGAAATGTCCCGTTTTGGCACTTAACCATTTGCAAAAAGTGGCAGCAGCGTATTGGGTCACATTTATTAATGGATAACCCGGTTTATTGAAATTTACATAGGGCATGGTTGCTCCAGAAATTCCATCAATTTGAATATCAACTTCTCTAGCGCCTTCCGAAAGTTCATGGTCGGTTTCGCGGTACAAAAAGAGTTCGAAAAGGTCCCAGGTTACCTCGTAGCTTCCCATCCAAAAATCATCTACCGAAACTTGATGAACAGGCCCTTCATCTTCCTTTCTTCCCTTTTCACTCAAAGGACTTCCAGCCTTAAATTGGCCTCCGGTAATCGGTACCATTGGAATAACTAAATCTGAGCCTGCAATTTTTTGACTGTATTTAGAAAATTGGTTTTGCTCCAATTGTTCAGCGTCAGTCCTCTGAACAAAAAAGCAACAAACTAAAATTAGGCTTAGGCGTAAAAAAAATCTCATTCTATAAGGTTATGAAAAGCTAGTATGAGTCAAAAAATGAACTCTCTCACCTTACAAGATAAGACCTCTGTAATGAAAATAAAAGTGCCCATAAAAGAGAAAATCGCAGCCGCATATATTGATAATTCTGACCTAAAGAATTTCTCAACCCATTTATCACACTTAAACTTGTATAGCCAATTTAGAAAAAATAGAAAACCAATCTATTCAAACTAACATAAATAGAAATACAATAATTATATTTACCACCGATATAACTATACTCAATGAAAAAGATAATCTCATTTGCCCTTCCGCTGTTTCTCTTTAGCGCCTGCACAGAAACGTCCCCTGACATACTTTATACCGATCAAACCGCATATATTCAAAATGAGAGTCCAAACACTATTCACATCTCATATAGCACTGAAAATCAAATTTTCGAAAACGAAGACAATAGTGATTTAAAGATTCTAAGTACCGTAAAGGCCGACTCTGTATTACTTGGAAAGCGATATGACAATGAGTATGGTGGTGGGTCTAAACATAAGATTCTAGAGCATATTTCTCTTGGTAGCCAAACCGCAATGACGCCAGATGAACTCAACTCGAAAATTCACTATTTGAGGATTTACAAGATAATAGATGGGGATACACTCAAAGCCAAAATCGATTTATCCGCCTACAAAGCTTGGAATAAATTTAGACCTTGGGATGACGATAAAACAGCTCGTACTCGAGAGTTTTATTTTTATGTAACAGATGATCTCTTTGAATAAAGCAATTGAACAAACCGCTCTCTCTACTAGAAAAATCCCCATATATAAAATGATTTTGTATCTCAGATCTTAGAAAAATAAGACCTGAGATACCAATTATCCGCTACTCACTCCTCAGCGTATCAACAGGGTTTTTATGGGCTGCCCTAAGCGACTGGTAACTAATGGTTGCAATGGCGATGACCAAAGTACCTAAAGTAGATGCAGCAAACACCCAAATATGAATAGGCGTACGATTAGCAAAATCACTCAGCCACTGATCGACTAAAAAGTAAGCAATAGGTGATGCCAATAACATGGCAATTAAAAATAGTTTGGTGAACTCAGAAGAGAACAGCAGCACCAGTTCCGAAACTCTGGCTCCCAAAACTTTGCGGATACCTAGCTCTTTCAGCCTTTGTTCGGCAGAGAAAGCAGCCAAACCGAATAGGCCCAAGCAGGCAATGATTAAGGCCATTACAGTAAAAATATTGAGTACTAAACTCATTCGGTTTTCTTCTTGAAATGTGTTTTCAAAGTCTTCATCCAGAAAACTGTATTCGAAAGGAATGGTAGCATCCACTGCCTTAATACTTGCTTCGACTCGATCGAGTACAGCCTGTAAATCTTCAGGGCTGGCGACAACTTGGGGATTCAAACGCATGGAATAGAAAGAAAGGCCAGCGCCATAATCCCATACCTTATCATTGTCAATATTAATGAAAATTAGAGGCGCAATTTCTTGACGAACACTGTTGAAATTGAAATCTTTCACCACGCCAATCACCTCAAATTTATCCTCGCTGCCCGATGCCAAAGCCACAAATTGACCTACAGCACTAGTCGAATCATCGCCTCCCCAGCCCAATACCTTCACGGCTTCTTCATTCAGAATCACTTTGTATTGATCGGTAGTCAGTGCTTGATCAAAGTTACGACCTGCCAAAAACTCTAAGCCCAATACATCCAGGTAATCCGCTTCTACACGTAAGTTGCTCAAAGCTACCACAGGTGCCTCTGGCTCCGTAGATTTATACCGATCACCCGAGTCAACATAAGGCGGTACACCAAAGGATTTTCCTACTTTGGTAAAGGCTGGCATAGTGGCCAATTCAGTTTTGAGGCGTTCGGTATCGAAGCCCATTTGCTCAATATTGCCGATTTGCAAAACATTCTCTTTGGCAAAGCCCAAATCTAAATTGGAAGTATAGTTCAGCTGCTTCTGGACGAAGAAAGCACAAATAATCAGCGTCATGGAAATGGTGAATTGAAAAACCACCAACCCATTTCGAATGCCTTTCCCCTTAAAGCCTGCGCTCATTTTACCTTTTAATACCTGAATGGGTTTGAAAGAAGACAGGTAGAAAGCTGGATAACTTCCTGCAATAAAACCTAAGAGTAAAACGAAAACCAGTAACACCGCAATAAAAGTGGGGTGGCTCAAATAAGGTGTAAGCAGTAATTCTTTCCCCGAAATAGCATTGAACCAGCTCAAAGATGAATTAACAATAAAGAGTGCTGCCACGGTGCTTACCGCCACAAACAAAGTAGACTCAAAAATGAATTGCTTGATCAAAGTACCTCTTTCGGAACCCAGCACTTTTCTTATACCTACCTCCTTGGCGCGATTGGAAGAACGAGCTGTAGAAAGGTTCATAAAGTTGATGCAGGAAAGCACCAAGACCAAAATCCCAATGGCCATAAACACTTTAACGAACTGCGGATTGCCCACAGGGCCAAAAGCATTATAAGGAGGTTCTTCTGACAAATAAATCTCTTTCACAGGCTGTAAGGTCAATTTCCAAGGATTTCCAGCCGTGAACTCTTCAAAGCTCTGGTTGAAAATTCGTTCCGTGGTTGCAGGGGCATATTTAGGGGGAATCGCCTGAATCTTATCGTTCAAGGCAGCCATATTCGTACCGTCATTTACCTTTGCATAAGTACCAAAAGCCGTCCAAATCCATTTCCAACCATCACGGTCCATTTGGGCTTGGTAGCTGTTCAGCGACACCAAAACATCAAATTGTAGGTGAGATTTACTTGGTACATCCACCAAAACCCCCGTCACCACAAAACTTTGCCAGGTATTATCCCATTGTTTTACTTCAAGCGTTTTTCCTATGGCGCTTTCATAACCAAAATAGCGCTCGGCAGTGCTTTGAGTTATCACCATACTATTAGGTGCTTCAATGGCTGTTTTTGGGTTTCCTTCTGAAAACTCAAAAGGAAAAACTTCGAAAAAGTTGTTTTCCACAGCGAAGAAGGCACTTTCTTCAAAGGATTTGTCCTTTTTAGCCTCGGCTTTATAATTCGTGATTTGTGAGCCCAAGGACATGATTCGAGTGACTTCCTCGAATTCCGGCACTTCTTCTCGCAAAGCCAGCGCCACATTGGGTCCTGTATTCGACATTTGTGCGGTCCAATCAGACCATATGTTGGGTTGATTAACGCGATATACCCGATCTATCTCGAGTAGAAAAGTATCGTAGGTAGTTTCATGGTGAATGAAAAGACCGATTGTGAGCGAAATACTGATTCCGATCATTAAACCGAGCAGATTAAGCACGGTAAATTGCTTTTGCCTGATGGCATTCCGCCAGGCAATTTTAAACATGTTTTTGACCATCATGGTGTTATTGTTTTGAGTTTTGAAAAGTGAAAAAGAAGAGAATCCTATAAGCAAATGGAGCGCATCGATCCAATACATGAACCGCGCATACCGCTTGCCTTTGACCAGCATTCTGTCTTCATAAATTTCTTGTAAGTCCCCTAAAAACTCTTCCAAGTACATTTTATTGATGCACTTAGCTGCCAACCAATTGGCGAGTTTAGGCGTATTGAATTTCTTCTTAGGCATTAGTGACCTGCATTAAGTTGCGGAATCAACTGCCACATTTTTTGGCGAACATCTTGAGCGGCTTCTAATTGGCGCATGCCCGAAGGAGTGACTTCAAAAAGGCGTTTGCGTCTGTCGCCCCGTTTTTCGGTATTGCCGCCCATTTCAGATTTGAGCAAACCTTTGTCTTGCAAACGGTAAAGTGTAATGTGCACCGCCCCCAAAAGTATCGAGCGACCGCTGTGCTTTTCTACTTCCTGTTTTACATTAATGCCGTAAGCCTCCCCTTTTAAAATACAGACTGCCAAAAGCACCAACTCTTCAAACTCACCTAGCCCCTTGTTTTTCATTAGTTATACATTGTATGTTATACAAAGTTATAAGTAATAGATTAAAATACAAATGAGGTAATTAAATGGGATGACTGCTTTTACCGCAAAGGACTATTCGCAGCGTCATTGCGAACCTGCAACTGCACATCGAAGTGAAGAAATACACGTGAAGCAATCTCAATGATGGATTAACCGCAAAGGACGCGGAGTTACGCAAAGATTACAAAATGTATACACTGCGAATTGAGCTACGTACATATAGCTTATTAAAGAGATTGCTTCTGAATTCTTGCCTAGCGGCTGCTAATTCATCGCAATGACGCTGACCGATGGCTCACCACAAAACTCAACCCTAAACAGAACAAATACCTACTCAACGTCATTGCGAACCTTATACAGTTTATTGGAGTGAATAGGCTTACGTGAAGCAATCTCAATGATGGATTAACCGCAAAGGACGCGGAGTTACGCAAAGATTACAAAATGTATACACTGCGAATTGAGCTGCGTACATATAGCTTATTAAAGAGATTGCTTCTGAATTCTTGCCTAGCGGCTGCTAATTCATCGCAATGACGGTGACCGATGGTTTACTGCAAAACTCAAACATTTATACCACAAAGGCCTACTCAACGTCATTGCGAACCTGTCAACGCACATCGAAGTGAAAGAGTGTGCGTGAAGCAATCTCACAGATTACTTAACCACAAAGGGCACAAAGCTTCGCAAAGATTACAAAATGTATACACTGCGAATTGAGCTGCGTACATATAGCTTATTAAAGAGATTGCTTCTGAATTCTTGCCTAGCGGCTGCCAATTCATCGCAATGACCGTGACCGATGCCTCACCGCGAAACCCAAACATTTATACCACAAAGGCCTACTCAACGTCATTGCGAACCTGCAAGTGCACATCGAAGTGATGAAGCTTACGTGAAGCAATCTCTATGACTATTTAACCGCAAAGGGTTATTCGCAGCGTCATTGCTCCTTCGCTGAAGCTTCGGGCGTAAGCGTTGCGAACCTGCCAATTCTTATCGAAGTGCAAGCAACTACGTGAAGCAATCTCACAGTTAACTTAACCACAAAGGGCACGGAGTTTCGCAAAGATGGCCAATCCTAGCTTTATTGGTTATTAAATACAAAATAGCCAATGAATGTTACTGTTTTATATTTAATTTCACTAAACTTATTGCTTGTTAAAAGGTGCGTATAGCATACCATATTGGGTCGCTAACGGTCACTTTTTGTAAACTATTGGAAAAATAACGGTCATAAATGTGACCGATACATAATGTTGCATGCAAGCGAAAGAAAGACCCTGCAAATATGAAACTTGAAGAATACAAACATATAAATGCCTTACACAAACTACTCGGTAAGATTAGGTATGGCGACAAGCTGGACAGTGACGACATTGACTTTTTCGCTACAAGCCCATTGATTGTTGATATTCATAAGATGGTAAGCGAAGAATGGATTAAGTTATCAAAAGAAAAGGGCTATTTGTCTGATTCAGATAGTGAAAAAATGTTTTTCGAATTTGACAGCTATACTGGACAAATGTTTAAAAACAGGATTGACAACTGGGATAATCAAATGATTGAAGCAGTCAAGAAATGGAATCAAGAACAGATTGAGGAATATGCTATTCTTATGATTGTTCCATTAAAATATGACCAATCAGAACTTGATAAATTAACGAATTATTTAAAAAATAGAATTGGATAAGCTGATTACAGATTATATTGAACTAGCCACTAATCACGTAGAACTTTTGTTTGACGGAGATTCGAAAAAAGCGAATAAGATTCATAAAAAGTTGATGGATATTGTTTTAAAAATAAGAAAGGACAAATCCTTACATGGTTTATATTTTGACCTTTTGGAAAATAAGATTATCACAGTTCGGATGTGGACAGCAGTAGAATTTTCGAACACATTTGAAGAAAAAGCATTGAGAAAACTGATAGAAATAGAAAAACTTGATTCGATTCTAAGTTTGACCGCATACTCATTGATAGATAGTATCAAAAAGGGCATGATTAAAAAAGTAAACTGGATAGATGAATAAACGCCAGCATACAACACATGGTATAGTGCATGAGGGTTTCAGAGGTTTTCGAAGGTTTGTGGCTCGTAAAAAAAGTCGGTGTATGCTGATAGGAAATTACTTCGTAATCCCGCACGACACCATACCATAAACCGTTCACACATACAAATTTGAAAAAGCAAAGCTTGGGATGTGATCAATCGGGGCGTTATGCTGATTATGAAGTTTGGAAAGTCTCAGTATCCCTCAAAAAACAGGTCACATCCTGAAATAGGTTGACAAAAACAATTGATAACTGTCATCTTAAATCAGGACGAGACATGTATTACACAGACGGATTCTTACTTCACCCTTCGTTACACTCCGGGCTCATCAGAATGACGGTAAGTGATGGTCTTTGCGGTTAAACATAACATGTTTTGTAAATCATTCCGTAGGTTCAGAGGCTTTGGAATTTCACAATTAACAAAGAACCTAAGAAGCTCGAGGGCATGATAACTTAAAACGCGTTATTAGACCTTCTTAAAAGCTCTTTCAATTCCCTCACCATTTCTATACTGGTGGTGTTTTCGTTTTTGGGAATGGCTGCGCTATGATATTCCGTAGCGCCTGTTTCAAATAAGCGTTCCAAATTGTTAGGCCTTACGCCTCCGCCCGGCATAATAATCATTTCACCTTCGGCCTCTTCAATCAACTCGCCTATCATGTCCAAACCTTCTAAAGCATTTGGGGCGGTGCCCGAAGTAAGTATGCGCTGAACCCCGATTTCCTTCAATGTTTCCAGTGCCTCGAAAGGGTTGGGCACTTGATCGAAAGCTTTGTGAAAAGTAACATCTAGAAAACCAGCACATTCCAGCAGTTCTGCCGTTTGATATTCGTTAATGGTTCTATCTTCATTAAGGCAACCAATCACCACGCCATTGCAGCGCATTTCGGCACAATGGCGAATGTCTTCTTTCATCAGTTCCATTTCCATTTTGGAATACACAAAATTACCCGCTCGCGGACGGATCAACACATACAAAGGAATTTGAAGCAGTTCTCTGGTGAGTTTAATCAAACCGTGGCTGGGCGTGAGTCCATCGGCTTCTAGGTGAGAACAGAGTTCGATTCTATCGGCTCCCCCATTTTGGGCGTTGAGGGCAGATTCTATGGAATTGGCACAAATTTCAAGTAGCATAGGGCAAATATGGAAATAGCTTTGGCAATAAACCCGCTGATGAAACAATTTTCTTAAACACCCTTTTATATTTGTGCTTAGGATAGAAAAATCAAACATAGGTTATGAAAAATATATCAGTAATTGGTTCGGGTACAATGGGCAACGGAATCGCTCATGTTTATGCGCAAAGCGGCTTTGCTGTAAATTTGGTAGATATTTCTGCTGACGCTTTGGCAAGAGCCCTAAAAACCATTGAAAAGAATTTGGATCGAATGGTGGCCAAAGAAAGAATTGACGAAGCCACTAAAAATTCGACTTTAGCGAATATTACCACCCACACCGACCTTAAAACTGGTGTAGCCAATGCCGATTTGGTGATTGAAGCGGCTACCGAAAACGTAGACATCAAGCTTAAAATCTTCCGCGATTTAGACGCCTTCACCAAGCCTGAATGTATTTTGGCTTCCAACACCTCTTCTATTCCAATTACTAAAATTGGTGCGGCCACCAACAGACCTGACAAGGTGATTGGAATGCACTTTATGAATCCTGTTCCGGTCATGAAATTGGTAGAGGTGATCAACGGCTATGCGACTGCGGCTGAAGTGACGGCTTTGGTGATGGAAACTTCAAAGAAGTTGGGCAAAGTGCCTGTGGAAGTAAATGATTACCCTGGCTTTGTGGCCAACCGTATTTTGATGCCAATGATCAATGAGGCCATCATTTCTTTGTTTGAAGGCGTGGCGGGTGTTGAAGAAATTGACACGGTAATGAAACTAGGCATGGCGCATCCGATGGGGCCTTTGCAACTGGCTGACTTTATTGGGCTAGACGTTTGCCTTTCCATTATGAATGTGCTTTACGAAGGCTTCGGTAACCCAAAATATGCTCCTTGTCCGCTATTGGTGAATATGGTAACCGCTGGTTATTTAGGCGTAAAATCTGGCGAAGGTTTCTATTCTTGGAACCACGGTACCAAAGAGCTGATTGTTTCAAAGCAGTTTAAGAAATAAGGAAATCACTTTCCAAATTAGAAATTGAGAGTGTCTGAAAAGGCACTCTTTTTTTGTTTCTATTTAGAAAGAAATCATGAACGACAAGTCCGCTTTCCGCTAGGCAGGCAAGCACCAGTTACCGCTAAGTGAGCACCAGTGGCTATATTACTCAGTAAGAGGATTGTTAAATTTCTTAATAATGAAACTTAGCAAATACAGGCTCAGGTTGGAAATTAAGAACGGAAACAAAATGATCCAAAAATCCTTAGAGCCATGCAAATTTAACAAGAAGTTGTTCTGAGGAGAATCATTAATTCTCCAAATCGCAAATAGAAGCCCACAATACCCTAGAAAAAAGAAGACATATTGATGATAAGGCTTCATTATTCGCTTGAAAATCAAGGCGAGAACCAAAAGGATTGAAAAGGCAAAAAGCTGCAGAAGAAATGCACCTACAAAAACTATAACACCAGCATTTAAAAGAAAAACCAACAAGGTCATCACTATGAAATTAAAAACAAGTGCTACCAATAATCTTTTAAACACATTTGAAATGTAAATGCTATTTAGAAACCGATTTAAATAAATCATACCAAATTATATTTAGTGCTCCATTTGATTGACATTACTCACTAATTAGCACTTGTAGTGCAGACTGGTCTTATCCCACTTCTCAACGCTTAATATATTAAAAAACCATCCTTGTTTCTAAAGCTGGTCTTTCTGTTATGTTCTAAATTATGCACTCAAATTGCATAACAAAATAGGTACTCACCACAGGTGAGCACTAGGGTTTCTCATATTACAGTTATTAAAGTTATAAATTCTATTTTTAAACTGTACTAGTTTTGGGGAAGCTTACATACAGAACCACGGCACCAAAGATCTCATTGTTTCAAAGCAGTTTAAGAAATAAGGAAATCACTTTCCAGCATTAGAAATTGAGAGTGTCTAAAAAGGCACTCTTTTTTTTCAATAGTGCTGGTTACCGCTAGGCAGGCAAGCACCAGTTACGGGTCATCTTATCTCAGAATGTGACACTAATTACCAGGAAGTTTCTCCGTTAAATAACGCCAATAGCGTTTGGGTACATACTGTGTATGCAGTTTATCGTTTTTACGCGATTTGATATTCGTGCTTTTAAAATAGTCTTTCCATAACTCTTGAAATTCAATTTCTTGTTCATCATATACACCCTCGGGGTTTTTATGCAACTCGAGCTTTTCTTTCAAGCGCAGCTCAACAACTTCCACTTTATTTAAATCATAATAAAGTGCATAGTGGCGATTTTCATCATAAATCATCCATTTTTGGTCTGCATAGCGCTCTTGAAAATGCTTTGAAATCAATGGAAGCACATTGAAATCTGGGGCTATATGGGCGAAATAAATTCCATCTTTAGTGCGTCTAAACCTTACAAAGGCTTCCATTCTATGCTTTTCTCTACCTACACTTTTCACCACTTGCGATACCTTAAGCACATCGGGATGAGAGAAATCTGAATGAATTGGCCGAGGTGCGCTCAGAGCATGCTGAATATAACGAAGCAAAGTATTTTCAATCCCAATTTCTTCACTCAGAAAAGCACGAAAAATTTGACTACAACCTGAACCTCCAATCCTAACTTTAAATCGCTTCCATACTTTTTCGGCTAGCGGTAATTGGGTAATTACCTTGATTCTTTTAGCGAACAAAGCCCCTTGAGCACTTCCCTCTTTTTGAATTTCAACCTGATTAAGCTTTAAAAGGTAAAACTCATGCACGGCACATAAAAAGCCATCGAAACTCCCATCGTATTCAAGAATGCAATCCGTTAAATTTAAATTGAGACTATCCGAATACATTTAATTGTGGAGATACGAGTTTGCGAAATTTTGAAGATGAATTTTGAAGAATGAATCCTCTGATTTGTTCGGCCGTTAGGTCTCTCTTTTCAAATTCAGAAGACTCACAGGTAATGAAGTATTTCGCCCTATTAGAGGCAATTCCAAGTTTAGCCAAATGTTGCCAATTGAGTTTTCTGAAACGTCTGGCCTGAATAATCTTACTCACCGATTTGACGCCAATTCCCGGTACACGCAGTAACATAAATTTATCAGCTTTATTTATATCTACCGGAAATTCATGCAGGTTACGTAGCGCCCAAGCCAGCTTCGGGTCTACTTCTAAATCCAAATTAGGATTGTTTTTATCAACAATCTCGCGCACGTCAAAACCGTAGAAGCGCATCAGCCAATCGGTTTGGTAAAGTCGATTTTCGCGAAGCATTGGTACTTGCGTGCCCAATTTAGGCAAACGTTCATCTGCAATCACAGGCACGTAGCCAGAGTAATACACACGCTTTAAATTGAATTCCTTATAGAAATAAGCTGAAGTAAGAAGAATCTGCTGATCGGTCTCACCTGTTGCCCCCACAATCATTTGAGTGCTTTGGCCAGCAGGTGCATACTTAGGTGTGCTTTTAATAATCTTCTTCTCCGATTTATACTGAATGATTTCATTTTTGACCTTCGCCATGGGCTTCAAAAAATCCTTGTGATCTTTCTCTGGCGCTAAAAGTTTGAGACCAGAAACGGTAGGGATTTCTATATTCACACTCAGTCTATCTGCATAAAGGCCAGCTTCGCGCATTAATTCATCTGAAGCCCCTGGAATAGATTTGAGGTGAATGTAACCATTAAACTTCTCCTCTAACCTTAACTTCTTAGCCACAGCCACCAACCTTTCCATGGTGTAATCAGCATCTTTAAAAATGCCAGAACTAAGGAACAGGCCTTCTATATAGTTTCTTCTGTAGAAGTTGATGGTAAGGTCAACCACCTCTTGAATTTTAAAAGCGGCTCGCTTAATGTCATTGCTTCTGCGCGTAACGCAATAAGCGCAATCAAATATGCAGTGATTGGTCATTAAGATTTTGAGTAATGAGACACACCTGCCGTCTTCAGTATAACTGTGGCAAATTCCCATGCCCGAGGAGTTCCCCAAGCCTTTCTCTTTATTGGTACGCTTGCTTCCGCTAGACGAGCAGGAAACATCATATTTGGCGGCATCGGCCAGTATATTCAACTTCTCCTTAATTCTATCAAATGACATATGCAGCTTGCTGTGAAAGTAGAATCAAAGCTAACACAGAAAAACCAAAATAATTAGTCAGACTAATATTTTTAGAAATTAAAACTAAAAATATGATCTAAAGAGATGAAACTACGAACAACTTCATCCTGCCCTTTACCTCAAAAATCAGATTTTAAGGGACTCTGGGTCTTGGTGAGTATTCCAAAAAGTGATTAAATCAATTCTATTGGCTGACTTTGACACTCTATAAAACAAAGTAATGTGCTTATTTATAACGCACTTATAAACCTGATCAGACTTTCTATAGACAGGATATAATTTAGGGTTTTGTTGAATTGAATTTACTACTTCATCAATTCGATCAAGGAAATTATTGATGGTTAATACATCCCATTCCTTGCTCAAATAGTCAAGGTTTTGGTTCAAAGTGAACTTGGCCTCAGTTGTCCATTTAACAACGAAACTCATGAGCCATACTTAGCCCGCATTTCGGACATTACATTCTCGTGGTCATGAACTTGGTTGGACTTGGATTGTTCAACCCCTTTATCAATAGAGTTTTCCAATAATTCATCCCTCTCCTCCAGTGCATTTTGCAGAAAAGCATTTACACGAGAAACAATAGTAGCGTCCTGCAATTGTATCAGTCGCTCTATTAAATGAAGTTTCTCTGTTTTGATATCCATAGTACAAAGTAACGAATTATAGCAATAAAAGTATAACCCCTATTTAGTAGGAAAAGGGTTGTTGCTTCATTTCCCAAGCTTTGAATCAATCCAAAATTCGAACTGAGGAATAAGTGATAGAGATGAATTTGTTATCAAAGCCTGATTCTATAAAGCTTCACCCTGCCCTTTTCATCTTTTAAGTCAGATTTTAAGGGATTCTGGGTTTTGGTGAGTATTCCAGAAGCGAACCAAGATGATTGTTTCATCTTCTACCTTATAGAAAAGTGTGATTTGCTTTCTGATCACTGCCCTTCTTATGTTCTTATAGTTAGTTAATGGAAAAGATTAGGAAATTCTTTCTTTGTGAGTTTTATAACATCCTCATGAGATTTAACCTTTCCTTCTTTTATGGATTTCAAGCCTTGATCGATAGCGGATATTTCAGCTTTGGTGAGTTTTGAACCTGAACCTGCTTCAGATGCCTTTCTTAGTGTCCCGACAAGTTTGATCATTCGAAGATCACTGAGTCCTGACAACCATTGAATTAAATCTCGCTTCTCTGCTTGAATGTCCATAATTCAAATTAACGAATTATTTGAGTAAAAGTATAGTCCTTACTTAGTAGGAAAAGGGTTGTTGCTTTATTTCTCAGGCTTTGAATCAATCCAAAAATCTAACTAAAGAATTAAGCGCTAGGGATTAGAGGGTGATCAAGAATTTTTCGTAGCAAACCTGACAGGTTTCAAAAACCTGCCAGGTCTTAAAGAGATTTCGTTATTCTATAAAACCTCACCCTTCTCTTTTCCTCAATTAAATCGAGGCGCCATTGTTTTTCAGCAACGGCCTTTTTAAAGGCGGCAAAATTGGCGGTATCGTTATATTCTTCATTGAAGTAGGCTTCATTCAGCAGCACATAATCACCAACTTCGATTTGAGAAAAATCCATTTCTGAAAACCAGAAATACTTATCTTCAACTTTGTCGAAATTGTAAAAATAAGGATAGCCGTAAGAGTTGAGTCCATCGGTAATCACGGTTTGGGCTGCTTTATCTTCCACCAAATATTGCTGTACAATGCTTTGCTCTGCCTTAAAACCTCGGTTGCCGGATTTGTAAATGGTGTAAGCCGGAATCATCAAAAAGCCAAGTATTGCTGCAATCAGTACGGCTTTGTTTTTCAATAATTCAAACCATTTGTGCTGAGGCCAAAAAGTAACGGCCGTCATTATAAAAGCAGGAATGAAAAAAGCGATGTGGCGTGTTTCTAGGGGTAACGGACTATAATACCGCCAGTTGGTGGAAAAGAACCAATAGCTCAGCATTAAGATAAGGCTAGCAATCGGCCAAAATTTATCGGCTTGTTTTAGGTTGAAATCTTTTCGTTTTAAGCCAATTATGGCAGGCAAAGCCAATAGCAGCGGAATAAAGTAACCGCCCTTGGTGAAGGTAATGAGTGGTAGATAAGTCAGGCGTTTCCAAAGCAGCGATTCTTTATCGAAAAAGGTTTTTACGGTGGCCACATGGTTGTTAGCGATATTTTCGAACCGATACATAAAGCTGCCTTTCATTTCTAAATACCAAAAACCGTGGAGCAGAAAATAGAAAATCCCCAAACTGATGAAGATGCGCCAAAAACCTTTATTCCTTCTATTAATTCTGTCGGTAATAAATAGGTAAGCCAGCAGCGGCAACAATAGAAACACCGTGGTTTTAATCAGAAATGCGCCCAGTAATGCAGTGGCAGTTATAAATCCAGTCAGCCGATAATCGGCTTCATTTTTCAACACCAAATAATAGCCCACCAGAAATATAAAAATGCAGAGCGTTAATGGCAGTTCTGGAAAAAGATGAATGGCAAAATTGATCATGTGGTAATCACAAAGGATGAGCATTCCGCCCAAAAGTCCGATCCAGTAATTCACCCTATTCCCCAAAAAGAAAAAGAGGTTGATGAGGCCCAAACCGCATAGCATGGGGAAAATCACCATGCTGTATTGGTTAATCCCAAAGAGGTCAATAAACCAAGCGGTGGGGTAAATCAAGGCCAACCTACTTGTGAAATGGTTGGTGGTCACTTCGAAAGTGCCTTGATTGATTTCATTGGCAAAATTGAGGTAAGTATAATCGTCCCAAAACGAAAGGCCTTCGTTGGCAAAGAACCAAACCGCAATAAAAAGCAGGTTGATGACCAGCTGAATCCAGCGGTATTGTTGGGGTGAAAAAATTCTCTCTGCCTTCATTCGCAACGAATATAATTGAAATCAAGGCATCTATTCCTATTTTAGTGACCAAACCCGTTTATGCATTTATTCTATCAACCCGATATTCCCGCAGGCACTTTGCATTTAGATGACGAAGAGTCGAGGCATGCCGTTAAAGTTATGCGCTTAAAATCAGGCAATAGCATTCAACTTACCGATGGCAAAGGCAGCTTTTATACCGCTAACATTACCGAAGCACATCATAAAAAGTGCGCTTTCGAAATTATTAATAAAGAAGATGTCAAGACATATTCCACTTTCAGACATTTGGCCATTGCCCCTACCAAAAACCTAGACCGCACCGAGTGGTTCGTGGAAAAAGCGGTAGAGTTGGGCGTAGACCGAATCTCATTCCTTTTGGGCGACCATTCGGAACGAAAAGTATTGAAGCTGGATCGAATTATAAAAAAGGCCATTGGTGCCATGAAGCAATCGGGTCAGGCTTTTATGCCTCAACTCGATGAACTGACTTCCATCAAAAACTTTATCAACGAAGCCCAAGCCGACCATAAGTTTATGGCTTATGTGGATTTTGAAAACGAAGCTTTGTTGAAAGATAAACTAGTCAGCTCGGTTTCAAACTTAGTGATGATTGGCCCAGAAGGAGATTTCAGCGAACGCGAAGTGGAAATGGCCTTGGCCGCAGGTTTTGTAAAAGTAAGCCTAGGCGCCAATCGTTTGCGTACCGAAACGGCTGGTATGGCAGCAGTGCATTTGATGAATTTGGTTTGAAAAACCTTTTACAAAATAGCACCCCGACCAACAAAATTGTAAATCGTCAATCTTAATTCTAAATTCACCCATGGCTTTAAATTACATCTGGGTTGCCTTTTTCCTCATCGCCTTTGTGGTCGCGTTCATCAAACTGATCTTCTTTGGTGATACCGAAGTTTTTCCGGCCATGATCCAAAGCACTTTCGACATGGCGAAAACAGGTTTTGAGCTTTCGTTGGCCTTAACTGGAGTTTTAACTTTGTGGATGGGCATTATGCGCGTAGGTGAAAAAGGTGGTGTAGTGGCCATTATTGCCCGGTTTATTAGTCCGCTGTTCACCAAAATTTTTCCCGATGTTCCAAAAGACCATCCCGTATTTGGCCCTATGGTCATGAACTTTTCAATGAACTTTTTAGGGCTCGATAATGCTGCAACTCCACTAGGCTTAAAGGCCATGAGTGGTTTGCAAGAACTAAACACCAACAAAGACACTGCCTCCAATGCCCAAATTATGTTTTTGGTATTGAACACTTCGGGTTTAACGCTTATTCCTGTTTCGATTATGGCTTACAGGGCTACAGAAGGCGCAGCCAATCCGGCAGATATTTTCATCCCTATTTTATTGGCTACCTTCTTTTCTACTTTGGCGGGGTTGGTTACGGTTGCACTTTACCAAAGAATTAACCTGCTCAATAAAACCATACTACTCTATTTAGGCTCGCTCACGGCCTTTATTGTTTTTGCCATTTACTATTTCCAAAGCATTCCGCAAGAGCAAGTGCAAGTGATTTCTTCGGTAGCCAGTAGCCTTATTCTCTTTACAGTGATCGCCTCCTTTATTGGGCTGGCACTAAAAAACAAAATCAACGTATACGAGGCATTTATTGAAGGCGCGAAAGATGGTTTCAATGTAGCCATTAAGATCATCCCTTATTTAGTAGCCATTTTGGTGGCCATTGGCGTGTTTCGTCAATCGGGCACTTTAGATATTATTGTAAATGGGCTTCGCGAAGTTTTTGCCCTTACTGGCATGAACACCGATTTTGTGGATGCCCTCCCTACTGCTTTAATGAAACCGCTAAGTGGCGGTGGCGCCAGAGGAATGATGGTGGAATCCATGCGCACCTTCGGAGCCGATTCTTTTGTTGGTCGACTATCTAGCGTGTTCCAAGGCTCTACCGAAACCACATTTTATGTACTGGCCGTGTACTTCGGTTCGGTGAATATTAAAAACTCTAGGTATGCCGTTACCGCTGGTCTTATAGCCGACCTTGTGGGCGTAATTGCCGCTATATTTATCGCTTATCTGTTTTTCTATTGAGGCTGGCAAAACCTATTGCCTTAATTTAGAGTTCAAAGCATTCATTAAACAAACAAAACAACACAACCATGAAAAAATCAATCATTACACTTTTTGCCTTTGCGGCCTTGTTGGTCACTTTCAATGCGCAAGCACAGAAATTCCCAGGGCCAGATGCAAGCCCAATGGATGCTGCTTATTTCCCAGACCAACAACCATTGGATGAAGTAATGGGCAGACCCGTAAAAGACCTTAAAATCAAAATTTACTACAGCCGTCCTCAATTAAAAGGCAGAACTATGCTAGGCGAAAAAGCGGCTCCGTTTGGCCAAATGTGGCGTTTAGGCGCTAACGAAGCCAATGAAATCACTTTTTACCAAGATGTAACAGTTGGCACTGCAAAAGTAAAAGCAGGAACCTATACCCTATTTGCAATCCCCAATACCGACAAATGGACTTTTGTATTACACAGCAAACTCAACACTTGGGGAAATTACACTTTGAAAGACAGCAAAGAAGTAGCGAGAGTTGATGGCCCAGTAAGCAAGTCTGACGAACCAATCGAATACCTTTCTATGGTGTTTAAAGAAGTGGAAGGCGGTACTCACCTGATGGTAGGCTGGGAGAACACCATTGCAGAAATGCCAATTAAGTGGTGAAACGAACTTAATGAAGATGAAGAATTGAAAGGCACCGAGAGGTGCTTTTTTTGTTTGACGGTTTGGCTATGCGTAGTGCGGGAATAGAAAGCACTTCACTGTCTGCCTACCAATATGTATGTTAATATTCATTTACTTTCAATTTAGCTCTCAAACCCTCATTAAGTATAGCTTTTGTTGGCATTTTGTGCTTTTTATTTTATGATTTATAGATTTCAGGATACAGTTCGTTGATTAATTCGTCAAGCTCGTAATTCTGTTCGGGCATTGTCATATAATAATTCTGAACCTTCTTCCTGAATTTCCCTGTTGTATCTGCCTTTTCCACCTTGTCCCAAATCTGGTAGTGCTTAAATGCTGATTCTATATAATCCCAATACTCTTTGTAATACTCGATAGCAGTATTCGCTAATTGAATCCAAATGTTCTTGGGGTATTTGTAATGAATTAGTTCATGTCTCTTTGCAGACTCCACAATAAAAATGATTTTTGAATGCTCAAATATCTTTGGAGTCAACCTTCTGTTAGCGAGTGCATTACTTTGTTCAAAAAGAAAAATTTCTTCGGAGTCATCAATTAGCTGTTTAAGCTTGCTTAAGTCGTTGAATTTTAACTCGTAGCCATACTCAAGCATTTTTTTAAGAAGGATTTTTTTTTCATGAAAAGCAAACTCATCGTTACCTATTATAGCTTGAAAAGCTGTAAAACCGTCTGAGGACATTTCATTTAAATCCTTTTCAATTTTTTCACAGTCAATTAAAAACTCAATGAATTGGTAATCTTCTCTTTTAGCTTTTTCTATCCATTTAATAATCGGTGTTTCTCGTTCTTTGAGTCCAAGTATTTCATTCAGCATTTTAAGTTCAAAAGGACAAAGCTCATCTATTTGCATCCTTATCCCGTCATAGGATAAATGTTTAGCCTTTCTAAGGTTCTTAATGCCATTAATTATCTTGTGGGCTTTATCTCTTGCTTTATTAAGTCTTAGTTCTTCTTGCTTTTGACGCTCAAGTTCAAGTAATTCAGCTTCTCGGACTTTTTGCTTTTTTTCTGTTTTGGTTTTATTGTTACCAAAGTTATAGTAGAATACTTGGTAAACATTTGTGTCAAATTGAAGCTGTGAAAGTGCAACTGGTTTTTTTAGCCATTTTGTTAGTAGACGATTGTCATCTGTTAAGAATGGATATTTGTACTCGCATAGCAGTTTGAGAGTATTAGAGGATTCATCAAGCTTAAAAAAATTCTCATATTCGGTTAAGTATTTTATATCTCTTTCAAGAGTGCCTTGGTTGTGAATGTCAAAATCATCAAGTATCCAAATGAGAAACATTTGGTTCTTTTTGTAGAATTCATATCGGCTAAGGATATAACCTAAAGACAATTCGGATAATTGGATTTCAAAGACTATGTCTTGGCCTTTGTAATTACAAAAAACATCTGGTCGTCTTTTTTCGCCATTGCGTGAAATAAATTTGTTGTCTATGGCAATGCTTTCTAAATCTACTCCATCAACATCCTTTAACATGTTGCCAATCTTGGTCTTTAGCTCAATGTGCCGTTCACTTTCCTTATTCTTTAGTATTTTGGTGAATACGTCTTGTTCCTTTGGTGTTAGTTGTCCGTCAGAAAGAATACAAAAAGAATGTCCTGGTTTGTGTTTAAAATGGAGACGGTCGAATTTACTGCCTGAGACCATTAACTCCTGCTCGCATTCACAACAAGATAAATTGAGCTTGTTTTCGTGATATTGCTTTCTAGTTTGAAACGACTCCTTGGTCTCGCTAAAGACTTCATCAGCTTCAAGTATTTCACCTGAAATTTTGTCAAAAGCAAGTTTTATGGACCTTTCAAATCGACTCATTTGTCTGGTAGAAGTTTTTTCTGCATGAATGCCAACGTTAGCTATCAGCCACAAACATGCCGTATAGCGATATATAATTGCATAAAAGTGACGGATAGCCATCAAATACGATGTGCTATACGCACCTTTTAACAAGCTATAAGATTAGCGAAAATAACTTATATAACAGTAATATCTATTGGGCATTTGGTATTTGATAGCCAACAAAGTTTGCGTTTACCGTCATTGCGAGAAAACTTTCTGGCGTTAGCAAAGAAAGGTGACGAAGCAATCTTAATGGTCAATCAATTTAGCGGTGAGATTGCTTCACGTCAATATTCTCACTTCGAAAAACTTTGGCAGGTTCGCAATGACGAAGTATTTAACGTTGCGCTATTGTGAAGCCTTTGCGGTTAAACAATTTTCAGGTTGCTTAATGTAAACACTCCCCTAACCCCTCTTAGTAGAGGGGAATAGTACCGCGCTAATATTAAGCTACTGAAATTCTAAGTAACCACTAAGGCATTCCCTCCCTTCTCTTGCGCCCGAAGCTTCAGCGAAGGAGCAGATGAGGGCTAGTGAGGTGACAGGTTTGTGTCTCGTCCAGTTTTAACATCTCAATGTAATTCTTACAGCACCCTTCCGCTTATCCCTTCAATAGTGAGTGTAAAATAAAGCCGTTGTATTTCAGATGCTTTGGGGTTATTATTGGCACAAACAACCTTACATGCATGAAAAAGATTTTAACCCTCCTGCTCACCCTAGCTGTTATACAGCTTTCGGCACAGCAGCACAAAGCTGATTTTAAAGCAGCGGAAAAGTTTAGCTCAGATAACTTGAGCAAAATGCTGAAAAGCACTCGCGTTTCTCCGCAGTGGTTTAAAGACAGCGACAAATTTTGGTACACGTACACCACTACTTCTGGAAAGAAATTCTATGTGGTAGATCCGGTAAAGAAAACCAAAACTCAAATGTTCGACAACAAGGACTTTGCAGCACAATTGAGCGAACTTACCCGCAAGCCTTGGAACCACAACGACCTTGACTTAAAGGCTTTGAAATTAGAGGATGACAATACTACGCTTAAGTTTATGGTAGACAGTATCGACTACCATTTCAACTTAAACACCAAGGTAATTTCTAAAGGTGATTCTACAGAAAAGCGTAAGAAAAGAAACAACTGGGCTTCTTATTCTCCAGACAGCACCTACATCACTTTCGCTAAAAATCATAACCTGTACATGATGATGGCAGACGATGCTGACTCTACCGAAATTCAACTGACTGAAGATGGCGAAAGATGGTTTAGCTACGCTGGCGATGCTGGTGATACCACAAAAGACAAACGTACAAGAGCGAGAGTAAGATGGTTTAAAGACGAAGCAAAATTCTTCGTTAACCGCTCTGACTCTAGAAAAGTAGAAGAGCTTTTTGTAATCAATGAGTTAAGCAATCCGAGACCGAAATTAGAGGTTTACAAATATGCCATGCCGGGCGACCAAAATGTTCCGCAAGAGCAATTAGAGATTTTCGATCCAAAAACGAGAGAGCGTATCATCGTTGATATTGACAAATACACTGACCAAACTATTAGTGCATACTTGCCAGGCGAAACTTCTGACAAGCTTTTCTTGACGAGGATGAACCGTACAAGCGACACTCTTGATGTGAGCGTTGTAAATACTGCTAATGGTGAACTGAAAGTGTTATTCCAAGATGTAGATCACCCTTATTTCAACTGGGATTATCAGCAATTGATTATTCTTGAAGAAGGAAAAGAATTGATCTGGTGGTCGGAAAGAACTGGCTTTGGGCAGCTTTATTTATATGATGGCCAAACTGGTGCGATGAAAAATAAAATCACGAACAGTGGACATTTTGTAACTGGACGAGTACAGAGCGTTGATACACTGGGAAGAAAAGTGTATTTCGAAGCTTTTGGTAAAGAAGAAGGCATCGACCCTTATTATTCCTTGATATACAAATCGAATTTTGATGGCTCAGGCTTTAAAGCCCTTTCTATTGAAAACGGTAATCATAGAATCAGCATGTCAGAATCTAATAAGTTCTACATCGATAATAACTCAGCGGTAGATGTTACCCCAACTTCAACCCTGAAAGACAACAACGGAAACGTAATTATGCAGTTAGAAACTGCTGATTTGAGTTTATTAGAGCAAGCTGGCTGGAAAAAACCGGAGCGTTTTACTATGAAAGCTGATGACGGCATTACTGACCTTTACGGTGTAATGTTCAAACCTTTCGATTTTGATTCTACGCGTCAGTACCCAATCATTTCTTATGTATACCCTGGCCCACAAGTAGAATCGTTTACGAATGATTTTACCATTACTGGTGGTTACCAAACTGCCATGGCGCAATTGGGCTTTATTGTAGTAAGTATGGGCCACAGAGGAGGTTCGCCAATGCGTTCTAAATACTACCACACTTACGGATGGCAGAACTTAAGAGATTATGCTTTGGCAGATGATAAGCGTGCTTTGGAGCAATTGTCTGAAAGGCACGAGTGGATCGACCTTGACCATGTAGGTATTTTCGGTCACTCAGGTGGTGGATTTATGTCGACTGCGGCTTTGCTTACCTACCCTAACTTTTATACTGCTGCGGCTTCTTCTGCCGGTAATCACGACAACAACATTTATAATAAATGGTGGGGCGAAACGCACAATGGTGTGATTAAAAAGGAGAAAACGAAAAAAGATAAAGATGGTAACGAAACCACCACAGTTACTTGGGATGGAAAAGTAAAAACCAACCAATCTTTAGCCAGTAATTTAAAAGGACATCTTTTACTTACTCACGGTACAATTGACAATAACGTACATCCTGCCAATAGTATGCGTGTAGCTGACGAGCTGATGAAAGCGGGCAAGCGTTTCGATTATATGCCAATACCGGGTTCAAGGCATGGTTATGGCGGCAGCAAGAGAAGCTACTACGAAAAATTGATGTGGTATTTCTTTGCAGAACATTTGCTAGGCGACTACAGAACCAATGTAGATATGGATTTACCTGACGGTAATTAATTAGAAATAACACCTACTAAATTGAAAGACCTGCGAGAAATTGCAGGTCTTTTTTTTGGTGTACAAAAGTGAAGAACTGCCCACCTCATCCTCGATTGCATAGAGAATGAATAACAAATTGGTTTTTAACCGATACTTAACACTGATTGCCCTCTTACCACTAGCAACAAATTAATCTCATAATGTGTAGCAGTTCAAACATGAATAAACTATTTTAAAGTGTGAAAAATTTAGCCTTGATCATTTTTAAACTAGCGCTGTTCTCGGTATTGATTGGGAAAGTATTGAATTGGTTTCTCAATTTCAGTGATCAGGTCAATCAAATTCTCAATACCAGCATGTTCTGCTTACTAGGTATCGGCTATTTTATTGCTGGATTAGCATGGACAAACAAATGGCTGAAAGGCATATTTATAGCCTGCGGTATATACTTAATAGTTATGAATTTCATTGAAAAAAATACTTTTTTGACTGTGATTGGAATTGCCTGTATTTTAAGCCCAATGTTAATCGCTCGCTTTTCACCAGACGAAAAAGAAGAAAACGAATTAACTGAAGGTTAAAATTTACTTATGAAAAACTCGGTCAACACACTCTTAATTGTATTATTATTCATCTTATCCGCTTGTGGCACTTCTTCAAATAAAGAATCAGAGGCAGGAAATGTAAGTTACGAACTGACCCAGCTAGAAGATAAAGTCTTTATGCTGGATGACGAAACTTCTGTTGATGGAATTTATGCCAAATATGTTGTTGTAGATGGCGTGGGCTATTATAGCTTCTTCAATCGACCTAATCGACACCTCTATTTTTACAATTATAAAACAGGTGAAATCGCCCACAAAATTAAACTTGCCGCAGATGGCCCCAACGAAATCATCTATCCTTATGGCTTCTTTGAATATTGGGTGCATGATTTTGACAATATTTTCGTCAACACAATGCAGTTCTATTATAAAATCAACAAAGAAGGCGAAGTGCTCAAAAGAGTCAAATCTCATGAGAATTTCTCATTTAGTGACTCCAGACTTTCTTTGGACGCTAGCACTTCTTTTAAAGATGGAAAGCTCTACACATCGAACACCTCGTTTGTAACTGCTGAAGGAGATACTAGTTGGTTAAGGGCCAATTTTGATTTTGAGAAAGGAGAAGTAGAAAAGTATTATTTAGATGAAAGAACCATTCTACCTGACTTTGAAGAAAAAGCCGAGAGAACTAGAGAAATGGCGAAAACAGGAGGCATTACCTCGCTAGCCTTCTTTTTTGCCGGAAACGATCAAAACCTATACGGAACTTCGCAAATAAGCGACAGCCTTTATTATTTCGAAAATAGCGAGTTTAAAGAAGCCTACTTTGCCGGAGATCCAGAGATTAAATCCACCGACTTAGATGGCTTTTTTATGTTATCTATTGTTACCAGAACCGAAAATAGTGTTTCTATTGGCCCCAATCCTACTCAGCCACCTCATTTTGTAGGAAATTTGTATACTAGTCCGGACAAACAGATGATTTACAGGGTATTGGTACATGGCACCAAACCTAGAATTAACCCAGAAACCAATAAAGAAGCACCAAAAGTATTTGGGGCTTCATTGATAGTTTTTGATACCAAAACCAAAAAATCAGGAGTCATTAAGCTACCTGAAGAATTAATAAATCAAGTGGCTTTAAACAATGCTTTTGTAACCGAAGAAGGCATCCATTTTTCACTAAAAGAAGCAAATTCAGAAAGCGAAAAAGTGTATAAAGTTGTTAAGGTGAATAAGCTTTAGTTTTGTTACTTATAGGTCAGAAGTGAGCTTATCTGCTTCTATTTGCACTTATAACACACTGGTATAGGTGCGCACTTGATTAGTTAAGTGTGAAAGCAATTCTGACGGCATTAATTACTTCTACCGAAGTACCAAAAAGAAGTAAGTGAATACGGGTTGATTTGCTAGCTAATCAAGGTCTAGGCTGTTGCTCATTCGGAGCGTCATTGCGAGAAATGGAACCTGTGTTAACAAGGTTTCATGACGCGGCAATCCGTTCGTTCCAAGTTCCTTGTTAATATTCTTCAATAACGGGGTCCAATAATTAACTTATTTACATTCTAATGGTCGTAATGAACACCAGACAGATTGCCGCGTCACAGCCTTTCGCTAACGCGAAGCCTGCTTCTCGCAATGACAAAAAAAATGAGCGTTATGCTAAAAATAAGCCCCTGTCGCAAGCTCTTTGATTAGGCAGAACCTGAGCACTTATCAATCAAGGATGCTGTCCTTTCACCTAGAAAAAGATTTCTTGCGCCAAGCGAAAGGTATTGGCGTGGGCTTCAACAATATGGGCTACTTTTTCGGAATAGCCACCACCCATACAAGCCATAATCGGAATATCGTTTTGTTTGCAAGTTTCTAGCACAACCCTATCGCGCTGCTTGCAACCTTGAAGGGTCATTCCCAAACGCCCTAGTTTGTCGGTCGCCAAAACATCTACTCCGCTCTGAAAGAAAACAAAATCAGGATGAACAGTATCCATTAAGGCTTTTAGGTTGGCATCTAATAAGCTCAAATAAGTATTATCATCCGTTCCATCTTTAAGCCCAACATCCAAATCTGATTTTTCTTTGTGCAATGGATAATTGGCAGCCCCATGCATACTAAAAGTAAAAACCCTTGGTTCGTTCTCAAATATCTGGGCGGTTCCATTACCCTGATGCACATCCAAATCCACTACTAAAATCTGCTTAGCTAATCCATTATCTAGCAAATCATGGGCAGCAATGGCAATATCATTCAGTAAACAAAAGCCTTCTCCCCTGTCGGTAAACGAATGGTGCGTACCACCTGCTAAATTCATAGCAACTCCATTTTCAATGGCATAGCGTGCGGCCATTACCGAACCATGCATAATTACACGCTCCCTTTCGACCAAAGCTGCCGAAAGTGGAAATCCCGTTTTCCGTTCTTCTTTTCTAGATAAGGAGAGTGTCTTCAACTTATTCCAATAGTCGGTATTATGAGTACGAATAATAGACGTTTCGCTCAGTAGTTCTGGAGTGAATAAATTGCTTTCAGAAATGGTGCCTTCATATAAAAGCTGTTCGGGTAGCAGCGTATACTTTTCCATCGGAAAGCGATGATTTGCTGGTAAAACGTGCGCGTAAATATCTTTCCAGGCTATTTTTAACATACTGCAAAAAGTAAAAACCGAACTAAATTGTTTGTTGCAAAGCTGATAAAAAGGAAAATCCCTAAAAGTCGACCAAGCGACTGTTAGGGATTTTCTATGGTTAGTAAAGAATCAATTCTTATTCTTCGTCATCTTCATCGTCCTCATTATCCATTTGGAAAGAGAAGTAAGTTGGGTCAAGTTCCAGGGTATCGTTAGTAAAGTCTTTAATGAATTTCTCAATCACTTCATGCGTGATTTTGTCTACATTCAAGCCTACATCTAAACCTACACCAAAGTCGATATTTTCATCAATATCTACATGTTCTTGAACTTTGACAGCATCTTCTTCCTCAAGTTCTTCCATTACCTCGGCCATATATAGCCCTATTTCTTCTTCCAAATCACCCAACGGAGCTATATCACCATTTTCGTCTTCTTCGTAAGCAATGGCTTTGTACTCAGGGAATTTCTTAGCCGCTTCATGTTCAGCCAATTCATAAATTTCGCTGGCATGCTGAATCTTCAAGGTATAAAGTGCTACATCAAACACTACTTCTCTACCATCATAGGATCCTACAAAATTGAAGTTCATATAATCGTCCGAATTATCTTCCGAATCGATTACAACATATGAATTTCCTGTGGCCTTAATTTTGGCCTTAAACTTTTCGATTTCCTTTGGATCAAACCCTTGATTTTCCATGGCTACGGTACTAATAAATTAACAGTTCTATTTTGAGGTGGCAAGATAATAGCCAGTCCGAATCTTTAATAAGATAATCTTCTATTTTGAGAAATCAAAAAATTGAGCGAGTCTCATTCTTAACTTGATAAACGCGTTCGTCAAATTTGCCAGAATGATAATCTACACCAGGATATAATATCGCCTTTAAATAAGCTTCTACTTCTTCTGAATGCTCTACCGTTCTACTGGTGTTCATTCCTACGTACTTAAAGGTAGTCCACATCAAGGTTTTCAAATAACTTTTGGAGTCATCGTACATACAGTATTCCACAACCAAAGTGTTTTTGTTATACCAAATCACCCTGCTCACTATTCTAACCCATTCGGCCATATTTGCTGGTTTTAGGTAGGCAATATGATGATTATACACTACCCAAACGGCATCGAATGATTTGATGATTTCCCGCATTTCAACCCCATAAATTTTCGGAACTTGATCCTCTCTGGCATTGAAAAAATAATCGAAATATTTGGCGTTATTCAGATGACGAAGCGGGTCGCAATCCTGAAAACGGATCAATACTCTAGATTCTGTCTCTTTAGGGTAATTGAAGTTGGGATCGATGATAAACATTATAAATACCTTTCTTTGATGATTTGAATATGATGAGCTACATGTCCTACTGTCATGGCGGCAAGCGCCCTAACTGTTACCTTATTACCACTGGCAATTCCTTCCGCCATAGTTTCCTCTTCCCTAAGGTTTTCAAATAACAAAATGGAAGCCGCCCGAATGGCCTCAAATTCGGCCAAATAGCTGGCTAGTGGACGAGAAGGGTTGGTGGCTGCTTCCTGATATGAATCCTGATCCATGCCCGGAAGTGCTTGTTTGTCGCCTCTGGCAATGGCCAAAGCACGGTACGTGAAAATACGCTCTACATCATTGATATGATTCAAAACCTCTTTAATTGTCCATTTTCCTTCAGCATAAGCCGTATTCGATTTCTCTTCAGAAATGGAGTTAAATAATTCGGTTACTTCGCTTTTCTGTGCGCTAATGCGATCTAAAACATTTTGGCCTTCTAGTTGGCTAATGTAGGTCTGATAAAAAGGGTCGTATTCGCCCTTTGAAGGTAGAGAAATCATACTTCAAGGTAATTTATTTTTTGAAAAAGGCACAAGAATAAATGAATGATCATGGGTTTGGAAGATCTTCGATCCAACCACTGTACATAATGTAGTTTTCAGGCGTTTTATCGATTACCATTCTTAGTCGTTCATCTATTTCTTTGATTTTTTTAGCGGGTGTTCCTGCATAAAGTGAATTAGGTTCAATAACGGTATTGGCCAACACTACCGCCCCGGCCGCAATCATAGAACCTGTGCCAATTACAGCATTGTCCATTACAATAGCGCCCATTCCTATTAGCACATTGTCTTCCACAATACAACCATGCACAATGGCATTATGGCCAATACTTACATTTTTGCCCAACACGGTTTTCGACATATTTAAAGTGCCATGAATCACCGCTCCATCTTGAATATTGCAATTATCTCCGATTTCAATATGACAAACATCTCCTCTCACTACCGCATTGAACCACACACTGCAATTATTGCCCATGTGCACATCGCCCACTATCGTAGCATTGTCTGCCAAAAAACATTTCTCACCAAAAACAGGCTTTACGCCCTTTACTGCCTTAATTACTGCCATTGAATAAAATTATATGTACATACATTGAACTTATAGCTTCCTGATGTAGTTTTGCATTCGATAAACAAAATGGGTAGTAAATCGATTACCTGTTACATCTTGAAAAGCAATTAACAATAATTAATTAAACTAAATGAAAACTTTGAAATCGACTTTGTCAATTCTAGCCGCTGTTCTACTTGTAGCAGCTTGTGGACCGAAGGAAAAAACAGTTGAAACATCTGATGCAAAAGCTGTAGCTTCTGCCGAAAACGCAACTACATTGGCCATCAATACTGAAAACAGTGTGATTACTTGGATTGGAAGTAAGCCTGCGGGAAAACACAATGGCACAATTAAGTTAACAGAAGGCCAAATTGGATTAAGCAACAATGAAATCGTAAGCGGTAATTTCACTATCGACATCAGTTCTTTGAAGAATTTGGATATGGCCGGTTCTAAAGGAGCAACAGACTTGGAAACACACTTAATGAGTTCTGATTTCTTTGATGAAGCTACTTACCCTGAAGCTACTTTTGAGTTAACTGGTGTTACAGCTTATATGGCCGAAAATTTAGAGGCTGACAAAGAAGAATTCGAAACAGAATTTACTCCGGCTACTTTAAGCGAAGTAATGGTAGAAAATCCTACTCACTTTATTTCTGGTAACTTAACCATGAGAGGAACTACAAAAAACATCACTTTCCCTGCTTCTGTAAGCATTAACAATGGCGTGGTAAAGGCTATTGCTAATTTTAACATTGACAGAACTGAGTGGAATTTAACTTATGGCGATGAAGCTTCTGCTGTAGATAAAGCAAAAGACAAATTTCTTTACAATACTGTAAATGTAGGTTTTGAGCTTGAAGCAGGAACAAAGGCTTCACTTTAATAAAAATTGAAACAGAATAATGAGGGAGCTTTTGGCTCCCTTTTTTATGCACATTGCTTTACTAACTTTGCATCGCTTTAGTAAAACGCATTGAAAACAACCTCCATTAATAACAAACCGCAATTCTTAGAAAAGGCCCTGCACTGGGCAAATGGGTTCTCGCATTGTGCTTATTTTCAATCCAACGGAATTTCTTACCCTTATCAAGGTTTTAATGAAATATTGGCCGTTGGTGTTAAGCGTATTTTTAAACCGAATGAAAAAGATCGTTTTGAGGCGCTTTTCGCATTCCACCAAAACAAATGGCTGTTTGGCTATTTAGGCTACGACCTAAAAAACGATACTGAAGATTTATCGAGCAAGAATGCCGATCATGTTCAATTCCCCGAAATCTCATTTTTCGAACCTCAACACCTTTTGTTCTTTAAAGGAAACGAAATTGAGATTTGGTCGGAAGAAGATGTTTTAGGGCAAATTGAAAAAACGGAAATCAATTCGTCACAAAGCAAACTAAATGCACCACAAGCCAGCATTACGAAAGCAGCTTATTTGGACATTATTGAAAAGCTACGCCAACATATTGAAGAAGGCGATTGTTACGAAATCAATTTCTGTCAGGAGTTTCATGGTGAAATTGAAAACATAAATCCTGTCCAACTTTACTTAGCCCTGAATCAGTTCTCTCCTAGCCCTTTTTCATGCTTTCAAAAACATGATGAGCACTATATTCTATCGGCTTCGCCAGAAAGGTTTATAAAAAAGGAAGACGATAAAATCATTTCACAACCCATTAAAGGCACACGCCCTAGAGGAAAATCTACAACTGAAGATGAGGCATTAAGAAATGAGCTTCGATCAGACGAAAAGGAATTGGCGGAAAACATGATGATTGTGGACTTAGTCCGAAATGATTTGGCACGTTCGTCTAAAATAGGAAGCGTTAAAGTAGAAGAGATTTTCGGTATCTATTCTTTCCAGCAGGTGCATCAAATGATTTCCACCATTGTTTCAGAAAAGCGAGAAGATGTGAGTGCTTTTGATGTGATTAAAAATGCTTTTCCTATGGGCAGTATGACGGGTGCACCAAAGGTAAAAGTGATGGAGCTTATTGAACAATACGAAAGTACTAAGCGTGGTGCTTTCTCTGGAGCCGCTGGTTATATTAGCCCCAATGGAAATTTCGATTTTAATGTGTTGATCCGCAGTCTATTTTTAAACAGTGCATCAAAGACCTATTCCTTTCAAGCAGGAAGTGCCATTACCTACGATTCCATACCCGAAAAAGAGTATGAAGAATGTATGGTAAAGGCCAAAGCCATAATTTCACTTATTCAGCAAGGTGCATAAAAAAAGCCCTTGAGATTACTCTCAAAGGCTCTTCAATATGGCAGAAAAATCTCTGTTATATACTGTCAGAATTAAACAACCTTAGTCAACCCTTCAAAAGTTATTACCCATTTTTTATCTGATAAAAAGGTACAAACAGAGGTTGTATTTTTAACTTTTGGAGGGTTCTAAACTAAGATGAATATTCTAATTGTTTACAGTGTTCTTAGTCACCGTTACCTTCCAGATTTTACTAGAAGCAGCGGATTTCCCTCTCCCAAAAGTACCTGGAGTATTCTCAAAAGCCTCAATACCTCCGTAAATAAAGCCCAAATCGAAGCCTTGTCCTTCTTGGAAAGTCTTATCTGCGTCAATCACTTCAGTCGCGTCACCATTCACCGTCATAAATGAAATAGGCTGACTGCTGTTAAAAATGAATTCCGTTTCGGCACCATAAAATGAACTACCTCCAAAAATATTCTGATCAATTACTTTTGGAGTGCTCTTACCAGTGCTCAAATCATAACGCACCTGAGTAAGGCTATTGGTAAAAGGAGAAAGTGTCTGTGGACCTTGGTAGGTACCATCACCAATTCCGCCCATTAAAAACGTACTCACAGTACCTGACACAGCATCATAAAGTTCGAAATCTGCACAAGCGTACACGTTAAAGTTCTTCTGATTGTAGTCTGAATCAATCGTGTATTTAGCTGACAAACTAGGCGTTACGTAAATAGCGGTGTTCCATGCACGCAAATAGCTTGTGGTATCCTTATTTACAATCACCACGCTGTCAGGCTGAAAAACGCCTCCATAAAAGGCTAAGCCTTCGGTCAGGTTCTTATTAGAGTCCATGTACAAGGCCGAAACAATTGGTCCATCTCTTCTTCTAAATTTAGAAGTAGCATCTGCAGCTGGCGTTCCAATTGTAGTCGGCACATCTGTAATTGGTGCACTAACAGTAATATCTAAGGCCAAAGGGTTGCTTGCTGATACAGACATTGTAAAAGGATAAACAGCATCTACATATTGCTGACTGTTGGCTGTAAAGTTATGCCCCCCAGCCAAATAGAAAGTAGATCCTATTTTAAACAACTCACCTCCAGTGCTCACCAATTTCCCATCTGTGACCACCTGTTTTGTTTTACCATTAATGACAATGGGGTCTATCGTTCCGCTTCTACCAAAGGCGACTAAACTTTGCCAATCAGCCAAAGTCAATGCATTCAAATCTCCCTTGATCACATTAATCATAGACGGCACATTAATTTTAGCCACCTGGTCAAAGGTAATGTAGGCATTCCCATTGTCTGTCTGATCCAAAGGAGTACCATAACCACCTACTACATACATATATTCTCCCTCTTGCATTACCAATGGATTAGTAGCTCTAAATACTGTTCCATTAGCTTTTAAAGCTGAAGCAATTTGAGGGATCAACGCGGTAATTGCAGCGGCATCGGTTGAACCACTGGCAGGTGTAAAACTGCTGATTTCACTCACCATTTCATTAAATGATAAGGCTGAAACTTCATCCTTTTCTACATTATAAACGAAGATGTCGTCATTATACGAAAGCGGTAAAAAAGAAGTATTCGTGTAATTGGCATTCAAGTCATGTAGTCCACCATCGTCATTAATTCGATTAGTTCTACCTGCAAAAAGTAACCAATCAGCTCCATTTACACCATGTGCATAAGATTGCAATGCTGGGGCATTTTGTTGTGTTACTTGTGTAACATTTACAACGTACTCAGGAATTAGAACAGTAGCCTCTTCCTTTGTAGGTTTACAAGATAAAAAGCAGGTAGTCAACACAATAAGCATTGCGCTACCAAGGGTAAATCGTTTCATAGTAATTTGGTTGAGTTGATAAAAAATTCTAAAAATAGAAACAAGTCAGTCGTCAAAGCTTTTATAAATGATGAATTAATTCAATCAATACAATAGTTCAATAACTAGCCATTTCATGTTTCCAAATATAGTACATAACAAACCTTGCGATGTACCTCAAAAGAGGTATTCGGAAAATAAATATTTAGGCAATCCTCCTAAACACACTTGCTATTCAATCATAAATAGTTAAATTGTTCTTATGGAAATCTCTGACATATTAGTTCCCGCAGTAATTTTGCTTGCTATAGTATTATGGGCTTGGGCCTTGTTAGACTTGTCTAAATCAAGGTTTAAGTCGGGCAGAGCCAATTTAATATGGCTTTCGATTATTCTTTTCTCCCCTGTGATGGGTTCAATTCTTTATTTTCAATTAAAGAAGGGCTATACTGAAAGGCGTCCAAGACAATTTCAACCGAAATTTAATTAGGTATATTTTACACCATACATAGTGCTCAAAATTGCTTTGAGCAGATTATTTAGTTAACTATCGGTACTAAATAATTTAACAACTATGTTGAAAAAAATAACCCTAGTAGCTGTATTACTCTTATCAGCCTTTGCTTGTACCCAAAAAAGCGAAGTTCCGAAAGTCGATTTTAAAGTCGATTATGAAAAATTCACCCTCGACAATGGCCTTCAGGTCATTCTTCATGTAGATAAATCCGACCCTGTTGTAGCGGTGGCCCTTACTGCCCATGTGGGTTCTGCAAGGGAAGTGGAGGGAAGAACTGGATTTGCCCACCTTTTCGAACACTTATTATTCTTAGAGTCTGAAAACCTAGGTAAAGGTGGACTTGATAAAATGAGTGCACGAATTGGGGGCTCAGGCGCAAACGGTTCTACCAGTCGAGACCGTACTAATTATTATCAAACCGTACCCAACGATGCGCTTGAAAAAATGATTTGGGCTGAGGCTGATAAACTCGGTTGGTTTATTAACACCGTAACCGAACCCGTATTGGCCAAAGAAAAAGAAGTAGTTAAAAACGAAAAACGACAAAGAGTTGACAATCAGCCTTATGGCCATACTTCATACGTAATCGATAAAAACCTTTACCCAGAAGACCATCCTTATAACTGGCAGGTTATCGGTTCGTTAGAAGATTTACAAAATGCTACGCTTCAAGATGTAAAAGATTTTTTCAACCGTTGGTACGTACCAAATAATGTAACGCTCACCATTGCAGGTGATTTTGACCCTGAACAAGCCAAAGCTTGGGTGAAAAAGTATTTTGATGAAATCCCTACGGGTGAACCAGTTAAACCGCTCTCTCCTCGTCCGGGAAAAGTAGCGGTAACTAAAAGGCTATATCACGAAGATAATTTTGCCCGTGTGCCTGCGCTTACTTTAACCTGGCCTACCGTAGAGCAATACAGTGCTGATGCCTACGCACTGGATGTATTAAGCAATTATCTTTCTAATGGTAAATCAGCTCCGTTAAACCAAGTTTTGGTGGAAAACAAGAAACTAACTTCTGGTGTAGGCATGTATAACCAAGCCTCTGAATTAGCGGGTCAGTTACAAGTTTCTGTAAGGGCTTTTGCCGATACGGATTTGGACGAAGTGTTAACAGCGATTGAAGAAGGATTCGCCAAGTTTGAAAAAGAAGGCATTCCACAAAAAGATTTAGAAAGAATTAAAGCAGGGCAAGAAACAGGCTTTTATAATAGTCTTTCAAGTGTTTTAGGCAAGGGGTTTCAATTGGCGCAATACAACATTTTCGCCAACGACCCAGGCTTTATTAGCAAAGACATTGAGAATATTCTTGCTGTAACTACTGAAGATGTAATGAATGCCTACAACAAATACATCAAAGACAAAAATTATATCGCGACCAGTTTTGTACCAAAAGGACAAAAAGATTTAGCTCTAGAAAATTCTGAAATGGCCGAAGTGGTAGAAGAAAAAATCGTTGAAGGTGCCGAAGATGATTTCAACCCTAAAATTGCAGCTACCTACGAAAAAACGCCTTCTACATTCGATCGTTCTAAAGAGCCTCCAAGTGGCAATGCCCCAGAAGTAAAAACTCCTGAAGTATGGCAAGAATCACTTGAAAACGGACTTAAGGTGTATGGAATTGAAAGTAAGGAAGTTCCGCTAGTTCAACTCAATTTGGTGATTGATGGTGGCCAATTATTGGACGACCCGAACAAAGGCGGAGTAGCCAACCTTACCGCACAAATGATGACTAAAGGCACTGCATCTAAAATAACAGGCCAGCTAGAAGAAGCCATCGAGCAACTTGGTGCTTCCATCAGAGTATCGGCATCAACAGAGAGCATCAATATCTCGGTAAATACTTTAAAACGTAACTACAACGCGGTAATTGACTTGATGGAAGAGATTTTGTTGGAACCAAGATGGGACGCCAGCGAATTTGAATTAGCCAAACAAGCCGTTATTTCCAGAATCAGACAACAAGAAGCCAGCCCAAACTCTGTAGCTCAAAACGCTTATAATCGCTTAATTTATGGCGAAGGGAATATCAGAGCTCAAAATATTTTGGGTACTGTAGAGTCGGTGAATGAAATCACTATGGAAGATTTGAAGAAATACTACGATAGTTATATCTCTCCTTCCGTGGCCAAATTGCATGTTGTAGGCGATATTAATACAGTTGGTGTAATGACTTCTTTGCGCGACTTGAACTCTAAGTGGGAAGCTAAAGCGGTGCAAATTCCAACTTACGACCCACCGGCAAGACCCACTGAAGCCACTGTTTACTTCTTTGATATTCCAGACGCAAAACAGTCTGTATTAAACTTTGGTTACCCAGCTTTAGCCGTTACAGACGAAGATTACTACCCTGCTACGGTAATGAATTATATTCTTGGCGGTGGCGGTTTTGCCTCTAGGTTAACCCAAGAGTTAAGAGAAGACAAAGGCTATACTTATGGCATTCGATCTGGTTTTTCAGGCAGCAAAACCCGGGGCGCTTTCACCATCTCAAGTGGAGTAAGAACCAATGTAAGTTATGAATCATCTCAATTAGTGAAAGACATACTGACCAACTACGGGAAGACTTACACGGAAAAAGACCTTGAAACTACCAAAAGCTTTATGATTAAAAGTGGAGCAAGGGCTTTTGAAACTGCGGGTGCTAAACTAAATATGCTCGAAAACATGAGTGAGTACGGCTGGAGTGCTGACTATGTAAAAGAGAGACAACAAATTGTAAAAGATATGACCGTAGAGGAAATTCAGCGTTTGGCTAAAGAATACCTCGATCCAGAAAAAATGATTTGGTTAGTAGTAGGCGATGCTAAAACCCAGTTGAAAAAAATGGAGCAATTAGGCTTTGGCCAACCTGTTTTGATTAACAAAACTACTGGTCCAGAGAATAAATAAACCGAGGTTTAATCTCACTAAAAAGCCCTGTATTCGTAAGAAAACAGGGCTTTTTTGTTAATCGAATTGTCCCGTCCTGAAATAGCGTTA